>JBKOXF010000105.1:0-12034 GCA_046724795.1 Actinomycetota bacterium | reverse complement strand
CGATGCCCTCGGTTCGATGCTCGGGCTCGCGGAGTTCCTGAAGGCACGCGGCACCAAGGTCGTGTGCTCCTACGGCAACGTCCCGTTCGAGCATGCCCGGTGGGTGGACGCGTTGCCCGGTGCCGGCGCCCTCGTCCCGCCGAACGAGTTCCCCAAGGCGCCGGAGGTGATGGTGACGCTCGATTGTGCATCGACCGACCGGCTGGGCGCCCTGCTCGGGGCGGCGAACCGGGCCAAGGAGCTGATCTGGATCGACCACCACCTCTCGAACGAGGGCGTGGGGACGATCCCGCTGATCGACCCAGCGGCCTCCTCCACCGCGGAGATGGTGTATCGGCTGATGAAGCGGATGGGCGGCGACATCCCCACGAGTTCCGCGGCCTCCCTGTACGCGGGGATCGTCACCGACACCGGACGGTTCCAATATCAGAGCACGTCACCGGAGACGCTCCGCCTGGCCGCCGAGCTCCGGACGCACGCGTTCGATCACGCTCGACTCGCGCAGGCCATGTTCGAGGACAACAGCGTGGCCTATCTGCGTGTCCTGGCCACGGCGCTGGGTCGGCTCGAGCTGGTCGGGGACGCCGATCTCGTGTGGACGTACCTGACGCAGGAGGACATCGGGAAGGAAGGGATCCCGATGGGGGAGACCGACGACCTCATCGACGTCATCCGGACCGCGCGGGAGGCTGACGTGGCCGCTGTGCTGAAGCAGCAGCGCGACGGCCGGTTCAAGGTCAGCATGCGGTCGCGCGGCGAGCACGACGTCGCGAGCGTCGCGGCCCAGCACGGGGGAGGCGGCCATCGGTTGGCCGCCGGGTACACGGCCAAGGCCTCGCTCGAGGAGAGCGTTCGCGAGCTCGTCGAGGCGTTGAAAGCGTCGTCGAAGGTCGCGTGACGGCGCCGGAAGGCCTGGTCGTGGTGTACAAGCCTCGCGGTATCACGTCGCACGACGTGGTGGACGGCGTCCGTCGGATCCTCGGGACGAAGAAGGTCGGCCACGCCGGAACGCTCGATCCGATGGCCCAGGGCGTGCTCGTGTTGGGGGTCGGGCGGGCCACCCGCCTCCTGCGGTACCTGTCCGGGCTGGACAAGGAGTACGAGGGCACCGGCGTGCTCGGCGTGGAGACCGACACGCTCGACGCCGACGGTGACGTGGTGCGGACGGCTCCGGTCGACGTCGAGCCCGATGCACTGGAGAAGGCGCTGGGCTCCTTCATCGGCGAGATCGACCAGGTCCCCCCGGCGTACTCGGCCGTGAAGGTGGGCGGCGAGCGCCTGTACCGGGCGGCCCGACGGGGCGAGGCCGTCGAGGCGGAGCCCCGGCGCGTCCGGGTCGACGCGTTCGAGCTGACCCAGTTCCGGTCGCCGGAGTTCGACTTCGTCGTCCGGTGTTCGTCGGGGACGTACGTGCGGTCTCTGGTCGCGGACGTCGGGACGGCCCTCGGACCGGGGGCACATCTCTCCCGCCTGGTCCGCACCCGCGTCGGCCCGTTCGGGCTGGACCGGGCCGTGATGCTGAACCGGCTCCGGCAGCCCCGGCCCATCGACGAGGCCGTGGCGCACCTCCCGTCGTTCCGGCTGGAGCATCCGGACGAGGCGCGGGCGGCGTCGAACGGCGTGTGCCTCGCGCCCGCCGACATCGAGGGCCCATATGCGCTCTACGCGCCGGACGGCAGGCTCATCGGCATCTGGCGTGACACCGGCACGAAGTCATGTCCCGAGATGGTGCTCGCTCCGAAATGAGTTGCCGTTCTTGGGGCCCGCTCGTACCCTGGCCTGCCCCGTGAACATCAGCGCCCCCGTTCGTCGTCGACGTGGCCGCTCGCTCGCCGCCGGGATCGCCTTCTGCGCTCTGATCGGCGTCGCGTGCAGCAGCGGCACGGCCGAGCCTGCCGCGCGGGGGACGCTTGCAGCGCACAGCTCGCCGGTCCCGGCGCCGAGCGGCACGGCCACCGGCGCGTCGGCCGCAACCGATCCGCAGCTCGTGCTGGCGCGCAAGAAGATCAAGCACGTCGTGTTCCTGATCAAGGAGAACCGGACCTTCGACACTTTGTTCGGGCGGTTCCCCGGGGCGGACGGCGCGACCACGGGCAAGAAGTGTCACTCCAGCACGACGGTGAAGCTCACCCTGGCGCAGGACCGTACGCCCGACGTCCAGCACTCCTTCAACGCCGGCATCGAGGCCGTCGACGGCGGGAAGATGGACTGCTTCGACAAGATCGCCAAGAGTCCCGGCGACCCGTACGTCCAGTACAACCAAGCCGAGATCCCCAACTACTGGCGGTACGCGCAGCACTACCAGCTCGACGACCACTTCTTCAGCCCCGTGTACGGCCCGACCACGATGGAGCACCTGTGGAGCATGGGCGGGTCGACAGACGGCATCGTCACGCAGGAGGGGAGCAACCAGTGGGGTCCGAACGGCATCCCTCGCGAGTACTGCGACGATCCCGCCGAGCGCACCGGCGCGTTTCCTCGGAACACTAGCCCCACCGATCCCGCGATCATGCAGGCGGAGGACAACGGAGACGCCGGCACGGTGCAAAAGCGCTACATCATCCGGTGGCCGTGCATCACGAACACGAAGTACCGGACCCTTCCCCAGGTGCTCCAGGCCCACGGAATCCGGTGGAAGGAGTACCGGGGCAGCAACTCCTACGTCGATCCCCTGCGTGAGGTTCGGGCAACCCGGCGGAACCCCTCGATCTGGGGCCGTCGCGTGTCGTCGGACCAGTTCCTCAAGGACGCGAAGAACGGCACGCTGCCCGCCGTGTCGTGGCTCACGCCGCCGTTCGCCGTCTCAGATCACCCCCCGACCAGCATGTGTGGGGGTGAGAACTGGACGGTCCAGTACCTGAACGCCTTGATGCGGAGCTCGGACTGGAAGAACACAGTGGTCATCCTGATCTGGGACGACTTCGGCGGCTTCTACGACCACGTTCCGCCGCCGCATCCCGACATCTACGGCCTGGGCCCGCGTGTGCCGTCGATCATCATCTCGCCGTGGGTGAAACGAGGCGTGGACACGACGGTCCTCTCCACCGACTCCGTGCTGTGGTTCGTCGAGCGGCTCCACGGATTCAACCGGCTGCCCTTGCAGCGCCGGCCCGTCGACGCCGGCGATCCCGCCGGCCAGGACATGCTCGGCCTGTTCAACTTCACGCGGACCCTCTCCAAACTCGTGCTGAGCCCGCGGAACTGCCCGTAGCTCGGCCAGCCGGCGGCGCGCGTCGGCTAGGCTCATCGACCGGATGCAGATCCTGCGAGGAACGGAGGCGCTGCCGCTCGAGCCAGGCCCCACCGCGGTCACCATCGGAGTGTTCGACGGCGTCCACCGGGGCCACCAGGTTGTCATCGGGCGTGTGATCGGGGTGGCCCGCGAACGCGGGATCCGCTCGGTGGTCGCGACGTTCGACCGCCACCCCCGCGAGGTGCTGACGCACGGCCACGAGCCACGGTTGCTCACGACCCTGGAGCGTCGGATCTCGCTCATCGAGGACCTCGGGGCGGACACGTTGCTCATCCTTCAGTTCACACTCGAGTTCTCGAAGACGTCGCCCGAGGTCTTCGTCGAGCGGTTCCTGGATGAGAGCCTCCACGCGGAGCACGTCGTGCTGGGGAGCAACTTCCGGTTCGGGTACAAGGCCGCCGGCGATCTCGCCTACCTCCAAGGGGCGGGCCCGAGTCACCGGTTCACCGTCGAGGGCGTCGACATGCTCGAGATCGACGGCCGCAAGGTGTCGTCCTCCTCGATCAGGGACGCGCTGACCGAGGGCGATCTCGACTGGCCGCGGACGGCACTCGGACGGAGGTTCGCCGTGGACGGCCGGGTCGTGCACGGCGCCGGCCGGGGCGCGGGCCTCGGCTTCCCCACGGCGAACCTGGAGACGAGTCCGCGGATCCAGCTGCCCGCGGTCGGTGTCTACGCGGGGGTCGGCGTCACGAAGGAGGGCCGGTTCGTGGCCGCGATCAACGTCGGGTCGAACCCCACGTTCGGGGACGAGCCGGTGCACATCGAGGCGTACCTCCTGGATTTCGACGGCGACCTCGTCGGCGAGGACGTCTCGATCGAGTTCTGGGAGCGGCTCCGTGACGAGGAGCGCTTCGACTCCGTGGACGAGTTGGTGGAGCGCATCGGAGCGGACGTTCAGCGAACCCGGGAGGTCGTCCGGGAGTGAGGCGCGGCCCCTTCGCGGTGGTCGTCTTCGTGCTGCTCGGCGGATTGGCCGCTGCGGTCGCCCTGCGAAGCACTCATCGGGACTCCCAGCCCCGGCCTCGAGCGGCCACGACGTCGGAGGCGTCCTCACCCACCGCGCGCCCCAGCCCGTCGGCCCGGTCGAGCCCCTCACCGACCCACCGGGGACCACTGCTCCTGCACGGGACCGGAGACGTGAGCCTCGATCCCTCGTACATCCCGAACCTGCGCACGTACGGATACGACTACGCGTTCTCCGGCATGAACGGCCTGTTCAAGCGCGACGACCTCACCGTGATCAATCTGGAATGCCCGGCTTCACATGCCGGGACCATCATCCCCAAGGAGTTCAACTTCCGGTGCGACCCCGCGGCACTGCCGGCGGCAAAAGCCGCGGGGGTGGACGTGGCGAACCAGGGCAACAACCACGCGTACGACTACGGCCCGGAGGCGCTCCTCGACTCACGTCACAACATCCAGGGTGCCGGCATCGCTCCGGTGGGCTCGGGCAAGGACCCGGACCAGGCCGAGGAGCCGGCGTTCTTCGACGTCAAGGGATGGCGGATCGCGGTGGTCGGCATCGACGAGGTCCTCGACCCCGAGCCGGACGAGGCCGCCGCGCCCGGCCACCCCGGCACCGCGTGCGGCCACGACGTCGGATGCATGGTGGAGTCGATCCGCCGGGCCGAGGCCCGGGCCGATCTCGTCGTGGTCATCATCCACTGGGGGGTCGAGCTGGACACGCAGCCCGAGAGCTACCAGGTCGAGCAGGCCAGACAATTCATCGATGCCGGGGCCGACGTGATCTTCGGCGGGCACTCCCACCGCCTCCAGCCCCTCGCCTTCTACAAGGGAAAGCCGATCTTCTACAGCCTGGGGAACTTCGTGTGGCCGGCGTTCTCCGTCGAGGGGTCGACGACCGGTGTGGCCGAGGTTCGCGTTCGGCCGGACGGGAAGATCAGCGCGAAGCTGCTCCCGGCCTACATCGGCTCGAGCGGCCACCCGCAGCTCACCGGGGCTTGAGCGCGCTCCGTCTGCAGTCCGGCGGCCGTCGCGCACCGGGCCGGGAATGCGAGGACCCCTGTGGTAGTCTCGGTGCGATCCACATGGCATTGGTCAAAGAAGAGAAATCGCAGGTCATCGCGGACTATCAGCGCTCCGAAGGCGACACCGGCTCGCCCGAGGTCCAGATCGCCGTTCTCTCCCGACGCATCTCCGAGCTGACCGAGCACCTCAAGACCCACAAGAGGGACCATCACTCGCGGCGGGGCCTGCTCCAGATGGTCGGTCGTAGGCGTCGGCTGCTCGACTACCTCAAGCGTGAGGACATCGAGCGGTACCGCGAGCTCATCGGACGCCTCGGGCTGAGGCGATAACCGAAGGGGCGGCGTTGCCGCCCCTTCTTCACGGAGGGAGGCAGGAAGGACAGGAACCCGGAACCGACCGGAGCGAGGAGGACAACGGGTCGGTTATCAGTAGCGGGTGCCCGGACGAGGTCCGGACCCCCACTACTGAAAACTGGCCGGCTCCTCGCGAAGCACTCATCGCAAGGAGGTACAGCCAGTGACCGTTCATCAAGCATCGAGGACCATCGGGTCCTCCACCATCCGTTTCGAGACGGGCAAGCTCGCGAAGCAAGCGTGGGGCTCGGCCGTCGTGACCGTGGGCGAGACCCAGATCCTCGCCACCTGCACGAGCGGGAAGCCCCGCGAGGGCATCGACTTCTTCCCGCTCACCGTCGACGTCGAGGAGCGCATGTACGCTGCCGGGAAGATCCCCGGTGGGTTCTTCCGCCGGGAGGGCCGGCCCTCCGAGACCGCGACGCTCACCGCGCGGCTCACGGACCGCCCGCTCCGCCCCACGTTCAAGGACGGGTTCCGCGACGAGGTGCACGTGGTCATCACCGTGCTCTCCGTGGACCAGGCCAACCCCTACGACATCCCCGCGATCAACGGCGCGTCGCTCGCCGTGATGGCGGCGGGGCTGCCGTTCGAGGGACCGGTCGGTGCCGTTCGGCTCGGCCACATCGGCGGCCAATGGAAGATCAACCCCACCTACCAGGAGCTCGACCTGGCCACGTTCGACATCGTGGTGGCGGGCAAGCGCAACGACCAGGGCGGCGTCGACATCCTCATGATCGAGGGCGAAGCCACCGACGTCGCGTGGCAGCTCATCGAAGACGGCGCGCAGCAGCCCACCGAGGAGCTCGTCGCGGAGGGCCTCGAGGCGGCGAAGCAGGCCATCGGCGAGATCATCGACTTCCAGAACGAGTTCCTGGCGGAGATGAAGGTCGAGCGGAGGCCGTTCGAGCCGAAGCCCCTCTACGCCGAGGACGTCTGGCACGACGTCGACGAGTTCACCCGCGACCGGCTCGCTTCGGCCCTCGTGCCCGACAAGGCCGATCGCGAGGCGGCGCTGGACACGCTGAAGGAGGACCTCAGGCAGGTGCTCCAGGAGCGCTACGGCGAGGAGAAGTGGGCCGAGGTGGAACGAACGATCAGCCCGGCTTTCAAGGAGATCCAGAAGAAGGCCATGCGAAAGCGGGTGATCGAGGAGGGCGTGCGCCTCGATGGCCGCAAGGCCGACGAGATCCGCCCGCTGTCCGCCGAGGTCGGCCTGGTGCCGCGCGCACATGGAAGCGGGCTGTTCCAGCGCGGCGAGACCCAGGTCCTCAACGTGACGACGCTGGGGATGCTGCGCATGACCCAACAGATCGACACCCTCGATCCGGAGGACACGAAGCGCTACATCCACCACTACAACTTCCCGCCCTTCTCCACCGGAGAGACCGGGTTCATGCGTGGACCGAAGCGCCGCGAGATCGGCCACGGCGCGCTCGCGGAGCGGGCGCTCGTGCCGGTCGTCCCCGACGAGGTGGAGTTCCCCTACACGCTGCGGCTCGTCTCCGACGTCCTCTCCTCCAACGGCTCGACCTCGATGGCGAGCGTGTGCGCGTCGACCCTCTCGCTCATGGACGCCGGCGTGCCGATCAAGGCGCCGGTGGCCGGCATCGCGATGGGCATGATCGCCGAGGGCGGCGAGTACGTGACGCTCACCGACATCCTGGGCGCCGAGGACGCGCTCGGCGATATGGACTTCAAGGTGGCGGGCACGAAGGACTGGGTCACCGCGATCCAGCTCGACATGAAGGTCACCGGGCTCCCGGCCGAGGCCCTCGCGCAGGCCCTGAAGCAGGCCCGTGAGGCCAGGCTCCAGATCCTCGACGTCATGCTGAAGACGATCCCCGAGCCGCGCGAGGTCATCTCGGCGAAGGCGCCGCGCGTCGTCTCCATCCAGATCCCCGTGGACAAGATCGGCGAGGTCATCGGGCCGAAGGGCAAACGGATCAACGAGATCATCGCGACCACCGGCGCCGACATCGACATCCAGGACGACGGCACGGTGTTCATCGGGTCCCGAGAGGGGGCCGGCGCCGAAGAGGCGCAGAAGATGATCGACGAGATCATCAATCCGAAGATGCCGGCGGTGGGGGAGCGGTTCACCGGCACGGTCGTGAAGACCACCGACTTCGGCGCGTTCGTCAGCGTCACGCCGACGCGCGACGGGCTCATCCACATCTCCCGGCTGGGCCGCGGCCAGCGACTGCAGCGTGTGGAGGATGCCGTGAACGTCGGCGACAAGCTCGAGGTCGAGGTGGTGGAGATCGACGAGCAGCGCGGACGTATCGCGCTGAAGCCGATCGGCGACCAATGGCTGACGCCCGAGGGCACCGAGCCGCAGGAGGCTCCACGGCGGGAGCGCCGGGAAGGGGATCGGGACGGCCGCCGGCCTCGCCGAGACGGCGACCGAGGCCGCGACCGGGGCCCTCGGCGCGAACGCCGGGACTGACCCGGTGCCCGCGAAACCCGGCACCACCGACGTGGAGTTGGGCCGGACGGAGTTCGAGTCGGGCCTGCGCATCGTCACCGAGCGGATGCCGTCGGTCCGTTCGGTGACGCTCGGCGTCTGGGTGGGAGCCGGCTCGCGCGACGAGCGCCCCGCCATCGCCGGTGCGTCGCACTTCCTCGAGCACCTGTTGTTCAAGGGGACGCCGGCCCGCAGCGCTCGGGACATCGCCGAGGCATTCGAGGCCGTCGGCGGCGACCTCAACGCGTTCACCTCCAAGGAGAACACGTGCTTCTACGCGCGCGTCCTCGACCGCGACCTCCCGATGGCGGTCGAGCACATGTGCGACATGCTTCAGCACTCGCTGCTCCGCTCGCCCGACTTCGAAGCGGAGCGGCAGGTGATCCTCGAGGAGATCAACATGCACGAGGACTCACCGGACGAGCTGATCCACGACCTGTTCACCGAGTCGCTGTGGGCCGGACACCCGCTGGGGCGGCCGGTCCTCGGCACCGTGCACAGCATCACCTCCATAAACCGCGACCAGGTGAAGCGGTTCTATCGCCGGCATTACACGCCCGCAAGGTTCGTGGTCGTCGCTGCGGGGAACGTCACCCACGATCGCGTCGTGGAGCTGGTTCGTCGCGGGATGGAGACGGGCCGGGTGAAGCGGCAAGGCCCCTCGGCGTGGCGGCTTCGCGAGGCTCGCGACGCACCCAAACCCAGCGGGGCGACCCTCGTCCGCAACCGTCCCACCGAGCAGGCGCACATCTGTCTCGGAACGAACGGGCTCCCGCGCAGCGACCCGGATCGGTTCGCGTTCGGCGTGGTGAACCAGGCACTTGGTGGAGGCATGTCGTCGCGGCTGTTCCAGGAGATCCGCGAGAAGCGTGGCCTCGCGTACTCCGTGTACAGCTACCACGCGATGTACGCGGAGGCCGGGCTGTTCTCGGTGTACGCCGGAACGACGCCGAAGCGCGCTGAGGAAGTGTTGGGCGTGATGCGCCGGGAGGTTCACGACCTCGCCTCCGGTGGCCTCACCCCGGACGAGTTCGACCGGGCGAAAGGGCACATGAAGGGTGCGCTGGTCCTTTCGCTCGAGGACACCAGCGGGCGAATGTCCCGGCTGGGGAAATCGGAGATCGCCCACGGCGAGATCCTGTCCGTGGACGAGACGCTCGAGCGGATCGACGCGGTGACGATCGAGGACGCTCGCCGCGTGGCCGAGCGGGTCCTGAACCAGCCCATGGGGCTCGCGGTGATCGGGCCGTTCCCGCAGGACGCGTTCGGCGGCAGCGACCTCTCCGCCGAACTGGCCTTCGCGGCGCATCACGGAGGGGATTGAGGTGATCCGCGTCGGCGTCCTCGGAGCGGCCGGCCGGATGGGCCAGGAGGTCTCTCGGGCCGTCGAGGACGATCCTGATCTCATGCTGGTGGCCGCCGTGGATCCCGCGGCTCCCGGGCAGGGCATCGGAGCGCTGATCGGCCGTCCGGACAACCACATCACGATCTCCGAGGAGCTCGACCCTCTGCTGCAAGCGGAGACCGAAGTGGCCGTGGACTTCACGAGTCCGGCGACCGTCATGGACGACATCCGATGGGCCATCGAGCACGCCATGCACGTCGTGGTCGGGACCACCGGCATCACCCCCGAACAGCTCGGGGAGATCGAGTACGCCCTGGAGCGGGAGGACGGCGACTCCAACGTCATCGTCGCGCCGAACTTCGCGATCGGGGCCGTGCTGATGCAGCGGCTCGCGGCGGAGGCGGCGAGGTTCTTCCCGGCGGTCGAGATCATCGAGCTCCACCACGACGGCAAGGTGGACGCGCCATCGGGCACCTCGCTCGACACCGCGATGCGCCTGACCAGGGAACGGGGCGAAGCGTGGGCCGGACCCGACAAGGAGCAGCTGGACGGCGTCCGAGGTGGCGACCTCGAGGGGATCAGGGTGCATTCCGTTCGGCTCCCCGGCCTCGTGGCGCACCAGGAGATCATCTTCGGCGGGCCCGGTCAGATCCTCACCATCCGGCACGACTCGCTCGACCGGGCGTCATTCCTGCCGGGTGTGCTGCTGGCGATCAAGTCCATCCACAGCCGGCCCGGGCTGACGGTCGGGCTGGAGCCCCTGCTGGCAGGGCCGTGAAGCGACTCGCCCTGGTGTTCGCGCATCCCGACGACGACTCGTTCGGCGTGGCGGGGTCCATCGCAATGCACCCCGACGACCTCGAGCTCCTGGTCGTCCTGGCCACCAGCGGCGAGGCCGGCATGATCGCCGACCCGTCTTTGGCCACCCGCGAGAACCTGGGCGAGGTTCGCGAGGAGGAGTCCCGAGCCTCGTACCGGGCGCTCGGCGTGAAACCGGAGCAGCATTTCCTGCGGTACCCGGACGGCGGGCTGAAGGACATCGATCCAGAGCCCGTCGTCGAGAAGGTCACGGAGCTCCTCGAGGCGTTCGGGCCCGAGGTGGTGGTGACGTTCGGTCCGGAGGGCGTGACGAAACACGACGATCACATGTACATGTCGGGCGTCGGAACGGAGGCGTTCCACCGAGCGCGCGAACGCGGCGCGTCGGGCTTCCGGCGCCTGTTCTACGTGGGGATCCCGGCCTCGCGCATCGAAGCGTTCCGGGAGATGCAGCGGCAGATGGGCCAGGAGCCCTTCGATCCCGAGGCGCCGTTCCAGCCGCGCGGCGTCCCCGACGAGACCGTCACCGTATGGGTGGATAGCTCTCCGGTGTGGACCGAGAAGCACGAGGCGCTGCTGTCACACGCCACCCAGAGGGCGGAGATCGATGACATCCCCGAGGAGGTCCGCCCCATGGTGTTCGGTCTGGAGACGTTCGTGCAGGCCTGGCCCGAGCCGGAGCCCGGGTCCCGGCTGAGCGATCTCTTCGAGGGCCTGCCGGGCTGACGGGGGGCACACGGACAGCAAAGCGACGAGAGGGACGAGGCCCGAAGAAGGGGCCTCGTCCCTCAGTCGCTCACGTCAACCCGAAGGCCGTGAAGCCCGGGGGACGGGGCCTGCACATGAGGTTGAGACGGTGACGCAGCGACAGCATCCGGTCGCGGAACAGGGGACGGTGGGCGAGGTTGTGCAGCTCGTATCGGTCGGTGGTGAGCCGGTACAGCTCCTGCTCTCGAGTCTGGTAGACGACGTACTTGAAGACCTTCGTTCGGATGGCGCAGTAGGTGGGATCGCTCCGGGTGATCGGGTCCGCCTCCACGTCCTTCAGGTGCTCGACGAGGAACTGCGTCCGCCAGCGAGCCGAGCTTGAACGCAACAGCGGCAGGAGACTGTGACCGTTCGCGCCGGACATCAGCCGCCCCCAGCGTGGCCCACGTCGGGGCCAGGTCCATGTTCAGGACGAGGTGGTCGTCGGTGCGGGCCGATCGCGTGAGCGGGTCGTAGCGGATCACCAGGGGCACCCGGATGGACTCCTCGTACACCGCGCGCTTGTCTCCCAAGCGGTGCTCGCCCCACAGGAACCCGTTGTCGCCCATGAACGCGATGAACGTCGTCGACAGCCGGCCGGTGTCACGCAGCGCCCGAACGATCCGAGCAACCGCACGGTCGACGGCGAGAAGCGTTCGGTACTGACGGAGTCGGTTCGACGCCACATAGCCCGCTGGCCGTAGCGGCGCGGTACGGACCCACGTGGGCTTGTCGGAGACATCCTGCTCGTTGAAGTTCGGGGGCCACCCGAACCGGTGGGCGCTGAAGGCCGTCCTGTCCTGTGGCGCCGGGATGGCAGGGAGATGGGGAGCCGACGGGGTGAAGTACAGGAACAGCGGGCCCCTGGTGTTCCGGATGAAGCCGACCGCTTGGTTGGCCAGGACGTTCGTGGAGTAGTCGGCCGGGCGCGAGTCGAAGTGTCGGATCCTCCCGTTGTCGGTGACGTCGTAGCTGTAGTAGTGCCCGTTGTCCCCGGCGAAAGCGAACCAGCGGTCCCAGCCCGGTGGCACGTAGCCCGCATGTGCGGCGGCCCTGTA
>JBKOXF010000104.1:0-3819 GCA_046724795.1 Actinomycetota bacterium | reverse complement strand
CCCCTCGGGCAGATCGAACTCGCCGCCGCTCCGGCGGGAGAGTTCCTCGACGATCGCGTACCCGTACGCAGCGCCAGAGGCAACGACGGCAAGCACGAGCATCTCGAGGTGACCACGGACGATGTCTGCCCGCATGCCTAGACAGCCTAGGTATATGGCCCGCCAGCGTCAAGCATGGGCGGCGAGGATGCGGGTCTACCCGAAGAGCGCTAGTCGCGGAGCCAGTCGGCGGCGTCCTTCGCGTGGTACGTGAGGATCTGGTCGGCGCCGGCGCGTCGGATCGCCGTGAGCACCTCGAGTGTTGTCTTTCGCTCGTCGAGCCACCCGTTCTGCGCCGCAGCCTTCACCATCGCGTACTCGCCGCTGACGTTGTAGGCGGCCATCGGGAACCCGGTGGCCTCCCTCGCCGCCCGGATCACGTCGAGGTACGGCAGCGCCGGCTTCACCATCACCATGTCGGCGCCCTCGGCGATGTCTGCCTCGATCTCGCGCACCGCCTCGTCGGCGTTCGCCGGATCCATCTGGTAGCCGCTGCGGTCGCCGAACTGCGGGGCGCACTCCGCGGCGTCGCGGAACGGCCCGTAGAACGCCGACGCGAACTTCGCCGCGTACGCGAGGATCCCGGTCTCAAGATGGCCGCCCTCGTCGAGCGCGCCGCGGATCGCCGCGACCTGTCCGTCCATCATCCCGCTCGGCGCGACGAGGTCGGCGCCGGCCTCGGCCTGAGCCGCGGCGATCTTCCGATAGACCTTGAGCGTCGCGTCGTTGTCGATGTCGCCACCTTCGGTGACGAGTCCGCAGTGACCGTGATCCGTGTAGTCGCAGAGGCAGAGGTCGGCGATGACCACGGCGTCGTCCCCCAACTCCTGCTTCAGCGCGGCCAGTCCCTGCAGCCCGATCCCCCCGGGAGCGTGCGACTGCGATCCCTCCGCGTCCTTGTTCATCGGCACGCCGAACAGGACGAACGAGGCCACCCCCTTCCCCGCGACCTCGACGGCCTCTTTGCGAAGCGACTCCAGCGTGTGCTGGAACTGTCCGGGCATCGACGGGATCGGCAGCGGCTCCTCGATGCCCTCCTTCACGAACAGCGGCGCGATGAGCTGGCGAGGGGAGAGGTCGGTCTCGCGCACGAGCCGGCGAAGCGCCTCTCGGCGGCGCATCCGACGGGGTCGGGACTCCGGGTAGCTCACGAGAACAGATTGTCCAACGCGGCGACGATCCCGTCCACGGTGTGCGGATCCGCCACGGCTTTCACCCTGAACCCGGCCCTGAGAGCGGCGTCGGCCGTGACCGGCCCGATGCAGACGGCAGGCGTGCCCAGGGGGGGCCCGACGAGCCTGACGAATCCCTCGACCGTGGAGCTGCTGGTGAACACGACCGCGTCCACGCGCCCGTCGTCCAGCGCCTGCCGTGCGTCTGCCGGCAGCTCCTGCGGATACCGCGTCGCGTACGCGTCGACACGGACTGGCGTCCAGCCCCGCTCCGCGAGGCGTTCCTCCAGTCCTTCGGGCGCGATGTCCGCTCGGGGCAGCAGCACTCGGCCCTCTCCCGACGGGAACGCCTCCGCCAGGGCCTCGGTGGTGTGCGGGTCGGCGAGCAGGTCGACGTCGAGGCCCACGTCCGAGAGCTTCTTCGCCGTCGCCGGTCCGACCGCGGCGATCCTCGACGGGATCCGGGGCGGGAGACCGAACCGACGCAATCCCTCGCACACGGCGTCCACGGCCCGCGGGCTGGTGAACGAGATCCACGCAAAGTCCCCGGCGGCGAGCTGTCGGATGGCACGATCGAGCTCGGTCGTGTCCCCGAGCTCCACGATCTCGATGGCCGGCGCCTCGATCACATGTGCCCCGCGCTCGCGAAGCTCGGTGGCGAGCTCGCCGGCATCGAGGACGGGTCGCGTCACGAGGATGGTCCGCCCCTCGAGCGTCATCGCAGCTGGGCGAGGATCTCGCCGGCGCCGCCCTCGAGGAGCTCCTGGGCCGCGCGCGGCGCGACGTCCTCATCGCGCGGACCCTCCACCGACGACTCGATGAATCGGGAACCATCGGGTCGGAACACGACTGCGTGGAGCCGCACCCGATCGTCGACCACTTGCGCGTACGCACCGAGGGGGAGGGCGCACCCTCCGCCCAGCAGCGAGACGACCCGTCGCTCGACGTCGAACGCCACATGTGAGTCACGGTCGTCGATCGTCGTGACGATCTCACGCGCTTCACTCTGCGTCCGCGTCTGCACAGCAAGCGCGCCTTGGCCCGGCGCGGGCACCATCTCGTCCGGACTGAGCCGCTCTGCGTGCTCCGACGCGATCTCCAGGCGGCGGAGGCCCGCCTCGGCGAGCACCAGCCCGTCGACCTCGCCGTCGTGGAGCTTCCGCAGACGTGTGTCGACGTTCCCTCGAAGCTCGACGACCTCCAGCTCAGGCCGCGACCGCATGAGCTGGCCCCGGCGGCGGAGACTCGAGCTCCCCACCCGGGCCCCCCCGTGCAGCGACACTTCACGTGTCACCAATAGGTCGTGGGCGGACCCGCGCGTCGGGACGGACGCCACGACGACTCCTTCAGGATCCTCGCTGGGCAGATCCTTCGCGGAGTGCACGGCGATGTCGAGCTCGTCCTCCTGCAGAGCTCGAACGATCTCGTGCACGAACAACCCCTTCAGCCCCGCCGGGCCGACCTTTCCGCCGGTATCTCCCGAGGTCAGCATCGGCACCAGTTCGCACCGCGCACCCGTGGCCTCGAGCAGTGCCGCCACCTCGCGGGCCTGCGCCAGCGCCAGCTTCGACCGGCGCGTGCCGATCCGCAGGGGGAGGTCAGACGAAATCGCGGATCGCCTCGACGAGCTCCTTGCGGATCCCGGTGATGAAGGGCGTCTCCTCCTTCACGTACCGCCGGGATTCCGACCCACGCAGGTGTCGGATGCAGTCGACGAGCTCCGGAAGGTCGTCGGCCTCGAACGCGAGGATCCACTCCCAATCGCTCAACCCGAACGCGCTCGTCGTGTTGGCCAGGACCCCCGGGTACTCCCGGCCCATCTCGCCATGGACGCGCAGCAACTCGCCGCGCTCCTGCGACGGCAGCAGGTACCACTCCGGCGACCGCACGAACGGATACACGCAGAGGTACCGCTTTGCCGGTTCGCCCCGGAGGAACGCGGGGACATGGTCGGGCGCGGTCTCCGGAGGCCGGGCCACGCCGAGGAACGAGTACGCGAGGAGCATGGACTTTCCGAGCTCCGTGTGCCGGAACTCACGCAACACGTCCTGCACGTCCTCGGCGGAGCGCGTGACCCACCACATCAAGAGGTCCGCGTCCTCGCGGAACCCGGCCGTCGAATAGATGCCCCGAACCGTGAGCTTCTCGTCGAGCTCTTTGAACAGAGTCTCGACCTCGTGCGCCAGCCCCACCGGGTCCCGGCCACCGGTCTCGAGCGAGCTGAAAACCGGGTAGTACGCGTACCGCGTATCGGTCATGTCGACTCCTTGTCGAGATGGTCACGCACAACCTGTGCGAGCGCGGCGATGAACGCGGGGGCTGTGTTCGGCGAGGCGGTTCGCGCGAACCCTACGCCGAGCTCGTCGGCCACTCCCCTGGCCTCGATGTCGACGTCGTACAGCACTTCGAGGTGATCGGAGACGAACCCCACGGGGCACGAGACGACTGCGTGGACGCCCTCATCGGCGAGCCGGCGGATCACGTCCGAGAGGTCGGGACCGAGCCACTCCTCGCCGGTGCGGCCGGCGCTTTGCCACGCGATGCCGTACTCCGTGAGGCCGAGAAGCGCGGCGACGGCATCCGCCGTGTCGGCGAGCTCGCGCGGGTA
>JBKOXF010000111.1:0-13888 GCA_046724795.1 Actinomycetota bacterium | reverse complement strand
GGGAAGGGCGGTGACCGGATTGAACGGTTCTCCAGATGAGAAATCTACAATGACCGGCGAGCCTGTGGAAAAGCCGCTGGCAGGGACCAGGATCCTGGATCTCACGCGTCTCCTCCCGGGCGGGTACTGCACGCTCCTGTTGGCCGACATGGGCGCCGACGTGATCAAGGTCGAGGAGCCGGGCAAGGGCGACTACATCCGGTGGACCCCGCCGATGGTGGACGAGGAATCTACGGCGCATCGTGCTCTGAACCGGGGGAAGCGGTCCATCACGCTGAACCTCAAGACGCCTGACGGGGTGGACGTTCTGAAGCGCCTCGCGGCGCAAGCAGACGTGGTCGTGGAGTCGTTCCGGCCCGGCGTGATGGACCGGCTCGGGGTGGGATGGTCATCGCTTCGAGAGGTGAACCCCGCGCTCGTGTACTGCGCGATCACCGGCTACGGGCAGGACGGCCCCTACCGGGACCGCGCCGGACACGACATCAACTACATCGGCTACGCGGGCGTGCTTGGGATCATCGGTCCCCGGGACGGAGCGCCGGCGGTGCCCGGTGTTCAGATCGGCGACATCGGTGGAGGCGGGATGGCAGGCGCCATCGGGATCCTCGCCGCGCTATTGAGGGCGAAGACGACGGGCCAGGGTTCGTTCGTCGACACGTCGATGCTCGACGGTGTGGTCTCGTGGCTCACGATCCACGGCGGCGATTTCCTCGCCACCGGCCAGCTCTCCAAGCGCGGTGAGATGCGGCTGTCGGGCGCGTTCCCCTGCTACCGCGTGTATCGCGCAGGGGACGGGAAGTACCTCACCGTCGGGGCGCTCGAGCCGCAGTTCTGGCGGGCACTCTGCGAGGCGCTCGGCGCCCCGGAGATGATCGAGGAACAGTTCTCCGGGGATGCGGCCGCGCACGAGAAGATGGAGAGCGTGTTCGCCTCACGGTCCCGCGACGAGTGGCTGGAGGCCCTGGCCTCCCTGGAAACGTGTGTGGGGCCGGTGAACGATCTCGACGAGGCTTTCCGCGATCCCCAGGTCGTGCACCGGCAGCTCGTGGCGGAGGTGGAGGGCCAGGCGTACGGGCCGTCGTCACCGATGCGCTTCGACGGGCGCCAGCTCGTGAACCTCACGCGCGCGCCGGGCTTCGGGGAGCACACGGCGGCAGTGCTCGCGGAGATCGGCATCGGTGAGGACGAGCTCGAGAACCTTCGCGCGTCCGGCGCCGTCTAGCGATCTCGCAGGGAGGTGCCGCTCTCGGTGACGAGTCGATCGTCAGGCGCATCCCACTTCACGCGGGCGATGACATCCGTTTCGGCCGCGCTCGTGATCACGCCGACCTCCTGATCGTTCGCGAGCAGTCGCTCGGCCACGACGACCGGTGCTCCGGCGCGCAGCGCTCGGATCACCCGGTGGGGGTGACCACCGAGATTGCGGATCTTCGCCATGGCCTCCTGCCCCATGAAGCAGCCCTTCGTGAAGTCGATGAACCGCTCCCACCCGGCCTCCTGCGGCAACGAGTCCTCGTCGAGGTCGACCCCGAACCGTGGGATGCCCTCGTGGATCCTCCACTCGTCGAACGCCTCCAGCGGTATCGCCTCACCGCTGCCGTCGGGGTTGAGGGCCTCGCCGATCCACTCGCTCGTGATCGGCTCCTGGGCCGGCGCGAGCACCACGTCAGAGGACAACACGTACGGTGCCAGCACGTCCTGGATCGGCTTGGGCTGCGCGGGGTCCTGGATCAGCAGGATGCCTCCGGCGAACCGCGGCACCACGTGGAAGTCGGCGCGGATCCGGCCCGTCGGGGTAAGGAGAAGCGATCGTCGCGGCCCGTCGGCGCCGCTGAGGCCGGCGGACACGAGGTCGTCGAGCCACTCGAGCGCCTCGGAGCCCGTCACCAGGACCCGTCGCCATTCGGTCAGGTCGACGTGCGGCATCGTTCTGGCAGGATAACCGCGCCGTGAACATCGACGTCCCCCGCATTCTCGTCATCACCAACGACTTCCCGCCGCGTGTCGGCGGCGTACAGCGCGTGGTGCATTCGCTGGTCCGGGAGCTCCCGCCCGACCGCGTCACAGTCCTGGTGCCCAACTGGCCGGGGTGGCGCGAACATGACGACGCTGAGCCGTACCGGATCGAGCGATTCCCGCCGAGGTTGCTCGTACCGACGCGGGACCTCGAGCGACGCGCCGCGAGCTTGGTCCGCGAAACCGGTGCCGAGGTGGTGCTGTTCGGGCACGTTGTCCCGACTGCCCTGCTGTCGGGAGCTCTTGGACGCAGCGGCGTTCCGTCGGTCGCGCTCGCGCACGGCGCTGAATACTGGGAGGCGCTCGTCCCCGGAACGGCAGCGTTGCTCCACCGAGCGAGCGGAGCAACTCGACGGGTCGCCGCCTGCAGCGCCTTCGTCGGGCGGACGGTCCGAACGGTCGTTCCTCGACACGTCGCCGTGTCGGTGCTCACGCCGGGCGCCGACGTGGAGCGGTTCCGACCGGACCTCGACGCGAGCGGGATCCGTGCCCGGCACGGACTCTCCGATCGGCCGGTGATCTCCTGCGTCTCGCGGCTCGTGCCACGGAAAGGGCAGGACGTCCTGATCCTTGCGATGCACGCGATCCGCCGCCGCGTTCCCGACGCGGCGCTGCTCATCGTGGGAGGCGGTTCGTATCGGGAGCGGCTGGAGGCGCTCGCCGCGAGCGCTCCAGCGCGCTCGGTGTACTTCGCGGGCGAGGTTCGGGAGGATGAACTGCCGCTTCACTACTCGGCCGGCGACGTGTTCGCCATGCCGTGCAGGAACCGGTACCTGGGGCTGGAGGTCGAGGGGTGGGGCGCCGTGTTCCAGGAGGCAGGCGCGTGTGGGAAGCCCACCGTAGCCGGCGACTCCGGCGGCGCTGCCGAAGCCGTGGCCGACGGTGAGACGGGGCTCGTCGTGGACGGCCGTCACGTCGGGCAAGTAGCGGAAGCCGTGGCGGCGCTCCTCGACGACCCACAACGGGCCGCGCGGATGGGCAAGGCGGCTCGGGCGCGGGTGGAACGCGAGTACGCGTGGCCGGTCATCGCGGCCCGGTTGGCGGGGTGGCTGCGTGAAGCCGCCCGGAGCGGGCCTCGCCGCTGACGCGGTCACCAGAGCAAGTCCAACGAGGTCGACCAGAGGAAGGGAGTGAGCCATGCGGATCGGGATCCTGGGAACGGGCATCGTCGGACAGACCCTTGCCGAAGCGCTCGATATCGGCGGTCACGAGGTCGTGGTGGGGACCAGGGACCCGGCCGTGACCTTGGCCAAGACCGAGCCGGACATGTACGGCCGCCCGGCGTTCCGGGTGTGGCAGGAGGCGCATCCGGATGTCGGACTCGGCGCGTTCAGCGAAGCCGCGGCGCACGGGGAGTTCCTCATCAACGCGACGAATGGCGCCGCGTCGCTCGACGCCCTGCGCGCTGCCGGCGAGGAGAACCTGGCCGGGAAGGTGCTGCTCGACACTGCGAACCCACTCGACTTCTCGAAGGGCATGCCGCCGTCCCTGTTCGTATGTAACACGGACTCGCTCGCCGAGCGGATCCAGGCCGAGTTCCCGGGAGCGCGGGTGGTGAAGTCGCTCAACACGATGACCGCGTCCGTGATGGTGGATCCTCGTGGGCTGGGCGACGGCGATCACACGGTGTTCGTCTCGGGCAACGACGCGGAGGCCAGAGGGTCGGTGAAAGAGCTGCTCCGCGAGCTCGGATGGACCGACATCCTCGATCTGGGCGACGTCTCGACCGCGCGCGGCGCGGAGATGGTGCTTCCCATCTGGGTCGGCATCATGGGCGCGCTGGGGAGCCCGCGGAGCAACATCAAGATCGTTCGCTGAGCCCGCCGTTCCGCGGGCTGGCGGGATGGCCGCGGGAAGCGGCACAATCCGGTCGTCGGATCTGAACAGAGGGGAGCGTCCCATGCCGGGTGAGACGATCACGAAGCGGTTCCACGACCAGGTCCAGACGATGGGCGGCCAGCCCGCGATGCATCACCGAGCCGGCGAGGAGTGGCGGACCATCACGTGGACCGAGTATGGGCAGCTGGTCCGCGAAACCGCGCTGGGGCTCGCCGCCCTCGGCGTCGAACCGGGTGACGCCGTCTGCATCCTCTCGACCAATCGTCCGGAATGGCACCTGGCCGACCTCGGCGGGCTCTCCGCCGGGGCCGTCACCGTTCCCATCTACGCGACGAACTCGCCCTCGCAGGCCGCGTACATCGCCGGCCACTCGGAGGCGAAGGTGGTCTTCGTCGAGAACGAGGACCAGCTCCGCAAGGTCGAGAAGGAGCGCTCTGAGCTGCCGGCGCTCACGAACGCCGTCATCTTCGAGGACATCCCGGCAAGCGCCGACGGCTTCGCGATCCCGTTCCGGGAGCTTCGGGAACGGGGCCGCGCCTACGACGCCGAGCATCCCGGCGAGTTCGAGCGGCGTCGCGACCACGCGAGTCCCGACGACGTCGCCACGATCGTCTACACGAGCGGGACCACCGGGAGCCCCAAGGGCGCCATGCTCACGCATCACAACGTCATCTGGACTGCCGAGCACCTGCTGCAGGTGTTCGATGAGCAGCCCGGAACGGGGCGACGACTGAGCTACCTGCCGCTCTCGCACATCGCGGAGCGGATGACGTCGGACTTCACGCAGGTCTACAACGGCGCAGAGGTGTGGTTCGCGGAGTCGCTCGACACCCTCCTCCGCGACCTCGTCGAGTGCAAGCCCACGGTCTTCTTCGCCGTCCCGCGCGTGTGGGAGAAGTTCCATCAGGGGATCCTGGCGAAGCTCGGCGCGCTCCCGGACGAACAGCGGCAGATGGCGGAGGGCGCGATCGAGATCTCGAAGGCCGTCGTGGAGATGCGCCAGGAGGGCGAGGAGCCGATCCCCGAGATGCTCCACGGTTTGGAGCAGGCTGAGGCCGCGCTGTTCGCGCCGGCCCGAGCCGCGCTCGGTCTCGATCAGTGCAGCGTGTTCGTCTCCGGTGCCGCGCCGATCAACGCGGAGATCATCAAGTTCTTCCACGCGATCGGGATCTCGATCGCGGAGGTCTACGGGCAGACCGAGGACACGGGGCCGACGTCGCTCAACCCGAACGAGCGGATCAAGATCGGCACGGTCGGGCCGCCCATCCCCGGCGTGGAGGTGCGCATCGCCGACGACGGCGAGCTGCTCGTGCGCGGCGGCAACGTGTTCAAGGGCTACTTCAAGAACGAGGAAGCCACCGCGGAGATGCTCGAGGGCGGGTGGATGCACTCGGGCGACGTCGGGTTCGTCGACGAGGACGGCTACCTCACCATCACGGACCGCAAGAAGGACCTCATCATCACGGCGGCCGGGAAGAACATCGCGCCTCAGGAGCTGGAGAACCGGCTGAAGTTCCACCCGCTCGTCTCGCAGGCGGTGGTGGTCGGGGACCGGAGGCCCTATCTGACGGCGCTCATCACGCTCGACGCCGAGGCCGCCGCGAAATTCGCTGCGGAGAAGGGCCTCGGCACCGACGACCCCGCGGAGCTGTCGCAGTTCCCGGAGGTGGCCGATGCCATCGAGGGTGCGATCCAGGCCGTGAACTCGGATTTCTCCCGCCCCGAGCAGATCAAGCGGTGGCGGATCCTGCCTCGGGACTTCCTCCAGGAGGAGGAGGAGCTCACGCCCACGCTGAAGGTCCGCCGCCGGGCCATCATCGGGAAGTACTCGGACGAGATCGACGCGCTCTACAGCTAGTCACGCCGGACGCCGAGAACATGAGGGTCGCGGAGATCGACCGGGGTTTCGTCCGGGCGTCTCCCGACCGGGTGTTCGAGCTCGTCCGCGACCCGGCTCGGTACCCGGAATGGTGGCCGAGGGTCCGGCGCGCCGGGGACCGGTCGCTGCGCTTCCCCCAGCTGGGGGAGGTGGGCACCGAGGTCCAGGGCGTGAAGGACGGAGTGGAGCTGATCGTGACGGTCGAGGGGCGAGCGGTCCGGGGGCATCTGCAGTGGTACCTCCAGCCGTTCAAGGACGGAACGATCCTGTACGGCATCACCGACGTCGAAACCAGCCGGAGGTGGAGTCCGCGCCGCGTTCTCCGGCACCGCGCCTCGATCCGGCGCGCCATGGTCGCGTTGAAGGAAGGGCTCGAATGAGCGCCTCAGGCGGTCGTCCCCCGAAGAAGGCGAAGTGCCCCCGGTGTGGAGCGCTACTGCTCTCGGACGCCAAGTTCTGCGGCCAGTGCTTCCTGAGCTTCCGGCCGGCCGGCCGCTCGCGCCGTGAGATCCCGCCGCCACCGCCGAGGCCGGACCTTGCTGCTCAGCCCGAGGTCGGTGCGACGGCGCCGCCGGAGGGCCGGTCCGCCGTCGTGACGCCGGAACGCAGGGCTCCGGGTTGGCCATGTCCCGTGTGCGGGTTCCTGAATCCTCTGGATCGGAACGTGTGCCAGGTGTGCACCACCCCGTTCGCCGCCCTGTTCGAGGAGCAGCGTCCCGAGGCGAAACGCGACCCCCAGCGGATCGGCCGGGCCTCCCTCATGCTCCCCGGGCTCGGGCACATCCAGGCCGGCAGGGTCGGGGAGGGTGTTGCCCGCGCCCTCCTGTTCCTGTGGTGGTTCGTGGGCGCGATCTCACTGTTCGTGTTCCGGTCGCCGAACGGTCCATTGGTTCCGCTCGCCGGCATCTTCCTCATCGCTGCGGCGACGGTCTACGCCTTTTCCGCCGTGGACGCGAAGCGGCTGGCCCACGGCGAGGCTCAGATCCTGCCCGCCCGCCTGCTCCTGTACGGCTCGGCCGTCCTCGTCATGCTGGCTGTGGGATGGATCATCGTGTCCGCCATGCACGTGTCGCACGAGGTGCACTCGCTCACGCCGAGTCCGTAGCCTCCAACGCCAGCCGGTCGACCGTCTCGGGGAGCTCCGTCAGTCGCTCGATCACGGCGTCGGGCGTGATCTCCTCGGGCTCTTCCTGGCGGAACTCGTGGGTGAGCACGGCGCGCATGCCGACGCCTTTCGCGCCCCCGATGTCGTCCAGGACCCGGTCGCCGACGAAGACGGCATTCCCGGGTTCCACGCCGAGCCGCTCCAGCATCACCCGGAAGATGCGCGGGTCGGGCTTGCGGAACCCGACCTCGCTCGAGAACAGCGTCTGGTCGAGGTGCTTCGCCAGCCCCAGCGCGTCGATGTCGGCGCGCATCAAGTCGGGCAGGAGCGTCACGTTCGAGATCAAACCGGTCTGGTAGCCGCGGTCCTTCAGTTCCGCGAGCGCCGCGCGGTTCTCGTCCTTGACCGTGATCGTGTTGGAGAACGCCGAGTGGTCGAGGGCGACGATGTGACCGACCACGTCGGCCGGGACCGACACGCCGAGCGCGGCGTTCAGGACCTCCTCGAACACCTTGAGGGTGTCGAGCTCCTCCATGCGGCGTTCCTCGTACGAGATCCGAACGAGTCGATCGACCTCGCCGGCCACCCGGTCGATCAGGTGGCCCACCTCGGGTGCCTCGATCTCGAGGGCGGCTTCGATGCGCTCTCGGATCTCCCGATACGCCTGGAGCAGGGCCTCCTCGGTGCGGCCGAAGTCGACGATCGTGTGCCCGTAGTCCAGCACCACCGCGGTGATCTCCGGGCTCATGGACGGACAGCCTACCGAGGCCCGGGTTGGCGCTCACCGCGGGGGCGGGGCAGTATCCGGCCGTGCGCGTGAAGGTGATCTCCGATCTCCACGGCGCCGTGGACCACATCCCGGAAGCGGCGGCCGACTGCGACCGCTTGGTCGTGCTGGGCGATCTGATCAATGTCCTGGACTACCGCACGATGGACGGGATCCTGGTGGACATCTTCGGCCGGGAGCCGGTGGCGCAGGCCGCGTCGCTGCGGGCCCAGGGGAAGTTCCAGGAGGCCCGCTCAACGATCCGCGAGTCGATGCCGGAGGGGATCGACCTTCGCGGGCGCATCGCCGAGCTCGCCGCCGAGCAGTACCGGGCGGTGTTCGACGCCCTTCCCGACGGCACGATCGTGACGTTCGGCAACGTCGACATCCCGGATGTGCTCCGGCCGCTCCTGCCCGAGACGATCTCGTTCGTCGAGACGGGCACGTTCGAGCTGGCGGGACTGCGGTGGGGGATCGTCGGCGGCGGCGTGCGCACCCCGCTCGGCATCCCCGGCGAGGTCGGCGACGAGGAGCATCAGGCTCGGTTCGACGCGCTCGGCCCCGTCGATGTCGTCGGAACGCACATGCCGCCGCGCGTGCCCTGGTTCTGCTACGACACCGTGGCGCGGAAGTTCGAGCCGGGGTCGACGGCGCTGATCGGCTACATCTTGGAGCACCGGCCACGGTTCTCCCTGTTCGGGCACGTGCACCAGCCGCTCGCGTCGCAGGGACTGCTCGGGCACACGCAGTGCGTGAACGTCGGCCACTTCCAGGCTGACGGCCGGGGCTGGACGTACGAAGGGAGCTAGCGGTGGAACAGGCAGAGGGGACGAAAACGATCGACGCGCCTGCGTCCGACATCATGGAGGTGCTGGTCGACTTCGAGGCCTATCCGGACTGGACGGACGTGAAGGCCACGAAGGTGCTGAACACCGACGCGGAGGGGCGGGCCACCGAGGTCTGGTACGAGGTGAGCCAGTTCGGGATCAGCGCGAAGTACACGCTCACGTACGACTACGCCGACGACGACGGCGGCATGACGTGGTCCACGAAGTCCATCGAAGATGGTCCGATCAAGGACATCCAGGGTGAGTACGCCCTGGAGGAGCTCGACGAGAGCGAGACCGAGGTCACGTACCGGATGACGCTGGAGCTCAAGACGAAGCTCCCGGGCATCCTCATGAAGCGCGGCGAGAAGATGATCATCAAGAACGCCCTCGACGGCCTGAAGAAGCGGGTCGAGCAGGGCTGATCTTTTGCGTGCCGTGAGCGCTTGAGTCGCCCCAACTGGAGCTGACCGGCGAGACGGGAACCGATGGTCCGCCGGCCCCCCCGGGGATCGCTCCCGGGGGGGGCCGGAGCAGCTTTTGGACGAAGACGAACGTCCTTCGACGCCGGTCGCGCTACTTGTCGTAGGCGGACGGCGACGATCCAGCGTTGACCCCAGATGTTGCGACTTCCTTCCACCAGTCCGCGCCCGCCATCATCTCCCTGATCTGGCTGTCAGTGAGCTGCGGATGGGCCTCGGCGGTGTGCTTTTTGATGCTTTGGAACAGGTCTTCGTCATCCGCGCCGGTGAACTCGATCCGAGCGTGGCTCGGATCTACACAGTGGAATCCGCGCATTGCTCCTCCTTCCGTCGTCCGACCGATCGATGCGACTATCCGCATCCATGGGCATGACGATAGGGGAGCCGTCTGCACGTATCATGAGGGAACTCCCTCGGATCGGGCCGAGAACGACCTGCGGGTAGTGTGGCGCGCATGGCGGAGTTCTTCGGGCGCAGGCACGAGCTCGACGTGATCCACGCCTCGCTGGCTCGGGCGCGCCGCGAGCGGCGCCCGACCGCGGTGGTCATCGATGGTGAGCCCGGCGTCGGGAAGAGCAGGCTCATCGACGAGGCCTCGAGAAACGTCCCGGCCGATCGCGTTGCGGTCTCCGCGTATGAGCCGGAGATGAGCCTGCCCTTCTCCCTTGGCCACGACCTGACCCGCGCGCTCGCCCGCTCCTCGACCGCTGCTGGTCAAATCTTGGACCCGATACTCGCGCCGGAGCGCGGCGACCCGCGGCCCGATTGGTCGTCGGTGTTCGAAGCGGCCCATCGCGCGGCCGGTGCCCGCGACTCACTCCTCATCTCGATCGACGACTTCCAGTGGTCGGACGAGCGATCCACGGCGCTTATCCACTACTTGGTACGCGGGGCCCAGGCAGACGGTGATCCGCTGGCGCTCGTTGTCGGCGGTCGTCGTTCCATCGCTGTAGGCGCGCTCGTCTCGTCCTTAGAGCGGCTGCTCGGCGATCGGTTGACGCGAGTGACGCTTGGCCCACTGGATCATCGCTCGACAGTGGCGATCGCGGTCGCTGCGAACCCGGCCTTGGATCCTCGGGCGGCAGCGGCGGTTGCCGAACGATCCGGCGGCTCTCCGTTCTGGTGCGAGCTCCTGGCCCGGGCGCGGGACGTCGACGCCGATGTCGCGCGTATCGTCGCCGACCGTCTCTCCACGGCGGGCACGGATGCGGCGGTGCTCCTGGAGACGATCGCCGTGCTCGGGCGGCAGGCGCCGGTCGAGGCTCTCGTCGCCATCCGTGGCTGGCCCGAGGATCGGTTTACGGCAGTACGGATGGAGATGCTCGGAACGGGTCTGGTTGTGGAGGATGGAGCCGCGTTTCGCATGGTCCACGACCTGGTGAGATCCGCCGTCGAAAACCAGCTCTCCGACGAACGGCGCCGAGACATCCATGCCCGGGTCGCCTCGTGGCTGGAGGGCACGGCAGGCGAGAACGTCACGCTGCTGCTGAGGGCGTCGGAAGCCAAGAGTCGAGCGGGACTCGACCACCTGCCACTTACCCTCCGGATCGTACGGTCCCCGATGCGCAGGCTGGTCGGCCTCGATGGGCTGCGGTCGATCGCCGCCCTCATCGACTTACTGCCGGCCGACACGCCGCAGGAGCGCGAGTTGCAAGGCGAACTCGCATCGTTGGCCGCGGAGCTCGGTCAGCACGGGCTCGCGATGGAGCGGTGGAAGCGCATCGCAGACCGATTGGGTGAGCCGCGCGATCGCGCGCGCGCCTGGCTGGGTGCATCCGAGGCGGCACAGCAGCTCGAGCGGACCGATGATGCACGCGCATATCTCGAGCGCGCGCGCAGTGCCGGCAGCGAGGACCCGGTCCTCCTCTTGGAGCTCCAGGCTGCGGACGCAGCGATCACACGGTGGCTAGAGCATCGCCCGCTGGAAGCTGGGAACGTGACGATCGCCGCTCTCGAACGCGCCCGCGCCCTGGCCGCTACGACCGGTGCGAGGGAGCCGCTGGAGCCGCGCTTCCAGAGTGCGTACGAACGCACCCTCGTGCTCGCCTGCGTGGACGCGATGCAGGCGAACGAGCCGGAGGACATCCTGCCCCTGACAGAGGAGATGACGCGGATCGCAGCCGGCGCCGGCGTCGAGGCGTCGCTGCAGGCGAGCCTCCGGCGTGGCTCGGCCCTCACGCTTCTGGGCCGCCTCGCCGAAGCCGAGGAGCGGCTTGGACCGGCGTGGTTGGAGGCGCGCCGCGCGTTCCTTCCGGGGATCGCTCTTGACATCGGGTCGTGGCTCGCCCAAACGAGGTACATGAGCGGCCGCCTTATCGAGGCACAGGAGGTGGCCGACGAATGTGAGGCGCTTGCGGAGCGCATCGGTGAATATTCTCGGCCGGCCCTGGGCGCGCGGATGTGGCGGCTGATCATCACGATCTCCGCCGGCGACCACCAGGCCGCACTCGTGGGCCTCCGGGCGATGTGCGAGAGCGAACGGGATCCTCATCATCGCATCCCCCTCCATCAGGCCATCGCGCGCTGGCGGTCACGGCTCGACGGAGCCGCGAGCGCCGACGAGGTGCACGCGCGGATCGCCAGCGGCCGGCGAGATACGGAGGACGCGCGATGCACCCGATGCCGCCTCGAGTTCATCCGAGCGGCCACTGAGTCGCTGGCGCGCGTCGGAGCCGGAGCCGAAGCGATGCGCTGGTTCGAGGAGGCGGAGAACGCGCCGCCGCGGGGCGACCTTCAAGCGTGGGACCATCTGCGAGCCCGATCGACCCTGGCGGCAGCAGGGAGCGGGGATCAAGCCTCGCTTGAAGAAGCCGTTGACATGGCGGACAGACTGGGGATGGGCATCGAATCGATCTGGGCGCGCACGAGCCTCGCGCGCGTGAAGGCGGTCGAGGGCGACACGGCTGGAGCGGAGACGGTCCTGTGGCAAGCCTCGGCGGTCGCCGAGGCGACTGGGGCCACGACGGAGCGGGCGCATATCGACCAGCTCCTGCGCCAGCTTGGCATCCGCACATGGCGACGCGGACCGCGGGCAGGGCCGACCGGTGACCTCTCCGTCCTGAGCGACCGCGAGCGCGAGATCGCGAACCTCATCGCGGGTGGCGCCAGCAACCCGGACATCGCGCGCGCGTTGTTTCTGTCTCGCAAGACGGTCGAGCGACATGTCTCGAGCATCCTGGGGAAGCTCGACGTGAAGAATCGTGCCCAGCTTGCGGCCACGGTGGCAGCCGGCGACGGAGTCGCTAGCGCCGACCGGCTGAGTTGACACCTGGCGACAACATCTGACGCCAACTCCGCCGCAACACCAGTCACCGCCACGCCGCGCTCTGTCTCGCCACCGTCATCCTCATCGTCGGACGACTCATCACTTGGCGCGACCGCTGGAGCCCCAGTTGAGCCCTATCTACTCAGGTCCCTAGAGCCCGATTCGGGCGAGGATCTGAGCGGGTTTCGAACACGTTCTCCTGCAGCGGATGAAAGGGGCTACAGCCAGCCCGAGTTGGGAGCCTTGTCGATGCACCCCGTTTCGCAGACTGTGCCCTCCGTGAACAACGAGTAGGCCCGCATATGCGGGGGCATCCCGTTCGGGTTCGGTGGGCTGCTCCCGGGGATGGTGAACGTCACGGTACGTCCGTTCGGCTTGTGCGCAGGCACCGGCTCGAACGACGACCCCGACCCCGCGATCAACACCACCAGCTTGTCGCCGATCTTCTTGATCCGAGCGTGGTAGTCCTCCGATCCGTCGCGGTCGGCGTCGAGGTACACGATGAGCTTGTTCTGGTTCCCCTCCAGCACGCTCTTGGCCCAGGGGCCGTAGGTCCTCACCACGATGTGGAGGGGAGAGGTCGCGTTCATCTTCGTGAAATGCAGCTTGTACAGATCGAGCTTGCCCGGGACGTCGTTGGGATCGGTGGCGGTTCCCGCGAAGGCCGAGGCGGGAAGGGCCTGGAAGGCCAGGATCGCCGTGACCAGCAGGGCACCGAGCAAGGCTCTTTTCGAGCGCATCAGGCAAGAGGATAAGCTAAGTCCGCATGCGTGTCCTGCTCTTCACGGGGAAGGGTGGCGTCGGCAAGACGACCATCGCGGCAGCGACGGCCGTTCGTGCCGCCAGGGCTGGCCGGCGCACGCTGATCATGTCCACCGACCCCGCTCACTCCCTGGCCGACTCCTTCGATGCGGAGCTCGGGCCCGAATCACGCGAGGTCGCCCCCAACCTGTGGGCGGAGCAGATCGACGCCCAGGAACGCCTGGAGGCGAACTGGCGCGAGATCCAGGAGTACATGGTCTCGCTGATGAACTGGGCGGGCGTGGACGCGATCCAGGCCGAGGAGCTGAGCGTCCTGCCCGGCCTCGACGAGATCTTCAGCTTGATCGACGTGAAGCGCTACGTCGACGCCGGCGAACACGACCTCCTGGTGGTGGACTGCGCGCCCACCGCGGAGACGCTCCGGCTGCTCAGCCTGCCGGAGATCATGAACTGGTACATCGAGCGGATCTTCCCCGTGGAGCGCCGAGTGGTGAAAACGATCCGACCCATGCTCTCGAAGCTCACCTCGCTGCCCATCGCGGAGGACCGCGTGTTCGACTCGGTGGAGCGGCTGCACCGCAACCTGGACGCCGTCCGCAGGATCCTGAACGACGAGCAGACCTCGTCGGTTCGGCTCGTGGTGAACCCGGAGAAGATGGTGATCAGCGAGGCGCGGCGAACATACACGTACCTCTCGTTGTTCGGCTACCGGGTGGACTCAGTGATTTGCAACCGCATCATCCCCGACGACGTCACCGACCCGTACTTCGGGAAGTGGAAGGAGATCCAGGCCGAGCACCTCGAGTCGGTGCACGAGTCGTTCCAGCCCGTCCCCATCCTCACGGCGCGGCTCTTCGATCGCGAGATGGTGGGGCTCGAGCTGCTCCAACGGATGGGTGACGAGGTGTACGGCGACAAGGACGAGACGGACGTGCTGCACATCGACG
>JBKOXF010000052.1:0-9334 GCA_046724795.1 Actinomycetota bacterium | reverse complement strand
CCGGGAGCTGCCGGTCCTCATCCTCATCGCGTTCGTCCTGGCCCTGCTCATCAAGACCTTCCTGGTGCAGGCCTTCTACATCCCGTCGGAGTCGATGGACCCGACCCTCAAGGTGGGCGACCGCGTCCTCGTGGAGAAGGTGCTCACGCACCCGCACCGCGGCTGGATGATCGTGTTCAGCAACCCCCACCCGGCCGCCGGGCCGCATCGGAACTGGTTGTCGGGTTTCTTGCACTGGCTCGGTGAAGGGTTCGGCGTCTCGCAACCGGAGAACGAGGACTTCATCAAGCGCGTGATCGGTCTTCCCGGCGACACCGTGGAGTGTCGGCAGGGAAGGGTGTTCGTCAACGGACGGAGGTTGAAGGAGCCCTATCTCAGGACATCCATCCAGGCGCACGGCCTCGACACGAGCGCGTGCGGCCCTTATCACGTGCCGGAGGGGAAGCTCTTCGTCATGGGCGACAACCGGCCCGACTCCAACGATTCCCGCGGGAGTCTCGGGTACATCCCGATCGATGACGTCATCGGCCGCGCCGTCGTCATCATCTGGCCGCCGTCGCGGATCAGGTGGTTGGGGTGAGCCCCGAGTCGAGGAGTAGCATCGGGTGATCCCATGGCTCGGCTGAGACCGGATCTGCACCGGTACGAACGAACCCTGCGCGAGAAAGGCTTCCGCTTGATCGCCGGCGCCGACGAGGCCGGCCGGGGCGCGCTCGCCGGCCCGCTCGTCGCGGCGGCGGTGATCCTTCCGGACGGGTTCGATCACGACGAGCTGAACGACTCGAAGCTGCTCACCGCGCTGCAGCGGGAACGGTGCTTCGAAGCGATCGTGGCGTCGGCCGTGGCGATCTCAGTCTGCAGGGCGATGCCCTCGCGCATCGACCACCGTGGGCTCCATCGTTCGAACAAGTTCCTGCTTCGGCGGGCCCTCTCATCGCTCGATGTCCCACCCGACTACGTGCTGACGGACGGCTGGCCCGTCGGATACATCCCGGTGCCGCATCTGGCCATCCGGAAGGGCGACGCGGTGACAGCCTCGGTGGCGGCCGCCTCGATCGTGGCCAAGGTGACCAGGGACCGCACCATGGACCGGTACCACCGACGGTTCCCCGCCTACGGGTTCAACACCAACCGCGGGTACGGGACCCGGGCCCATTGGGACGCCCTGGAACGCCTGGGGCCGACCCCGATCCACCGCCGCTCGTTCAAGGGTGTCAGGGAGATCTCGCTTCGGGCCGAGCAGGTCGGGGGTCCCGTCCGGGCGGGATAATGACCCCGTGAGCGACGAAGAGATCGAGCAGTACGAGACAGACGCGGAGCTCCAGCTGTTCCGGGAGTATCGCGACGTCCTCCCTATGTTCACGTACGCGGTGGAGACGGAACGACGCTTCTACCTGGCCAATCAGGTCGACGTCGTGCCCCATGACGAGGGGAAGGGCCCCTGGTTCGATGTGACCCTGGGGGACGTCTGGGTCTGGGACATGTACCGGCCGGCCCGGTTCGTGCCGAGGGTCAGGGTCGTCACCACGCGAGACGTCAACGTTGAGGAGCTCAGGGGCCAGGAGGGCCTGTCCGGCGGACCGACCGTCGTCCCCTGAGGTTTTCTCGCCTCGGGCCGTCCTCGGCACCGAAAATGTCAGTACCGCCCGCTAGCCTCGGTCCATGAACCGCGCCGCGCTGGGATCGGATCCCGAGGTGCGGCGGCGCCGACAGGCTCTCGGCTCGGCCGGAGAGGACGCCGCCCTTCGCCACTACCGGGACCTGGGTTATTCGACCGTTGCGCGGAACTGGCGGTGCCCGCTCGGCGAGATCGACCTGGTCGTGGCCCGAGGCGGGCTTCTCGTGTTCTGCGAGGTCAAGACCAGGGCCGGTGCGGCATTCGGCGGCGGGTACGAAGCGGTGACATGGCGCAAGCAGCGGAAGCTCCGGCAGCTTGCCGACGTCTTCCTGCTCACCGAGGGCCTCGACCCGTCGAGGATCAGATTCGACGTGGCCAGCGTGGCCGCCGGCAGTGGCGGCCGAGTCTCCGTCGAGATCTTCGAGGACGCGTTCTGACGGGGTGTACGGGCGTGCCGTGGGCGTGGCGGTGGTCGGGGTGCAGGGGCACCTCGTCACCGTCGAGGCCCACATCGGCCGGGGCTTGCCTGCCCTCAGCCTGACCGGACTGCCGGGCGCATCGGTGCAGGACGCCCGGGAGCGGGTCAGGCCGGCCGTGGAGAGCTCTGGGCTCGAGTGGCCGCTGCGGCGGGTGGTGGTCAACCTCTCGCCGGTCAACTTGCGGAAGGACGGGCCCGGCCTCGACCTGCCCATCGCCATGGGCATCCTGGCGGCCTCCGCGCAGGTCCCGGCGGATCGACCAGGCCGGTTCGCCCTCTCCGGCGAGCTTTCCCTGCGCGGGACCTTGATGCCGACGCCGGGCATCCTCTCGGTGGCGATCGCGGCCGCCCGGGCAGGTCTGGACGGGGTGATCGTGCCGGAGCCCAACGCGGGCGAAGCGGCTCTGGTCGAGGGCCTTCACGTCGTGGGCGCGCCCTCGCTCGCGAAGGTAGTGGAGTTCCTCCGAGGCCAGTGGCATCCGCCCGAGACGACTCCTTCGATCGATCCCCGCCCGCTCGAATCAACCGTGGACTTTGCGGAGATCCGCGGGCAGGCCCAGGCCCGTCGGGCCCTCGAGGTGGCCGCGGCCGGCGGCCACAACGTGCTCCTGATCGGGTCCCCCGGCGCCGGCAAGACCATGTTGGCCCGGCGCCTCGCGACGATCCTTCCGGAACTCTCCCGAGATGAGGCCCTCGACGTGACTCAGCTGCACTCGGTGGCCGGACTGCTCGAGGGCTCAGGGCTGGTCACGGCGCGGCCGTTCCGCGCGCCCCATCACTCCATCTCCCTCGCCGCGCTCCTCGGCGGCGGAAGCGGGACGCTCCGTCCCGGCGAGGTGAGCCTCGCGCACAACGGCGTCCTGTTCTTGGACGAAGTGGGGGAGTTCCATCGCGACGCGCTGGAGGGTCTTCGGCAGCCGCTGGAAGACGGCCGCGTCGTGGTCACACGCGTGGCCGGATCGGTCGAGTTCCCGGCGCGCTTCACGCTGGTCGCGGCTGGCAACCCCTGTCCATGCGGGTTCGACGGCGATCCTCACCGAGCATGCCAGTGCCCTCCCCATCGGGTACAGCAGTACCGACAGAAGCTGTCGGGCCCGCTCCTCGACCGCATCGACCTCCGCCTCTCGGTGCCTCGACTATCGCGCCAGGAGTTGCTGGGCGAGGACCCCGGCGAGAGGTCGACCCCCATCCGTCAACGGGTGGAGGACGCCAGGGCGTGCCAGCGCCGCCGGTACCGCGACCTTTCGGTGGAGTGCAACGCGCAGGTTCCGGGGCCATTCGCCAGGCGACTGGCGGCGCTCCGCCCCGACGCCGAGTCGTTGTTGGCGCGAGCCGTTGATCGGCTGGAGCTCACCGGCCGCGGGTTCGACCGCGCGCTGAAGGTGGCGCGCACCGTGGCCGACCTGGCCGCATCGGACGAGGTGGGCGCGGAGCACCTCGCGGAAGCCCTTTCCTACCGCGCGAACCTGGGAGAACCGGAGGCTACCGGTGCCGCCATGGCCTGAGACGTTCGTGAACACGGCCGGCGACCGCGACGCGCTGGTTCGGATCGCGTCGCTCTACAACTTCTCGCCTCGAACCCTGTACGAGCTCGCCGACCGCCACGGCTCGGCGTCACGCTCCCTCGAGGCCATCTTCGACGGCGAGGCGGGGAGCTCGGCCGACCGCGAACGGCTCCGGTCGGTGGACACCGAGGCCGTCGCCCGACAAGTGGTGGCTTGCGGCGCCCGGCTGGTGACCCCGTCGGACGGCGAGTACCCGGCGGCGCTCGAGGACCTCGTCGACCCTCCCGCCCTCCTGTTCGTGCGGGGCAGGTCGTTGGCAACCTTGTACCCGCGGGTCGCCGTCGTGGGTTCGCGGCGCTGCACCCGAACGGGCGCGGAGCTCTCCGGGCGCATCGGGGCGGGGCTGGCCCGCGCGGGAGTCACCGTCGTGAGCGGCGGGGCCATCGGGATCGACGGCCAGTCCCACAAAGGAGCCCTGACGGAGGAGGGACCGACGCTCGCGGTGCTTGGGTGTGGGATCGACGTGGCGTATCCGCCGTCCCATCGGGCGCTGCTCCAGGAGATCGAGACAGCAGGCGCGCTCGTCAGCGAGTACCCGCCGGGGGTGCGGGCGGAGCCGTTCAGGTTCCCGGCGAGGAACCGGATCATCGCGGCCCTTGCCGAGGGCGTCGTCGTCGTGGAGGGCGCGGCTGGCAGCGGTTCGCTGATCACGACTCGACATGCCCTCGATCTGGGGAGAGAGGTGTTCGCGGTTCCCGGTTCCGTGATCCATCCCCTGTCGGAGGTTCCGCTGGCCCTCATCCGTGACGGCGCCCGGCTGATCCGGGGCGCCGACGACCTGCTGCTGGATCTCCGACGGCTCGATCCGCAGGCGGGAACGGTAAAACCCCCCGACCTATCGAACCGCGAGCGCGCCGTGCTCGACGCCCTCGCCGTTCAGACGCTGCCCGAAAAGATCGCCCAGGAGCTCGGCTGGGAGGTGGGGGAGACCCTGGGCGCCCTGGTCGGCCTGGAGATGCGGGGTCTCGTTCGAAGCGCGGGCGGCCGGTTCGAGCTCCGGCTGGCGCCCTCCACGTAGGCTCTGCCCGCCTTCGGGAACGGCCTCCGACGGCCGATGTTCCGGGGAGACGGCCGGGGCATGTGGTAAGACACCTTCCGGCCCCGACAGGGAGGCTCGAGTGCCCGAAGCTGCCCCAGAGGAGATCTCCGGTTCCGACTCCGAGCTGATCGAGTCCTTCGTGGAGCACCTCGAGCTGGAGCGGCGACTCTCGCCCAACACCGTGACCGCCTACCGGCGGGACGTGGAAGCGCTCGCGGAGTTCCAGGCCCGGTCCCACGCGACCCTGGCCGACGCGACCCATCAATCGCTCCGGCGGTTCGTGGCCCAGCAGTCCACTCGGGGATACGCCCGGGCGTCGATAGCCCGGCGCGTGGCCGCCATCCGCGCCTTCTACCGCTGGGCCAAAGCGCGCCGGCGATTACCGTCGGACCCGGCCGCGGGCCTCGGACGGCCGAAGGTGGCGTCTCGTCTCCCCGCCGTCCTTCGTCCGGCCGAGGCCGGGGCGCTCACCGAAGCCCCCACGCTCCAGCCGCCGACCGAGGAGGCTCCCTCAGCCCTGGAGGTGGCCCTCGCGTTGCGGGACCGGGCCATCTTCGAGCTTCTGTACGGCTCGGGCCTCCGGGTGGGCGAGGTCTGCGGGCTCGTCGTCCAGGGAGTGGATCTGCCGCGGGGACGGATCGTCGTGATGGGGAAGGGCGCGAAGGAGCGCGACCTCCCGCTCTCCGATTTCGCCGTCGCCGCCCTGGACGAGTACCTCGGGCAGGGGCGTGGCGTGATGGCCCCGAAGGGTTCAGCCGCCATGTTTTTCAATCGGCGGGGGAAGCCCATGTCGACCCGGGACGTTCGGGCCATGGTGGAGCGGTACCGGGGACGCACGATGTCGGACCGGCGCGTCACGCCGCATACTCTCAGGCACTCGTTCGCCACGCACCTTCTGGAAGGGGGAGCCGACATCCGCAGCGTGCAGGAGCTCCTGGGTCACGCCAGTCTCGCCACCACCCAGCGATACACGCACGTTTCGCGGGGCCGGCTCTTCGCCGCGTATCACCAGAGCCATCCGAGGGCCTGACGATCCGATGAGCGCGGCGAAGCGGGGGACAGAGGAAACCACGGAGCTCGAGGCCCTGTGGCGGGAGTACAAGGCCACCGCCGACCCCGGGGCGCGAGAGCGGCTGATCCTCCACTACGCGCCACTCGTGAAGTACGTGGCGAGCCGCGTGGCCACCGGGCTCCCTGCTTCCGTCGAACAAGCCGACCTCGTCTCGTACGGGATGTTCGGCCTCATCGACGCGCTCGCGAAGTTCGATCTCGAACGGGCCATCAAGTTCGAGACGTACGCCATCCCCCGCATCAAGGGCGCGATCATCGACGAGCTCCGCGCCATGGACTGGGTGCCGCGCTCTGTGCGGTTCAAGGCTCGCGAGATCGAGAAGGCCTTCTCCGAGCTCGAAGCGAAGCTCAAACGCGCTCCGAAGGAGAAGGAGATCTCCGAGCACATGGGGATCAGCCTGGCGGAGCTGCACGACGTGGTGAACCAGATCTCGTTCGTGTCGGTGATGGCGCTGGACGAGGTGGTGTCGGTGGGCGACGACCGCGGAGACAAGATATCCCTGCTCGACACCCTGGCCGATCCCACCCTCGATCCCACCACCGGGCTCGAAGGCCAGGAGATGCGCACACTATTGGCCGGCGCGATCAACTCGCTGTCCGAGCGGGAGAAGATCGTCGTGACCCTCTACTACTTCGAGGGTCTGACGCTCGCGGAGATCGGCGAGATCCTCGGCGTGACCGAGTCGCGCGTCTGCCAGATCCACACCAAGGCGGTCGGGCTGATGCGCAACAACCTCACCGAGGATCCCGAGGACTGACCCCTTCGTTCCGTTCATCGTGTGATCACGATCACTGACGCACGCTCGCCGGGCGGGTAGCGTCCGGCCAGGACCTCCGGGTGCCCGGAAGGGGAACCGTGGCACCGAATATTCGAAGGGGTGCGGCGGTCACCGTCGTGTTCCTGCTCTGCATGTTGCTGGAATCACCCTCGAGGGCCGCGACGGCGCCGCCGGTCGGGTCGTGGTCGTGGCCAATCGAGGGCCAAGTGGTCCGAGGATTCGAGCCACCGCCGACGCCGTTCTCGGCCGGACATCGCGGAATCGACATCGCCGCGGCGTTCGGGACGCCGGTGCATGCAGCTGCCGATGGCGTCGTGTCGTTCGCCGGCTTGGTCGCGGGGGAGCTCTTCGTGACGATCGATCACGGCGACGGGTACCGATCGACCGACTCCTGGCTGGGGCAGATCCTCGTGAAGAAGGGGCAGTCGGTGAAACGCGGCGACGTCCTCGCGCTCTCGGGTCCGGGCGATCCCAAGGTCGCCGTGGAGAACCTCATGTTCAGCGTGCGGATCGGGGACACGTACATCGATCCGTTGACGGCCCTCGTCCCACAGAGCGCCGTCGATCTGATCAGGCTGGCGCCCACCACGGGCTCGGGAAGCACCGCACTCGCCGGTGAGGCGGGACTCACGGCGCCGCGAGCATTCTGGTGGGTCTCGGGTCTCCCTCCATCGAACACGCAGCCCGTCCGGATCCGTGATCTGACGTTCACGACGACCACCCTCCAGGGACCACGGTGGGTCTCCTAGAATGAGCGCCTTTGTTCGGGAGAGCGGCGCGGCCCATCCTCATCGCCGGCGTGTCGACGCTGGTCCTCGTCTGCGTGCGCCCCCCGGCGACATGGGCCGCCGCGCCGTCTCCATCCCCTCTGGCGACCACACCTGAGGCCGTGGTGTGGGGCCAGTTCCAGCAGGACTCCGGTCACGGAGGTGAGGCCGCCGCATCCGTCCAAGCGCCGTTGCGGCAGTCATGGAGGGCGACGGCCCCGGGGACCGGTACGGGGCGCGGGACGTCGGGAGCGGTGATCGCGGGCGACCTCGCGATCGCGGTGAACCGGGACCACGTCTTCGCGGTCAGCCTGTCGACGGGCTCGATCGAGTGGCAGATCGATCGGGCGGAGGGCTCGATCTCGATGCCCGCCATTGCTGCGTCCGATGCCCCCAACTCGCGTGACGTTCTCGTGTACACGGAAGGGAACACGACGCCGACCGCCGCGGTGGTCGCCGTCGACGTCGCGGATCAAACGGAGCTTTGGCGCGAGTCCTTGAAGGCGGTGTCCAACAGCGGCGTGACGATCAGCGACGGAGATGTCTTCCTGGGGGACCGCTCCGGCAACCTGTACGGTTTCCGCCTCCAGGACGGATCCGCCCTGTGGTCGCCCATCGGCCTCGCCGGCGGATCCATCGACGCGCCGCCCGCAGCGTCGTCCAGTGCACTCGTCGTCACGGAACGCAATCACGACAACGGCTCCGTGAAGATCGACGCCGTGGACCCGGCGACCGGCACGGGCCTCTGGAGCTACTCGGCCGGCGTCAGCGCGGGGACCGCGACCGTCGCCACACTCGACGAGCGGAACGCCGTCTTCGGTGTCGGGGGGGAACAACGGGTGCGGGCCCTAGCGCTGACGTCGAAAGGAACGGCCACCACTGCCTGGTCGACGCACACCCGCTCCACGTTCTCTCCACTTGCGTCCGCCGCGGAAGCGGACGGCAAGGTGTTCATCGTGTCGACGACCGCCTCGGACGCGGCCGTGTATGCCCTGAACGCGAGCGACGGGACGAAGCTGTGGGACTTCCAGTTCCAGGAGCCCGCCATCGAGACGTCGCCGATCGTCATCGGGAACACGGTGTACCTGGGAACCGACGACGGCCTCGTGGCGGGGATCGACATCGCCTCGGGTCTCCTGATCTGGCAGGCGGAGACCGGCGCCGGTGCCATCGGTCCGCTGGCCGCCGCCGCGGACGAGCTCATCGCCAGTAAGCGAGGCTCCCAGGGCGGGCTCGTCGCGTTCCGGACCGACCCGACCGGAATGCGGCTGCAGATCGAATCGCCGACGAAGCTCCACCTCGGCACCGTACTGGTTCGGTACGCGATCGCCCTGGTCGTGGTGTTCGCCGTCGTGTTCGGGGGTTTGCTCCTCCTGCGACGCGACCGGCCCGGCATCGTGGTCCCTCCGGCCGAGGAAGCAGCCGGTTCCACTCCGCCCGAACCGGAGGAGACTTGACCATGGCCCGCGACCGCAGACGACCGAGGTCAGGCGGCGATGGAGCGTCGTCACGGGGTTCGAGCCGGCCTGTTGCCGCCGAGCAGCAGGTCCCCTCCGGAGGTCGATTCAGCGACCGGATGCGTGCGGAATCGCCGTATCCGCCGCTGCGCACGACCTTCGGGCACGCCCTCCGTGCTCTCGGAGCCTCCCCGGCGATCCTGTTGCTTCCGCTCCTGTTCGTGGGCGCGCTGTGGCTCGGACTCGTCGCCTGCGGCCTCGAGGTGTTCCCCAGAACGCTCGTCGAGGCGGTCGCCCTGCCTCCAGTGAGCTCCTTCTACACCGACTGGATCATCCCGGCGAGCATCGCCGGACAATCGCTCGGTGCGCTCGCCATCATCGTGGTGATCACGCTCGTCCGGAGCCTCGTGTGGTCCCTCCTGGTCGGGATGCTGCTGGAAGCCCTGGAATACGGGACCGTGACGAGAGTCGGGGTGCTCCAGGGCCTGCAGGCATTCCGCACGATCCTCGCGGTGATGCTGGCGAGCCTCTTCGCCATCCTGGCCAGCATCGTCCTGCTC
>JBKOXF010000107.1:0-6580 GCA_046724795.1 Actinomycetota bacterium | reverse complement strand
GCCTCGGAGTCGGGGTCATGAACCGCTGGTACAGGGTCCTCTGCGAGAGCCGACCGTGCAGTCGTCGCAGACCTGGAACATCGTCCGGACTCAGCTGTCTCACAGTGACCACCGCGCCATCCGCGAGTCGGACCGTCTCGCCGGGTGACGTGCGTTCGAATAACCTCCCGATCACGCCGCCTTCTCCGGTCGACGGCCGCTCTTCGCCCGCACGACGAGGTCGTCACGGGGATCGAGCGGAAGGATCTCCGCCACGAATCGGTCCCGCCGGACCTTCGGCTTCCTGATGCGGATGCGAATCATCGTCCTCACTCCTTCCAACGTCGGGAAACGCACTCCTCGTGAGAAGTACTCGCAAGGGGGGACGTTGGACCACGTCGGACGGGGTGTCGTTGAACACGTCCGACGTGTGACGCAGATCACATGGTCGCGGCCGACCCAGCCAGGAGCGGCTCAGCGCGAACCGTCGAGCGCGGAGAGCTCCTCGGCGGTCCGCTCCCACTCTTTCTCCAGCAGGGCGATGCGCGTTTGGGTCTCCTCGTACCTGCGGACCGCCGCGGCCACGTCGTTGCCACCGGTTCGGTAGAACTCGGGGTCGGCGAGTCTCTCCTCGAGAGCTCGGAGCTCCGCCGCCTCGCGATCGAGCTCCCGCTCCACCCTTCGGACGGCCGCCCGGCGCTCATTCCGAACCGCCCGATCGCGGGCCGACGCCTGCCGCCGGGCCTTCGCTTCCGTCGGAGTGGATGTGGATGGGGACGACGTGGCCGACGCCGACTCCCCGACGCTCGTCTCCGGCTCGTGTTCCTTCCTGTACAGGTACAACTCGTAGTCCCCGTCGTAGGACCGGACCCGCCCCGCATTCACCTCGAGGATCCGATCGGCCACGCTGCGGATCAGATGGCGGTCGTGCGTGATCAGGACGAGCGATCCCTCGTAGGCGTGGAGCGCGTCCTCCAGAGCGTCCCGGCTCGGGATGTCGAGATGGTTGGTGGGCTCGTCCAGACACAGGAGGTTGAACGGCTGCACCAACAGACGTGCCAGGGCGAGCCGCGTTCGCTCGCCGCCCGACAGGACCGAGACCGGCTTGTTCACGTCGTCGCCGGAGAACAGGAACCTGCCGAGCAGGTCGCGGGCATTCACCTCGACATCGCCCGGGATGGCGCGCTGCAACTCAGCCAAGACGCTGTTCCGAGGGTCGAGCGCCTCGATCTGATGCTGGGCGAAGTATCCGACGAGCGCATGCGCGCCGAGCCTTCGTTCGCCGGCGTCCGGCTCGAGCGCTCCCGCCACGAGCTTCAGCAGCGTCGACTTCCCGGCGCCGTTCGGCCCGACCAGGGCCACGCGCTGGGCACGCTCGATCGCGACGTCGAGGCCCCGATAGACCCGCACGTCTCCGTACGAGAAGCCCACGTCGGCGAGCTCCACCACCACCCGGCCCGGTCGAGGCGGGGAGGGGAACCACAGCTTCATGGTCCGAGCACGTTTCCCCGGAACCTCCACCCGCTGCAGCTTCTCCAGCTGTTTGATGCGGCTCTGGACCTGCCTGGCCTTCGTGTTCTTGTACCGGAACCGCTCGATGAAGCGCTCGGTCTGGGCGATCTTTCGCCCCTGGTTCCGCGCCGCGGCCTCGGCCTGCTCGCGGCGAATCTCCCGTTGCTCGACGAACGCCTCGAAGTCGCCGGCGTAGGAGACGAGTCCCTGGTCCTCCACTTCGACGACGCGAGTGGCAACCCCGTTCATCACGTCGCGATCGTGCGAGATCAGCACCACGGCGCCCTCGTAGGAGGCCAGGAATCCCTCGAGCCACACGACGGACTCGAGGTCGAGATGGTTGGTGGGCTCGTCGAGGAGCAGGCAGTCCGGGTTGGCCAGGAGCAGCTTGGCCAGGGCGACCCGCATCATCCACCCGCCCGAGAGCTCCTCGACGCGCTTGCCGAGATCCGACTCTTGGAACCCGAGGCCGGCGGAGATCGTGGCCGCCTCGGCCTCCAGCGAATACCCACCCAGGGTCTCGAAGCGGGCCTGTAGATGGCCGAACTCCGCGAGGAGTCTGTCGCGCTCGGAGGGGTCGTCGGTCTCTGCGAGGTCGCGCTGCAGGACCTCGAGACGATGACCCGCCTGGGTCATGGCCGGCCCCGCCGACAGCACCTCCGCCAGCACCGTCGACCCCCGAAGAGCGTCGGTCTCCTGCGGCAGGTACCCCACGACGGCGTCCTTGGGGACCGTGATCTCGCCCCGGTCGGGCCGCTGGATGCCCGCGATCATCTCGACGAGCGTCGTCTTCCCCGACCCGTTCGGACCGACCAGCGCGACCCGATCGCGGGCGCCGATGCGGATCGAAGCGTCCCGGAACAGCACCCGGTCGCCGAACGCTTTGCGAAGTCCTCGGACGTCGATCACGACGAGGAGCGTACGAGACCGGGAGCGGTCGGGATCGGCTAGGCGATCAGCGGGTCCAGGAGCGCCACGGCAGCCCCGACGTCAGTCGGCCGCATCGGGATCAGCAACACCCCGCCGGCACGGTCGACGATCGCCAGGACGTCGCGTCCGGACTCCCGGCAGGCGAGACATCGCTCGATGGACCGATACTCGAGCGAGATGACGCGTCGCGGGAACCGGATCTCCAGACGATCCGCGAACACTTCCACGTCGAGCTCGTCCGAACGCCCGGCCGGGAACACGCGAAGCGGGCGGTCGCTGCCGTCGATCTCTTCCCGCCGGAGTGCCGCCTCCGTTGCCATCACCGACACCTCCTTCGAGGGCGGGCTCGTCCCTCGCTGACGGAGCCTCGCGCGCTCCCATGAGATCCCGATGGGAGCGCGCTGTGCGTCACCGAGGAGCTCGTGTCCGATCCTCAGCCCTTGAACGTGTACGTCTTCGAGCAGGGTCCGAAATTCGCGTTCCCCGCGAACTTCGCGGTCGCCCGGTACGTCCCGTGCGGCATGTGGAGCCAGGCCGTCGAGTATTTGGCATCCGCGACGCCGTCGCCGTTCCGGTCGCCGATCCCGGTGAGCGAGACGCGGTGGCGGCCCACCCGCCCGAAGACGCCATTCTTCTTCCGGTACAGGAAGACCGTCAGACGGGTCGTGGCGCCCGACGGCGAGAACCTGCCGAATGCGCGGACCTTCCCGGTGCGCAAGCGTCGGCCCTTCACGGTGACCTTGGTGTCGTCGTTCTTGATGAGTCCGAGCCCCTGACCCGTCGTGACGTAGGCGCCCGACGGATTCGTGAGGTTCATGAAGACGGTCTCGTCGGCCTCGAGGACCTTGTCGCCGACGACGTTCACCGAGAGCGTGCCAGAGGTCTGGCCGGCAGGGATGGTGAGCGTGCCGGAGGCTGTCTGGTAATCGACGTTCGGCATCGCAGGCGAAGCCGTCCCAGGTGCCGTCGCGTAGTTCACCGTCACGTCGCTGGCCGACGTAGTGGACATCGTGACCGTAAAGGTAAGGGTGCTCGTCCCCGAGTTGCCCTCCTTGACGTTCGCGTTTCCGACCGACAGCTCAGGGAGCAGCGGCGGCGGATTGTCGTTATCGACGATCGTGACCGTGGCGGAGGGATCCCCGAGGGTCGCCCCGGACGGCGACGAGAAGTCGAGATGGAAGGTCTCGTTCCCCTCCACCGAGATGTCCCCGGTGACAGGCACGAGGACCGTCTTCTGGATCTCTCCGGGGGAGAAGTTCACCGTTCCCGTGGTGTTCTGATAGTCGGATCCCACGGTCGCCGTGACGTCGGAGGTTGCGTAGTCGACGCTGGCCGGCAGCCCGCTCGCCGCTGAGAGCGTGACGGGGACGGACGCCATGGTCGTCCGGCCCGTGTCGGCCTCGGGAACCGAGGCATCGGCAACCGAGAGGGTCGACAGGGGATCGTCGTTGAGGATCGTTCCGGTTCCGGTGCCCGTCGCGATCGTTGCCTTGACCGGCGCGGAGAGGACCACGGTGAACGTCTCGTCGCCCTCGTATGTGGTGTCGCCGTTGACGATGACGGCGATCTTCTTCGTGAGGTGCGGCCCGGAGAACTTGGCCTGGCCAGAGGCGGAAACGTAGTCACCGGGTGCCTTGGCCGTCCCGTTCTGGGTGGCCCACCTGACGGACGCGCCCTTCATCTTCGCGCTGAGGGTGATGGTGAAGGTCGCGGTCTTGGTGCCGGCGTTCCCTTCGCTCACCGACACGTCGTTGATGCTGACCGTCGGGAGCGTGGCGGCACGAGAGAGCGCCGGGCGAAACAGCCCGACCCCAAGCATGAGCGTGGCCAGGACGGCGACGCATACCCTCTGCCCGGTCGATGTGATCGCTTCGCGTGCCTCCATCCCATTCCTCCAGGTCGCGCCGTTTCCTGGTCAATCGTCGGGGCGGAAGGCCCGGTTGAGGTGGGGATGGAAAGTTGGGGCGAAGGACTACGCTTGGTTTCCTCGTTCGAACGAGAACGGCCCGGCCTCGGACTAGGACATTCGGCCCCGGTGTTTTCGCTTGATCTCCTGAGGGGAAGCCCTTTTCGTGGGCGGGTCGTCCGAGCCAACATGAGCGCGTCTGAGAGCAAGAAAACCGTGCTGGTCGCGGCCGGCGCGAATCTCACGCTCGCCGTCGCCAAGGGGATCGCCGGGGTGCTGGGTGGATCGGCGGCGCTCCTCGCCGAGGCTGCGCATTCGGTCGCCGACACCACCGATCAGGGGTTCCTGCTGCTGTCGCTCCGGCTCGGCGAACGGCCCCCGGACGAGGATCATCCCTTCGGATACGGGAAGCAGCGGTTCTTCTGGTCGTTCCTGGCCGCTGTGTTCATCTTCGTCTCGGGAGGGTTGTTCTCGATCGGGCTGGGCGTCGTCGAGATCATCGGGGGCGAGGAGGGCGGCAACTTCCTCATCTCCTACGCGGTGCTTGCCGTGGCGGCGCTGGCCGAGGGAACGTCGTGGCTCCGAGCGCTCAGACAATTGCGGAACGAGGCACGCGACGCCGGTGTTCCTTTTCGCCAGTACACGCGGGAATCCAAGGATCCGACGGTTCGGACGGTGCTCCTGGAGGACTCCGGCGCGCTGGCGGGCGTGGCGCTGGCTGCTCTGGGAGTTGGGATGCATCAGCTCACCGGCCAGTCGTGGTGGGACGGCGCGGCATCTGTCGCCATCGGTCTCCTCCTCTGCTACATCGGCGTCGGCTTGGGCCGGTACACACAGGGCCTGTTGCTGGGCGAAGCCGCGACGCCGAACGATCGGAAGAAGCTCCGCGCGGTCGTCGACCGCCACGACGAGGTCGTGGACGTCAAGGAGCTGCTCACGATGGTCCTCGGACCCGACAACCTGCTGGTCGCGGTTCGGCTGGACCTCGCCGACGGCATCCCATCGGAGCGCGTCGAGGCCCTCGCTGCGGAGATCGACCGTGAGATGCGCGAGGCCGTGCCATCAGTGAACGAGGTCTTCCTCGATCCGACGTCGCACCACGGCGGGGAGGACATGCGGGAGGAGCGAGCCAGCTGAAGGGGAGGTGTCGCGCTCGCTCGAGGAAGGCTCTTCGCTAGTCCCGAGCGTGATGCTCCGCCTTGGCCTTCGCTTCCTCCTCGGATTCCCCCTCGCCGGTCCCGAGCACCACGTTGGCTTCGGAGTTCGGACCTGTGATCCTAAAGGCAGCCCACGCCCAGGAATCGGGTTCTCTCCAGACCAGCAGCTCGACGCCGCCGTGGACGGCGCGGTGGAGGCCCTCGGTGACGGGATTCCATTCCACAGACGTCTATCTACCCCGACGAATCGGTCTCAGATCATCAGTTCCCCTCTCATGAGCGAGGGGATCGTCGCCGACGACGGCCGCCCTCCGGTCTGGCAAGAATCGTCCACTTGTGTCGCGATGAAGGCGTTCCAAGCAAGGAGGGCTCCCTGCGGGCAGTTCGGAACGAAGAACTCAGGGATCTGGAAGATCGCCGGGTGAGGGTTACGCGTGGCCCAGCCACGCCACGCCGACCACACCCGGCCCGGTGTGGATGCCCATGGATGGGCTGAACTCCGTGACGTGATCGATGCCGCCCAACAGGCCGCTCAACAGATCCGCCTGCTCCCGGGCGAAGGCGTGGAAGACCATCGAGCGAGCCGCGGGAGTCCATCCCAAGGTCTCCGCTTCCGACCTGATCCGATGCAGGGCGCCCTTACGCGACTGAACGAGGTCGACTTGTTGGATCGCACCGGCGTGCAATCGGAACACCGGTACGAGACCCATCCCGTCGGATACGTCGAGCAGCACCGATTGGACGTGGCCGCTTCGGCGGAGGGTTTCCAACCCGTCGAGCGCCGCCACCAACTCCGCTCCGCGTGCCGCCGTCTCCGCCGCCGTCACGACGTCCTCGAGCGGGCCGTCACGGGCCGCAGCCTCGCACGCCGCAAGGACCACGAGTCCCTGAGCCGCAGCCGCGGTTCTCGAATCCACGACGGCAACCGGGACGCGGGCCACCTTCGCGGCGGCCTGCGCGTGTCGGTACATCACGGTGAATTCCGTCGCAGGCGTGATGATCACAACGCCAGCCTCGGCTTCCTCGGCGACCGCGAGATAATCCAGCGGCGAAGGCGCGCTGGACTTCACGGCCTCCCCCCTCTCGAGTTCCTCGT
>JBKOXF010000069.1:0-10146 GCA_046724795.1 Actinomycetota bacterium | reverse complement strand
AGCGGCGCCGGGTGATCGAGCCACCAGGACCAGACCCAGGTTCCCCGGACCGCCGTCATCGTGGCCGGATTGTGCGGGGTCGTCCCCCGTCTCGTCAATGGCATGGCGCCGATGGGGTGGAGTGTCGATCCTCGCCGCTATCCTGTGCGGACCATGGCGCTGCCCACGCAGGAACAGGACTTCCCCGGCTGGTACCAGGAGGTCGTGAAGCAGGCCGGCCTGGCGGAGAACTCCATGGCCCGCGGCACGATGGTCATCAAGCCCTACGGGTTCGGCATCTGGGAGGCCATCCAGCGCGCAGTCGACGATCGGATCAAGGCGAGCGGCCATCAGAACCTGTACTTCCCGATTTTCATCCCGGCCCACCTGCTGGAGCGGGAGAAGGAGCACGTCGAGGGGTTCGCGCCGGAGGTCGCGGTGGTCACGCATGCCGGCGGCGAGGATCTCGAGGAGCCGCTCGTCGTGCGGCCGACCTCCGAGACGATCATCTGGAGCACGTACGCGAAGTGGATCCAGAGCTATCGCGACCTTCCCCTGCTCTACAACCAGTGGTGCAACGTGGTCCGGTGGGAGATGCGCCCCCGACTGTTCCTCCGGACCACCGAGTTCCTGTGGCAGGAAGGCCACACGGCGCACGAGACGGCCGACCAGGCCATGCACGAGACGCTGATGATCCTCCACGAGGTGTACCTCGACGCCTACGAGAAGGTCATGGCCATCCCGCCGCATCCCGGGCGCAAGACTGCGGCGGAGCGGTTCCCAGGCGCAGTCGAGACGTACACGCTCGAGGCGCTGATGCGCGACAGGAAGGCGCTCCAGTCCTGCACGTCGCACTACCTCGGGCAGAACTTCGCGAAGGCATACGGCGTGAAGTTCCTGGGGCGCGAGGGGACCGAGGAGCTCGCGTACGCGACCTCGTGGGGGTTGTCCACGCGCGCCGTGGGCGCCGTGATCATGACCCACGGCGACGACAAGGGTCTGCGCCTGCCCCCGGAGGTCGCTCCGACGCAGTGCGTGCTGGTTCCGATCTACCGCAACGATGAGGAACGTGCGCGTGTGCTGGAAGCTGCGACGAAGCTCGTCGGCGACCTCGGCGTCCGCGCACACGTCGACCACCGCGACGACCTGCGCCCCGGTTTCAAGTTCAACGACTGGGAGCTGAAGGGCGTGCCCGTTCGGATCGAGCTGGGGCCTCGTGATCTCGAGAGCGGGCATGCCGTGCTGGTCCGTCGCGACAGCGGCGAGAAGGAGACCGTGCCGCTCGACGCGGTGGCGAAGCGGATCGACGAGCTTCTCGCCGACATCCAGTCCTCGCTCTACGAGCAGGCCAGAGAGTTCCGCGACCGGTACACGTTCCGGCCGACCACATACGATGAGCTTCGCGCGCTCGTCGAGGATCCCGGCGGGTTCATCGTGGCGCCGTGGTGCGGGAGCCCCGAGTGCGAGGCCAAGGTGAAGGCGGAGACCAAGGCCACGATCCGGTTCCTCCCGGTCGAGCCCGGTGGTGACTTCGGCCGCTGCATCGTCGACGGCGCCCCCGCTACCGAAGAGGCCACCTGGGCCCAGGCGTACTGAACCTGAGCCCAGGCGAACAGGAAGTTCATCTTCGTTCCCTCTCGAGCGGCCGCCCTACTGCTCGTGTGGCGAGAACTGCAGGTTCGTGCACGTGGGGTTGCAGAGGCTGAAGTTGCGGATCCCCCCGGACCGCTGCTGAGGAGTCAGCTGGCCCTGATCGCGTACCAGCAGATGGATGTCGGCACCGCTGGGATCGATGAGGCCCGGCCCCCACAGCGCCCCCGAGTCGTCGCCGATCGCGAGTTGCGCCGAGAACGTCGCTCGCCCCGCGCCTCCGATTTCGTGTCCGGCTGCGTACACCAACGACGTCACCGCTGAGTCGTCACCGCCGAACGGAGGCAGGTCGCCGTGTCCGCATCGCAGCCCGGCCTCTGGATGCGTGCAGTTCAGTGGTTCGTTGAAGATGACCCACCACACGGTAACCGTATGGCCGGCGGGCAGACCGGAAGTCTGCAATGTCATCCTTGCGCTGGAGTCCCCGATGGCCAGCGTCGACCAGGCTCCGGCGACCGATGAGCCGTCCGTGAACCGGTAGACGTTCGCCGTGACGCCGGGATCGGCAACCGCGGCCGATGCCATAAGCACAACGAGGAACGCCGTGACCATCGCCCATCGGATCGCCGTTCTCTGCATGTCTCCCTCCTGACTCCGTCGGTGAGCCGAACGTACGTGGGCAGAGGGAGCGCAACATCCGTATTTGTACGGAACTTCCGTCAGACGCCGAGCTCCTCGGCGCGACGGATCAGTTCCGCCTTCGACCCCACGCCGAGCTTCGCGTACACGTTGGCCAGGTGCGTCTCCACCGTGCGTTCGCTGATGAACAAATGCTGCGCGATCTGTGCGGCGGTCTCTCCCCGAGAGGCGAGGAGGGCAACCTCGCGTTCGCGTCGACTCAAGGCATCCGCCCCGATCCTCGTCCGCCGACGTGGTCGCTGTTTCCGGCCGGTGAGGAAGATCTCGATCTCCGTGAGGATCGGCTCCACCTCCCCGAGCCACAACCGATGATCCGTCCCCGGAAGCTCCACGTACTTCGCTCCGGGGATGTGCTGGGCTAGGTAGCGGCCGTGCCCGACCTCGATCCAGTTGTCGCCAGTTCGATGCAGGACGAGCGTCGGGACGCCGACCTCCGGCAGCAGACCGCGCAGATCCATCCCGGTGTTCATGCGGATCACGGCTCGCGCCATCGCGGGGCTGGCCGCCATCCGCAGATACCTCGCCCACCATCGTCGGTGCGCCTCGTCATCCGATGGGTCACGCTGGTCGAGGTTCCACCATTCGCCTGTTGCCCACGCGTCTTCCATCCCGCCGAGGAAGCTTTCCACTTCATCAGCCCGCAGACCCCACGGATAGTCCGGTCCGACCAGCCGGCGTGCCCACGAGCCGTACAGGATCAATGCATCGGTTCGTTCCGGGTGATCGTGGGCGAACAGGAAGGACAGTGTCCCCCCCTCGGACACGCCCAAGATCGCGGCGTGCATCGATCCCGCGGCGTCCATCACCGCTCGGATGTCGTCCATTCGTTCTTCGACCGTGGGCGGTGTGGCCACGGGGTCCGAGAGGCCCGTCCCGCGCTTGTCGAACAGGATCAACCGAGAGAAGGACGCCAGCCTCGTCAGGAAGTGCGCCAGGCTCGGTTGTTCCCACGCCATCTCGACGTGAGAGACAGACCCCGGCACGAGGACGAGGTCCATACCGCCGTCGCCCACGACCTGGTAGGCGACGCTGACGCGGCCGCTCTTCGCGTACCTCGTCTCTGGCCGCACGACGAAACTGTAGCGAGGAGGATGGGCTCGGCGCCGCCCGTCGGCGCGGCTCCGGGTCCATTGCCAGGAGACGCCGGAGGGGTCAGGCTACCGGCGCGATGGCGAAGCTGGCCGGGTGGCGGCGGATCGCGTCGGCGATGTGGAGTGACCCCGACGATCCCCAGATCTACGGGGCGATGGAGTTCGACGCGACGCCGATGCTCGCGCTCATGGATCGCGCCCGCGCCGCCGGTCACCACGTCACGCCGACGCACTTCGTCGGTCGCGCCATCGCGCACTCGCTCCACGAGGTTCCCGACATGAACGTCCGCATCTACGGGGGGAAGGTGATTCCCCGCGAGACCATCGACGTGTTCTTCATCACGGCGGTCTCGGGGGGCAGGGAGCTCTCCGGAGTGAAGATCGAACGTACCGACGAGAAGTCTGTGTTCGACATCGCGCGTGAGCTCGCCCAGCGATCGACCCGGATGAAGGAGGGCGACGATCCCGACTTCGCCCGGACGAAGCGGGACATCGCGAGGATGCCGCATCGACTTCTTCGGCCTGCGATGCGTCTGTCGGCGTGGCTCGCCGGCGACCACGATCGCGACGTCAAGGCCCTCGGGTTGAAGCGGAACCCGTTCGGGAGCGCCATGGTGACGAGCGTCGGCATGTTCGGGATCCCACAGGGGTTCGCTCCGTTGGCTCGGTTCTACCGCATGCCGCTCCTCGTTCTGGTCGGGGAGATCGCGCCGAAGCCGTGGGCTGTGGACGGGCGGGTTGAGGTCCGTCCGGTGCTCGGCCTCACGGCCACGATCGATCATCGGTACGCGGACGGTTGGCATATCTCCCAGCTGATCAAGCCGTTCAAGGCGTATCTGAACGATCCAGCCGGTCTCGAACCCGACTTGCCGGTGGAGGACCCCGCGCCTACCCTCCCCACCTGATGCGCACGAAGATCCCGGCCGATCTCCGGCAGTTCGCCATGGTCCAACCGGAGGTCGAGGCCGTCGTGCAGCGCATCGGGCGCGACACCTGGGACCTCCTGCTGATCGACGTGGATGGCAACTGGGATCGCGGCGTCTTCGAGTCCAAGGAACAGGCCAAGGCCGTGGCCGAGAAGCTCGGCGTTCCGGTCCACGACGGCTGGGACGACGACCGGATGGCCAAGCGTATGAACAAGCGCGACAACTGGAACCAGCCCGGCGGCCAGAAGCGCGCCCTTTAGCACCCAGGCACGTCTGAACCCGGATTCGCCGCGCTATACTCGATTCGCAACTGAAGTCGAGACGACCCGGAGGGTGGGCCGCGGCCCACCATTTTTTTCGGCGGGCGCGAGGTGGTCGAGATGGACGTGGAAGCGCTGGTCCGCCCGGTGGTCGAGTCCTGCAGACTGGAGCTCGTGGACGTCACGTTCACCGGTGGTCTGCTCCGAGTCACGGTGGACCGCGAGGGCGGCGTCGATCTCGACACGGTCGCCGAGTGCTCCGAGAAGATCTCTCGGCGGCTCGACCTGGAGGACTTCGGCTCCGGGGCCTACACCCTCGAGGTGAGCTCCCCCGGCGTCGAGCGGCATCTCCGCGAGCCGGGTGACTTCGTCAAGCGGGTCGGGGAGAAGGTGAAGGTGAAGGCGACGGTGCCCGACGAGGGCGGGCTCACGCTCACCGGGACGATCGTCGCCGCCGATGAGGACGCGGTCACGATCGCGACGGACTGCGCGGAGCGACGGGTGGCGTACCCGTTCATCCGCTCGGCCCGCACGGTGTTCGAGTGGGGGCTCAAGCCGAAGCCGGGGAAGCAGAAAGGCCGGGGAGCTCGAGAGGGGAGCTCGCCGAAGGGTGATGGAGTGCGAGTGGGTCAGAGAGCGGACCCCTCGATCGGAAAAGAGGAAGTGAGATGAACCAGGAGACGATGGACGCGCTGAAGGTGCTCGAGCGGGAGAAGGGCATCCCGATCTCGACGCTGCTCGACGGCCTGGCCGAGGCCATGGCGTCCGCGTACAAGTCCTGGCGCCGCCAGCAAAACCCCGATCTCGACGAGGAGACGTTCGGGGTCCGGGCCGTGATGGACCCCGACACCGGAGAGCTCCGCATCTGGGAACAGGAGCTCGAGATCGACGACGAGGAGAACGTGACCGTCGTCTCCGAGAAGGAGGTCGTCCCGGTCCCCGCGGAGTTCAAGGGCCGCATCGGCGCGCAGACAGCGAAGCAGGTGATCTATCAGAAGCTCCGCGACGCCGAGCGCGACATGACCTATGAGGAGTTCGCCGGGCGCGAGGGCGACATCGTGACCGGGATCATCCAGCAGGATTCGCACCGGTACACGCTGCTCGACCTGGGCAAGGTGGAGGCGTTGCTGCCGCAGGCCGAGCAGGTCCCGAGCGAGCCGTACCGCCACGGCGAGCGGCTCAAGGCGTACATCGCCGAGGTCCGCAAGACCACCAAGGGCCCGCAAATCGTCGTGTCGCGAACGCACCCCGGCCTGCTCAAGAAGCTGTTCGAGCTGGAGGTGCCGGAGATCGAGGAGGGCATCGTCGAGATCAAGGCCGTGGCTCGGGAGCCGGGGCACCGATCGAAGATCGCCGTGTCGTCGAACGAGCCGGGCGTGGACCCCGTGGGCGCGTGCGTCGGCGCCAAGGGCTCGCGCGTGCGGATGGTGGTGAACGAGCTCCGCGGCGAGAAGATCGACGTGGTGCCCTGGTCGCCGGACCCGGCGACGTATGTCGCGAACGCGCTGCAGCCGGCCAAGGTCAAGGAGGTTCGGATCGACCCGGACACGCAGACCGCGTCGGTGATCGTTCCCGACTACCAGCTGTCGCTGGCGATCGGCAAGGAGGGCCAGAACGCACGGCTCGCCGCGCGTCTGACCGGGTGGCGGATCGACATCCGAAGCGAGACGCAGTTCGCGGAGGAGCAGCGGGCGCAGCAGACCCCGGTGACCCCGGACGCGAAGGACGCCGCGACTCCGGACGCCGCGCCGGAGGTGGCGGCCGAAGCCGGCGCGCCCACCACGGAGCCGCAGCCCGGTCCGGAGGGCGGGGTTGCCGGCGAGCCCGCCGACACCGGTGAACCCACGCCCGAGGCGACGCGGGACCGGGTGGAGGGCGCCGAGGGCGACGCGGAGAACCGCACGGATCTCCCGGGGGAGCCCGTCCCCACGATGGTCGATGGCGAGGAGGAGTCGGCCTCCTAGCGGCCGCCGCCAAGAGCTTCGGGGCGAGCGGCTCCGCACCTGCGTGGGCTGCCGTCTGACGGCGCCGAAGCGGGATCTCCTTCGGCTCATCTCGTCGGCCGACGGGATCGCACTGGACCCAACGATGACCGGACCGGGCCGGGGGGCGTACGTCCATCCAGCGGCATCCTGTGTGGCAGCCGCCGTCGAGCGAGGAGCGCTGGCCCGGGCGTTGCGAGTCCGCATCGGGCCGGAGGAAGCAAGTAACCTACTGCGGGAACTCTCGCTGATGGAGCAGCAGGGACAGGAGTGATCGAGGAAGCATGAGGGTTCACGAACTAGCCAGAGAGCTGGGCGTATCGAGCAAGGACCTGCTCGGGGCGCTCGAAGAGATGGGCTACGGAGGACGAACCGCGTCCTCGTCCGTGCCCGACGAGACGGTGGCGCGGCTCCGCGCCTCTGGGGGCAAGGCCGTCCCCGGGTCGAAGCCCAAGCAGATCGAGGTCGAACAGCTCCCCGCCAAGCCGAAGCGTCGAGAGAAGGAGCCCACACCCGAGCCGGCCGCCGCGAAGGAAGCGGCCCAGGAGCCCGCGCCGGCGGGTGAGGGGAACGGACAGGTCACCACTCCGGCCGAGGAGGTTGCCTCGCCCCCCGAGGAAGCCGCCCCCGCCGGGTCCGGAGCGGTGCTCCCGGTCCTCAAGATCCCTCGCGGGTCGAGTCCCCAGGACGTCGCCGCCAAGACCGGCCACACCGCGGCCGAGGTGGTGAAGATGCTGATCGGCATGGGCGAGATGGTCATGGCGACCCAGGCCTTGGCCGACGAGACCCTCGAGCTCCTCGGGCACGAGCTCGGCTACGAGGTCGAGATCACCGGTGTGGATGAGGAAGAGGAGGCCGAGGAAGAGGTTGTCGATGAATCGAAGCTCCTACCCAGACCGCCGGTGGTCACCGTCATGGGACACGTCGATCATGGGAAGACCCTCCTGCTCGACGCCATCCGCCGGTCGGACGTCGTGTCGCAGGAGTTCGGAGGTATCACGCAGCACATCGGCGCATATCAGGTGCACCACGACGGCCGAGAGATCACGTTCATCGACACGCCGGGTCACGAGGCGTTCACGGCGATGCGAGCGCGCGGAGCGGGCGTCACCGACATCGCGGTGCTCGTGGTGGCGGCCGATGAAGGGGTGAAGCCACAGACGGTCGAGGCGCTCGATCACGCGCGCGCGGCGAAGGTGCCGATCATCGTGGCGGTGAACAAGATCGACAAACCCGAGGCTGACCCGCAGCGCGTGCGCGGCGACCTGGTCGGGCAACAGGTCGTGCCCGTCGAGTACGGCGGCGAATACGAGTTCGTCGACGTCTCCGCGAAGACGCGCGAGGGCCTGGACAACCTCCTCGAGACCATCCTGCTGACCGCCGAGTTGCAGGAGCTGAAGGCCCTTGCCGAGGGCCCGGCGCGGGGGATCGTCCTCGAGGCGCACCTCGACAAGGGACGCGGCCCGGTGGCCACGGTGCTGGTGGAGCGGGGAACGCTCCGCGTCGGCGACGCCATCGTGTCCGGCACCGTGCACGGCAAGGTTCGTGCGCTGCTCGACGAGAACGGGCAGAACGTCCAGGAGGCCCCGCCGTCGAAACCGGTGCAGGTGCTCGGATGGTCCGGCGTGCCGAACGCCGGCGACGAGGTCAGGGTGGTCGCGGACGATCGCGAGGCCCGGCACATCGCGCAGGAGCGGGAGGCTAGGGCCCGGGCCGCCGAGCTCGTGTCGTCGCGTCCTCCGTCGCTGGCGGAGTTCCTGGCACTGACCCGCGAGGGCGAGGTCGCGGAGCTGAACATCGTGGTGAAGGCCGACGCGCAGGGCAACCTCGAGGCGCTGATCGGCGAGTTGGAGAAGCTGCCGTCCGAGGAGGTCCGGGTTCGCGTGATCCACCGGGGCGTCGGAGCCATCACCGAGAACGACGTCGCGCTGGCGCAGGCTTCGCAGGCCGTGGTGATCGGGTACAACGTCCGACCCACGGCGGCTGCGACCGACGCTGCCGAGAAGGAGCACGTCGACGTCCGGCTGTATCGGGTCATCTACGAGGCCACGGACGACATTCGCAACGCCCTCTCCGGCCTGCTGGCCCCGGAAGAGCGGGTGAACGAGCTGGGGTCCGCCGAGGTCCGCGCGCTGTTTCGGGTCCCGCGCTCGGGAACCATCGCCGGATGCTACGTCACCAGAGGAACGATCACGCGCGGCTCGCGCGCTCGCCTGGTCCGCGATGGCGTCATCATCTACGAGGGCACGATCTCGTCGCTCCGGCGGTTCAAGGACGACGTTCGCGAGGTCGCGGAGGGCTTCGAGTGCGGCATCGGGCTCGAGGGCTACAACGACCTGAAAGAAGGCGACGTCATCGAGGCGTTCGAGGTCCGCGAGGTTGCCCGGAGCCTGTAGCCTGACCCCGGATGCTCGTCGGGCTGGCGCGGTTCGACCTCCGGATCCCGGGGTGCGGATCCCTGAAGGAGAAGCGGCACGTCGTGAAGGGGCTCACCGCAGGGATCCGGCAGAAGTTCAACGTGTCCGTGTCCGAGGTGGATCATCAGGACCTGTGGCAACGCACGACGATCGCGGTCGCGGCGACGGCGGCTGAGTCCTACCACGTGAAGCGGGTCTTGCAGCAGGTGGAGAGATACGTCGCTACGTGGCCTCGCCTGGAATTCATCGACACCGACCTGACGCTGCACTACCCGGAGGATGACTGAGATGACGGACCGGCTTCAGCGCGTGTCGGAGGAGCTCCGCGAGGTGGTCGCCGAGGAGATCCAGCGGCTGAAAGACCCCCGGCTCGGATTCGTCACGGTGACGGGCGTTCGAATCACCGCGGACCTACGGAAGGCTCGCGTCTTCTACACGGTGCTCGGGGAAGACCGCGATCACAAGGCGACGCGCGCGGCACTTCGCTCCGCGACGCCTCGGCTACGTTCGGTGGTCGGCAAGGAGATCAGGATGAAGGTGACGCCGGAGCTCGAGTTCGCCGAGGACGATGCCGTTGCGCGCGGCGACCGGGTCGAGGAGCTCCTCGAACAGATCCACCGGGAGGATCATGGCCGACCAGCTTGATCGGGCCGCCGAGGCGCTGATGGACGCGACAGAGGTGGCGATGGCGTGCCACATCAACCCCGATCCCGATGCCCTCGGTTCGATGCTCGGGCTCGCGGAGTTCCTGAAGGCACGCGGCACCAAGGTCGTGTGCTCCTACGGCAACGTCCCGTTCGAGCATGCCCGGTGGGTGGACGCGTTGCCCGGTGCCGGCGCGCTCGTCCCGCCGAACGAGTTCCCCAAGGCGCCGGAGGTGATGGTGACGCTCGATTGCGCGTCGACCGACCGGCTGGGCGCCCTGCTCGGGGCCGCGAACCGGGCCAAGGAACTGATCTGGATCGACCACCACCTCTCGAACGAGGGCGTGGGGACGATCCCGCTGATCGACCCCGCGGCCTCCTCGACCGCGGAGATGGTGTACCGGCTGATGAAGCGGATGGGCGGCGACATCCCCACGAGTTCCGCGGCGTCCCTGTACGCGGGGATCGTCACCGACACCGGACGGTTCCAATATCAGAGCACGTCACCGGAGACGCTCCGCCTGGCCGCCGAGCTCCGGACGCACGCGTTCGATCACG
>JBKOXF010000022.1:0-10772 GCA_046724795.1 Actinomycetota bacterium | reverse complement strand
CGCATCTCCTGATGGTGCAGCCGGCCAAGAAGTTCCCGCCGGAGCCCGTCGCGTTCCTGGGGGAACGGATCAGCCGCCGGGCACTGAAGAAGCAGGACCGCGAGATGGAGGCGGGCAAGGACGTCGGTGCGTTCGAGCCCTGGATCCTCCGGGTGCTGAACAAGCTCAGCTAGCCGGGCCGACCTGCCGACAACTTCCGTGTATGCGGACGACCATGAGCATGCGCCTCGGGGGTCTCGTGGCGGCGCTGGTGATCAGCGGCGGCCTATGGCTCTACGGCCACGGCGGTGGAGGCGGCGCGAACGCCCAGTCGCCCTCGTACTGTCACGACGTCGACCGGCTCACGACGGCCTTGACGAACATCAAGCAGGGTGGCGCGGCCCGGACACAGGTTCCGACGCTCGCCTCGATCGGATCGGCGCTCGCCGCCGACGCCACGACGGCGGCGGGGAGCGGCCAATCCATCGCCGCGGCTTCGCTCACGAGGCTGGCTCAGGACGTGACGTCGTGGCGGACTTCGATCCTCACCGGCAACGCCGTGAACGAGACGATCGCCCTCGACCGGATCCTGTCCGAGGTCGCGTCGGTCCCGGGCTGCTGAGGGGCGTCAGGCGCCCATCGGACGGAACTCGACCACCTGGTACCGGAACTTCCCACCCGGCGCTTCGTATGCGACCTCGTCCCCGATCTTCGAGCCCAGGAGCGCGGAGCCCAGAGGAGAGGTCGTCGTGATCGTTCGCACCCCTTGCGCTCGTTCTTCGGCCGAGTCGGCCAGCAGGTAGATCTCGTCCTCGGGATCGTCGTCGTCGAGGGGCCGCACCGTGACCACCATCCCTGCGATCACGGCGTCGGCGGAAGCGGGGGTCTCGATGATCTCCGGGTCGCGGAGCATCTGTTCCAGCTTCCGGATCCGAGCCTCCATCAGCCCCTGTTCGTCCTTGGCGGAGTCGTATTCGGCGTTCTCCGAGATGTCGCCGAGCTCCCGCGCCGCCAGCAGCCGCTCGGCCATGCGCGTTCGGCCCGTCGTCTTCAACTCGTCGAGCTCGCCCTTCAGGCGGCTGTACGCGTCCAGCGTCAACGTCGCGCTGGGCTGCTGCCCTTCCTTCCGCGGCGGACGCGAAGCGAGCTCTTCGGGGAGTTCCATGACGGAGCAATCTACACAAGAGCCGCGCTTGACGATGTGACAGAGTCCGTACTACCGTCACGCGAAGCCCATGTCGGTAGCAGAGACGGACGTCCGTGTCACGACGCCGGCCCGGATCCTCGACGCCACGTTCGACGCGCTCCAGGACTTCGGGCTCTCGCGCCTGACCGTCGAGGACGTTGCGCAGCGGGCCGGTCTGTCCCGACAGACCGTGTATCGCTACTTCCCGTCGAAGGATCACCTGATGATTGCCCTGGTGTCCCGCGAGGAGGAGCGGATGCTCGACGGCGTCCGCGCGGCGTTCGTCGAACACGAGGACCTCGAGACCGCCGTGACGCGATCGACGTCGTTCGTGCTCCGGCTGGCCCGTGAGCATCCGCTGCTCGACCGCCTGCTCGCGTCGGACCAGCAGGCGTTCCTTCCCTACGTCACGACGCGAGCGCTGCCGGCGATCGTGCGCGCCCGGGAGACGATGCTCGGGCTCCTGTTGGAGCGGGTGCCCGACGCCGACGAGGAGTTCATCCGCACCGTCGTGGACGGAACCACCCGCGCCATCGTCTCGTACATGATCACTCCATCCGATCGTTCGCCGGATGAGATCGCCGCCGCGATCTCGTCGCTCGTCATGGCCGCAGTGCGGCCCCATCCGAAGGGAGCCACCCGATGAGCACCCGGATCTACGCCCACCCCGTCGAGCAGACGCAATGGCACATCGACGGCGACGCCACCACGGTCTTCAACTGGGAGTACGACAAGTCGCGCGATCGCCTCCTCACCCTGTACGAAAAGGGCAAGGAGAAGCAGTGGAACACGAACACACGCCTCGACTGGTCGATCGAGGTCGACCCCGGCTCCCCGGAGAACGCGCCCGACGTCTACATCCCGATCTTCGGTTCGGACATCTACGAGAGGATGACCGACAAGGAGAAGCGCGAGCTCCGCACCCACATGAGCGCGTGGACGAACTCGCAGTTCCTCCACGGCGAGCAGGGCGCGCTGATCTGCGCGTCGAAGATCGTTCCGGCCGTTCCGGACATCGACTGCAAGTTCTACGCGGCCACGCAGGTCATGGACGAGGCCCGGCACGTGGAGACGTACTCCCGATACCTCCGCGAGAAGGTGGAGATGGCCTATCCCATCAACCCGTACCTCAAGTCGATCCTCGAGGACGTCGTGAAGGACTCGCGCTGGGACATGCTGTGCCTCGGGATGCAGGTGATGATCGAGGGCCTGGCGCTCGCAGCGTTCGCCATGACCCGCGACTTCTCCGAGGAGCCACTGGCGAAGGCGCTCACGACCTACGTGATGCAGGACGAGGCGCGGCACGTGGCATTCGGACGACTGTCGCTCCGCGAGTACTACCCGCAGCTCACCCAGGCCGAGCGCGACGAACGCGAGGAGTTCGTGGTGTACGCGAGCTACCTGATGCGCGACCGGTTCATGGCGGAGGAAGTGTGGGAGACCCTCGGGCTCCCCGTGAGGGAGTGCCTGTCGTACGTGGAGACTTCCGAGGTCATGCGCGAGTTCCGCAAGATGCTGTTCTCGCGGATCGTCCCGACGGTGAAGGACCTCGGGCTGTTCGGGGACAAGGTACAGGCGGCGTTCCGGGACATGGGCGTGATCGACTTCGCCGACATGAACCCGGACGACCTGTCGGCGGCCGACGAGGAGATCGCCCAGGCCCTCGACCGCAAGCGCAGCCTCTCGGGCAGCAACGGCGACGGTCCTGGATCGCTCGCCGAGATCGATCCGGCGCGGGAGCGCGAGGTCGCGGCGGCGATCGAGGCCGCGAGCGAGTAGCGAGCGCGTGGACGTCTACCGCACGCCCGAGGAGCGCTTCGACGACCTGACGGGGTACCCGTTCGAACCGCACTACGTTGAGCAGGACGGACTGCGCTTTCACTACCTCGACGAGGGCTCGGGCGAGCCGGTGCTGCTGCTGCACGGCGAGCCCACCTGGTCGTACCTGTACCGCAAGATGATCCCGGGCCTCGCGCGGCACGCTCGGGCCGTCGCGCCCGATTACTTCGGGTTCGGCCGTTCGGACAAGCCGGTCGACCGCGACTGGTACACGTACGGCCGCCATGTCGATTCGATCGCGCGGTTCGCCGAGCAACTCGACCTCACCGGTCTCACCGTGGTCGTGCAGGACTGGGGTGGACCCATCGGACTCCGATTCGCCGTCGAGAACCCGGAGCGCGTAACGCGGCTGGTGATCCTCAACACCGGCATCTACTCGGGCCGCCCGCCGAACGAAGCCTGGTTCCGGTTCCGCGACTTCGTTCGCCGTGTGGGAACGGATCTCCGGCCCGGGCAGCTCGTGAACGTCACCGCGGGCGGCGCGCTGCCTCCGGAGGTCGTCGAGGCCTACGACGCTCCGTGGCCGGTTCCAGAGTCGAAGTCGGGCGTCCTCATGTTCCCCGAGCTCGTCGCCACCGGCGACGACCATCCGTCCGCCGAGCCGATGCGCCGAGTACGCGACCAGCTCCGGATGTGGGAGAAGCCGGCGCTCGTGTTGTTCTCCGACTCCGATCCGATCTTCAGTCCGAAGACCGCCGAGCGCATGTCCGAGCTGATCCCCGGCGCCGCCCCCGCCGAGACGGTCGCGGGAGCCGGACACTTCCTGCAGGAAGACAAGGGCGAGGAGATCGCGGAGCGCGTCGCCCAGTTCCTGCGCGAGACCTGACGATCAAGGCCTCGCCAGTGAGGCCGATGCCTCGACGGCGAGCCAGAGCTGGTTACCCTACAGGTCCACCTCGAACCACACGCAGGTGCCGCCCTCGTTGCTGACTCCCCAGCGGTCGGCGATCTGCTCGACGAGATAGAGCCCCCACCCGGAGTCCTGGTACATGCTGGGGACGCTCCGGGCCGTGACGAAGCCCGGTCCGCGGTCCGCAACCTCGACCCGGACGAGGGCACCCGACACGTCGACGCGGAACTCGATCCACTCCCCAGGGGTCAACCCCGCATGCCGGACGCTGTTGGTCACGAGCTCCGACACCAGGAGGCGAAGCTCCTCGAGGCGGCCCGTGCCGACCACGCCGGTCAGTCGATCCAGGGCGTGTCGAGCGTCGCCCGGAGCGAGCGGGCCCACCGGGAGTCGGAGGTCAATCGTCGGAGTCACGTTGACCTCTCACTTCCTCGGGTGAGTTCACGAAATCAAAACGCCGATCGAGCAGCGTGATGCGGAACACGCGCTGCACCTTCTCCGGACCGGGGACGATGACAATCCGGCGCCCGGCGCGACGAGCTCGGGTGTCGGCGCTAAGGACGATCCGCAGTCCGGTCGAGTCGAGGAACTCCAGACCGCGCAGGTCGAGGACCAGGATCTCCGGCCCGTCGGCCTCCACGCGCTCCAGTTCGAGCTCGACCTCGTCGGCGCGAGAGATGTCCAGCTCCCCTTTGAACGCGACGACGACCACGCCGGGTTCGGCTCGCGTGATGGTGGTGGCGAGTGTCATGGGCCGACGCGAAGCACGAGGACGGCCACGTCGTCCCGCGTCTCGCTGGGATCCTCGCCGGCCGTCGTGGCTACCAGTCGTTCAGCGATCTCGTCGGGGGGCAGCCCGGCCGTCTTGGCGAGGCGCTCACCGAGGTCCTGCTCGGTGAGACCGCCCCCCGGGGCCCGCTCCTGGCTGATCCCGTCGGTGTAGAGAACGAAGGCGTCCCCAGGCTCGAGTGTCGCGTGGTCGTCCGCGAGTTCCGCGTCCTCGAAGATGCCGAGGAGGGTTCCGGGGCGCCCGACGCTCTGCACCGTGCCGTCCTTGCGCAGGACCAGCGGGAGCGGATGGCCGCCGCAGGCCACCTCCACCTCCACGACCCCGTTGCGACGCACCATCCGGGCGTACGCGACGGTGGCGAAGCGCATGTCGCTGCGCTGGCGGCGGATCGCGTCGTTCAGGATTGCGAGGATCGACGAGGGATCCTGCTCGCGCATCGCGGCGGCCCGGATCGTGTAGCGGGCCAGCCCGGTGACCGCCGCCGCCTCGGGTCCCTTGCCGCAGACGTCGCCCATGACCATGGCCCACTCGTCGCGAGACGTCTCGAAGACATCGTAGAAGTCACCACCCACCTCGGTCCCCTCGCCGGCGGCCCGGTACACCGCCGCCACCTCGACGCCGCCGATCGCGGGGAGCTCGGGCGGGAGCAGACTGGACTGAAGGGTCCGCGCGATATGGCGCTGCTCGGAGTAGAGGCGAGCGTTGTCCACCCCCTGCCCAGCTCTTCGCGCGAGCTCTTCCGCGAAGGCCAGGTCTCGGGGCCCGTAGCGCTTCCCCGACTCCTTCGTCGTGATCATGCTGAGCGCGCCGAGGGTCCGCCCCCGCGCGGTGAGCGGGACCACCATCACGGAGTAGAACCCGATCTCGTCGACGATCCGACGAAGCTCCTCGTCGTCGCCGATCGCAGCCTCGATGAGCTCCTCGGGAACCTCTGGAAGAAGCTCGGCCTGACCCGTGCGGATCACGTTCGGCGCGCCCGTTGGGGCGTCCGGATCCGGCGGATACTTCTTCTGGAGCTCGAGGGCCCATTTCACCTTCTCGGGGTCGGCATGAGCCACGCCCACCTGCCGGATCGTCCCGTCCTCCTCCTTCACGTCGATCGAACACCAGTCGGCGAGCCGTGGCACGACCAACTGGGTCAAGTGTCGCAACGTCCGGTTGTAATCGAGGGATCCAGACAGGATGCGACTCGCCTCCGAGAGGAACTCCAGGCGCTCCTGGGTGAGCTTCGCCTCCCGGTACAACCGGGCGTTGTCGATGACGTCCGACGCCTCCAGGGCGTACAGCTCGATGAGCCGGAGCTCGCGATCGCTCGGCTTCCTCGGCTCACGGAAGTGCGTCGCCAGCGTCCCGATGATCTCGCCGCGCCGGGTGATCAGTGGGCTCGTGTAGACGGCGCGGTAGCCGCCCGCGCGGGCCGCTTGGCGGAACCCCTCGAACGCCGGATCGGTCTCGACGTCCTCGGAGATGAACGGCCTGCCTTCCGCGAAGGCTCGCCCCCACACGCCGGCTCGGGCCGGCACGCGACCCAGGATCTCGAGGTACTCCTCGCCAACACCGAGGCTGGCTGCCACCACGAGCTCGTCCGTCTCGGGCTCGTGGAGGCGCAGCACGCCGGTATCGGCGCCTTGGAGCGCGACGACCGACGCCAGAACCTCGTCCAGGACGGATTGCAGATCCAGGCTCACGGAGAGCCGGCCGGAGAGCTGGAGGAGCTTCGTCGCGTCCTCCAGCTGGTCCGTGAGCTCCTGGCGGATCCCCCGCAGCTCGTCCTCCGTGTGCTTCCGCTCGGTGATGTCCACCACGGCGGCCCCGACACCGATGACCTGCCCGTCCGCGCCCTTGACCGGGTAATAGCTCGCCACCCACGTCCCCTCGGAATCCGGCCGGCCCGGCCGGGTTCCGCTCATCTCCACGTCGAGGATCGGTTCGCCCGTCTCGAGGACCCTGTGGTAGAGCGGCTCGATGAAATCGGCGAGCGTCGGGACCATCTCGCGCACCGTCCTGCCGAGATGCTCCTCGGGCCGAGCCCCGTTCAACGCGGCCAGGGTCTCGTTGATGCGGACGTAGCGAAAGTCGCGGTCCACGAACGCGAGCCCCACCGGCGCGGACGCCAGCAGCGTGTCGAGGAGCGATAGGGACTCGTCCTTGAGGACGACGGCCCGTTCCGTCTCCTGGTGGAGGCGAGCGTTGTCGACGGCGAGCGCGATCCGGTCCGCGAGCCCGGTCACGAGGTCCAGATCGTCCTGGGTGTAGTGACGGTCGGGGTTCGTGGACAGCAGCATCACCGCGCCGATCACGTGGCCTCTCGCGACGAGTGGGACGCACATCCGGCTCACCAACCCGAGCGCCCGGAACAGCTCACGCCGCTCGTCCAACCGGTCCATGCCCGCCATCTCATCCTCGGACAGGAACGACTGGACCTCGGCGACGCCGGTCCGAAGGACACGCGGGATGACGGAGTCTCGTTGCAGATCCGCCGGGAACTCGCGGATCCGCTCCGCCATCTTTTGCATCGCCGGCTCGCGGTGCACGACGGACACACGCTCCAGCTCGCCCGACACCACCAGATCGATCGTGCAGATGTCGGCCATCGATTCGACCAGGATGCCTGCCAGCGAGTCGAGGGCCTGCCGGTAGTCCAGCGACGAACCAGCAGCGGCGCTCAGACGAACCAGGAAATCCAGACGCGCTTCGGCCTGCTCGGCCCGACTGCGGGCCTCCTGCTCGCCTTCCAGGAGCTCGCGCCGCTCTTGCTCGAGCTTGCGCCGCTCGGTGATGTCCCGGGCGATGGCGGAGGCGCCGATTATCCGATCGGACTCGTCCCGGATCGGGGAGATGGTGAGGGAGACCCACAGGCGCCGCCCGTCCTTGGCCATCCGCATGGTCTCGTAGTGCTCCACCCGCTCGCCCGCCCGGAGCCGCTCCAGGATCTGCAGAACGTCGTTCGGCCGGTCGGGCGGGACGAGCATCGAGACGTTGCGGCCGATGGCCTCCTCCGGCGTGTAGCCGTACATGCGTTGGGCGGCAGCGTTCCAGCTCACGATCGTGCCGTCCATGGTCTTTCCGATGACGGCGTCGTCCGCGGAGTCCAGGATGGCAGCCGCGTGCCGAAGGGCTTCGTGCTCGGTCTCAGGCCGGTTGGGCGCCACGTTCACTCCCAGAAGTCTGGGTCCCCACCCGAAGACCGCTGGTGGGGGACACTGTGGAGCAGCCCGAACGATAATGTCAACAAATCAGGGACGAACCAGGCCCGCCCTGCTCAATACGGGCGGGTCGGACGAGGGGTGACGCCATGGAGCTCGCCGGGCGGATGGACAGGCTCGGAACCGAGTCCGCGTTCGAGGTCTTGATCCGGGCCAACGCCCTGGAGGCTACGGGCCGTCCTGTGATCCACCTGGAGCTCGGAGAACCGGACTTCGACACGCCGGCCCACATCGTCGAGGCGGCTGCCGAAGCGATGCGGGGCGGCGCCACCCATTACGTCCCCGCTCCCGGGATCCCTCCGCTCCGGGAGGCCGTCGCGGAGTTCCTCTCCAGAACCGGGCGGCAGGAGACCACCGCGGATCGCGTGGTGGTCACCCCCGGCGCGAAGCCGATCATGTGGTACTCGATGCTGGCGCTCTGCGAGGATGGCGACGAGATCGTCTACCCCGACCCCGGGTTCCCGATGTACGAGTCCATCGCTGCATTCGTCGGAGCCCGGCCCGTCCCGATCCCGTTGCGGGAGGAGAACGAGTTCCGGGTCGATGCGGAGGAGCTCGCGTCGCTCGTGGGCGAGCGGACGAAGCTGGTCATCCTCTCCTCTCCTCACAACCCGTGCGGCAGCGCGTTGTCCGAGCAGGATTGCGCGGCCATCGCCGACCTCGCGAAGCGGCACGACTTCGTGGTGCTCTCGGACGAGGTGTACTGGGCCATCCGGTACGGCGGCCGACATGCCAGCGTCCTCGACGTCGACGGCATGGCGGAACGAACGATCCTCCTGGACGGGTGGTCCAAGACGTTCGCCATGACCGGGTGGCGGCTCGGCTTCGGCGTGTTCCCGCAGTGGCTGGTGGAGCCCGTGACCCGGCTCGTCATCAACTCGGTGTCGTGCACGTCGGCGTTCAGCCAGCACGCCGCGATCGCCGCGCTGAACGGCCCGTGGGACCCGGTCGACGACATGGTCGCCGAGTTCAGGCGCCGACGCGACGTCGTCGTCGCGGGACTGAACGCGATCCCCGGCGTCACGTGCGTGGAGCCCGACGGTGCGTTCTACGCGTTCCCGAACATCCGCGATCTGGGCCTACCTTCCAAGGAGCTCGAGGTCGCGCTGCTGGAGCGAGGCGGCGTGGCGTGCCTGTCGGGGACTGCCTTCGGGCGTCAGGGCGAAGGGTATCTCCGGCTGTCCTACGCGAACTCGGTCGAGAAGCTCCGCGCCGCGCTCGACGCGATGGAGTCGGTTCTCCCGGAGCTCGTACGGTGACGGGCTGGCCGGTGCTGGTGACGCGGCGCCTCCCGCCCACACCGATGCAGTTCGTCCTGGACCGCTGCGACGCGGATGTGTGGCAGGGCCCCCCCGAGGCCATCCCCCGCGATGAGCTGCTCCAACGGGTGCGGGCGAAGCACGGCGCCGTCACGCTCTTGACGGAACGCGTCGACGCCGAGTTCCTGGAGGCGGCCGGCGAGCAGCTGAAGATCGTCGCGAACTACGCCGTTGGATTCGACAACATCGATGTCGAGGAGTGCACCCGGCGCGGAGTGATGGCGACGAACACGCCCGAGGTCCTCACTGAAACAACCGCCGACCTGGCGTGGGCTCTCCTGATGGCGGCGGCGCGCGGCATCCCGCAGGGCGACCGGTTCCTGCGCTCTCGCACGCCATGGGTGTGGGGTCCGGAGATGATGCTCGGGCAGGACGTCCACGATGCGACGCTCGGCGTCGTGGGGTTCGGGCGGATCGGCCAGGCCGTCGCCGCCCGTGCTCGCGGCTTCGGGATGCGCATCCTCTACTTCGACCTGTTCCGGCCGCCACCGGAAGTGGAACGCGAGCATCAGGCGGAGTTCCGCGAGTTCGAGGACCTGCTGGCGGAATCCGACTTCATCTCGATCCACGTCGCGCTCACGCCGGAGACCCGTCACCTGTTCGGCCCCGAGCAGTTCGCGAGGATGAAGTCCACTGCGGTATTGGTGAACTCCTCGCGCGGGCCGGTGATCGACGAGGAGGCGCTGGTGGAGGCGCTCCGCTCGGGCGAGATCTTCGCCGCGGGCCTCGACGTGTTCGAGAAGGAACCCGAGGTCAACCCCGGTCTGCTCGAGCTGGACAATGCGGTGATCGTGCCGCACCTGGGTAGCGCGACGGTCGCGACCCGCGACGCCATGGGCATGCTCGCGGCGGAGAACCTCATCGCCGGGCTGGAGGGACGCCGGCCGCCGACGCTGCTGAACCCGGAGGTGTGGGAGGGAGCGAGCGCTTAGCGCCTGCCGCGGGGCCGAGGCCCGGGCCGGCGTGGGGGGCGCCGTTTCTTCCGAGGGGCTCTCGGAGCCTGCGTCGGATCGGGAAGGCCGACCCGCGCCTGCTGTACCGCCTGAACGATCTCCCCCGGAACCGCCGACTGGTCGGGTGGCGCGGTGAGCATGAGCTGGAAGAGCACCGATCGCTCGAGCTCCTCGATCGTGTTGACCACGACGCGCCGTTCGTTCCCGGTCTTGCCTCGCCACTGCGCCGCGATGCGCCCCGACGGATGCACCTGCACCGTCAACAGCGTGTCGCCGATCCGTCCTTCCCAGACCGGCCTGGCCTCCTCCATCATCATCGCGAGCGTCAACTGCCTTTCGATCGATCGGAAACGCGCTCGGGCGAGCGCAGCGAGCCTAGCACGCGATGGACTGCAAGCAGCTAGGAGGGCCGGGCGACCTCTTCGTTGCGATCCCGGAGCACCCCGAGGATCGCGTCCATCTCGGCGTCGCCGACGTTGTCAGCGGCTCGGGGGCCGCCCTTCGCCGCGGCAAGGATCGTCCGGAGGTTCGACTCCGCCATCTCCAGCTTCCCCTCCAGGTCGCGGACACGTGACGCGAGCGAATGCGCTCGCCGCTCCGCTTCGTCGCGCCCCTCCCGTGCGTCACGGGCATCCTCGCGCGCCGTGCGG
>JBKOXF010000053.1:0-8276 GCA_046724795.1 Actinomycetota bacterium | reverse complement strand
GAACCGAACGAGCCGCGGATACTCCACTTCGATCCGCTCGGAGAACCGCGCCGCGATCTGCGCCACCTTCCATCCCTCGAGCGACGCGTCGTCGACCTCGATCCCCCGCCGGTACGCGCGCTCATACGTTTGGTTGAACAGACCCTGACCTGGGCGTCGAAGGGCGCGAATCATCAGGGGCGTCCCAGGCGGGACCTCGCCCATGTGCGTGAGCAGGAGCGAGCGAGCGAGATCCCCGGTGGGATGGCCGCGTGTCACGCGGGTCCAGTCGATCACCATCGGCCCGTTCCGACCGATCAGGACGTTGCTCACGTGGTAGTCGCCGTGGCACAGACGGTCGCCGTCGGGAAGGCCGTCGAGCACCTCCAAGGCCCACGTCGACAGCTTCGGGGGAATGAGGTCGCCGACCTCGACGATCCGGCCCCGCAAGTACTCGCGCTGATCCGGCACGACCGGGGGCGCCCCGATCGCGTTGATCTGCGCGTGGAGCTCGCCGAGCTGCCGGGCCATCGAGAAGAGCTTCCAGGGCCCGCGGGCGAGGAGGTCCATCATGGCGAGGCCGTCGACGCGCTCCATCACCAACCCGGGGCGTCCGTCCACCTCCACGAGCTCGCGGACCGCCGGGACCGGTGCGCCGGCCTCGCGCGCGGCTCTCATCGCCGCGGCCTGCTGCTCCGCCCGCTTTCCCCCCGACGGATCGCGCATCAGGCGCAGCACTGCGCCTTCGCTCCACTCAAAGATCTCGGCCTCGCGCCCCTGGCCGACCAGACGCCCCCGCAAGATCTGGCGATTCTAGAATCGGGGTTCATGCTCGGCGAACAGTTCCCACTTCAGGCCGCCAGTACCCGGTCGCAGGTACCGGGACATCCGCGCTCTCCTCATCGGCACCGGCACGGTGGGCGCAACCCGTTCAGCTGACCCGCTCCAAGATCACCACCGGTATCTGCCGGGCCGTGTTGGTCTCGTAGCCCGCGAACTGGGGGTGATCGGCCTTCTGCTTCTCCCAGATGCGCTCCCGCTCCTCCCCGTCCGCCACGCGCGCGATGACGTCATACGTCTCCGTCCCGACCTCCACACGAGCCCGCGGGTTCGCGACCAGGTTGTGGAACCAGCTGGGATTCGTCGGAGCACCGCCCTTCGAACCGAAGACTGCGATAGCGCCGTCCTCGAGCTGCTGGTATGCCAGCGGGCTCACCCGTTCGACACCGGTTCGGGCGCCGCGATGATGCACGAGCACGAGCGGAAGCCCCTCGAACGGCCCGCCGACACGTCCGGCGTTGGCTCGGAACTCCTCGATGACCTGCTGATTGAAGTCCCGCATCAGGCGTGCAGCCGCCAGGGGGATATGTCCGCCGGCTCGGCGCGATATTGATCGCGATCGATGATCGCTCCGGGCTCCATAACGGGGAGAATACCGGCGATGCTGGAACAGCTCGATCGGGTGGTCCCGCCGGAATCCCGTGGTCGCAGGCTCCTGGCCTGGGGGGTGGTGGCGTGGACCGGCGTGGGGATCGCGATCGTGATCGGACTGATCGTGTTCGCCCTCTCCAAAGTGGCCGGCGTGCTTCCGTACCTGGCCGTGGCGGGCATCGTGGTGCTGGCGCTGAACCCGCTCGTGAAGCTCCTGGGGCGAACCGGCCTCCATCGTCGGAGCGCCGCTACCCTGGTGTTCGGAACGGTGGCGATCGGCGTGCCCCCGCTGCTGGCCTTCCTCATCCAGGTGATCGTGGACCAGGGCCGTTCCCTCGTGAACCAGGCGCCAGGTCTGGTCGGACAGGGCGGCGTCTTCGCGCGATTCGCCGCGTCGGACAACTCGTTGGTGCACGCGATCGGAACGAACGCCCTGAACTTCATCCATGACCATCAGGTGGGGACGGCGCTGATCCTCGACAAGGTCGGCGCGGCGGCGGCGGCCATCGCCCACATCGGCCTCACGATCGTGTTCGGCGGGATCCTAGGCTACGTGATCCTGCTGTCGCTCCCCGAGATCGGGCGGGGCTCGCTGGCCATGGTCCCGCGCGCCAGGCGCGAGCAGGTGACGCAGTTCATCAGCGAGATGGGCCGCATGGTCACCGGCTACGTCCGTTCTCGGTTGATCGTCTCCGCCGTCGTCGGCTCGCTGGTCACGATCGGCCTGTGGGCGATCGGGATGCCGTTCTGGCTGGTGCTCGGGATCTTCGTGGGCATCGCGAACCTCATCCCGGTGCTCGGTTCGTGGATCGGCGCGGTCCCGGTCCTCATGGTGGCGCTCCTCACGAAGCCGCCGTCGTTCCTCCTCGTCGCCGGCGTGATCATGATCGTGGCCCATCTCATCGACGGGTGGATCCTTTCGCCCATCGTGATCAAGGGAACCCTCGACCTCCATCCCGTCGTCACGCTGCTGGCGGTCATCGTCGGGGCGGAGCTCTGGGGGTTCTGGGGCGCACTGATCGCCGTGCCGATCGCGGGCATCATCCAGTACGTGGCAGGCCGGATGCTCGCTCCCTACCGGTCGACGCTGGAGGCCGCCCCGGAGCCGGCGGACCCCGGGTAGTCCCTGTTCAGCGTGAGCCGACCGCGTTCGACGAGGGAAGCGGAGCCGGTTCCCCGAGGAAGAACCCCTGGCCCCAGGAGACCTTCAGCGCGCGGAGCGCGTCGACCTCCTCCTGGGTCTCGATGCCCTCGGCGATGATGGGGACCCCGATCTCCGACGCGAAGGAGATCAGCGCGGCGCCCAATGCGCGTCTGGTCTGATCGGAGTCGATGCCGCGGGTGAGCGCGCCGTCGAGTTTGATGTAGTCCGGGGTGATCCGAAGGATGTGGCGGAGGCTGGAGAACCCGGCGCCGGCGTCGTCGACGGCCAACCTGCCACCCTCGTCGCGGAACGCCCCGAGCGACTCGTTCAGCGCGTCGTAGTCGTCGACCGGAGCGTGCTCCGTGATCTCGATCACCAAGCGCTCGGCGTGGGGCCCCACCGACTCGAGGAATCCGGAGGACATGGCCGTCTCCGGGGAGACGTTGACCGACATCCAGGCCTCGCGCGGGATGTCCGGCATGTGCGAGAGCGCACTTCGCACCGCCGCCAGCTCCAGATCCGTGAGCATGCCGATGGCCGCGGCGTCGGCGAACCACACATCGGGAGGCCCCGGGAACTCCGGGTCGAACCTGGACAGTGCCTCCACACCCACGGCATGCATGGTCTCGAGGTCGAGGATCGGCTGGAACACCACGTGCGGGCCGTTCGCGTCCATGACGCGCTTCACACGCTCGAGCTGGCCGCGACGCACGTCGGCCTCACGATCACGCCGCTCCAGCTGGCCAGACAGCTCATCGATGACGTCGGCGGTGACCTCGGCAGACAGCGTTCCCTTGCCCTCGTCGGCACGCCTGATCGCGTCGACGATGTCCGTCGCGGCCGTTCCCTTCACCAGATAGCCCGTCGCGCCGGCCTGGAGCATCTCCAGAACGAACGTTCGATCCTCGTACGCGGACAGCGCGATGATCCGAGTGTTCGGCGATCTGCGCCGGATCTCCCGCGTCGCTCGCGGACCACCGCCCGCCGGCATCTTCACGTCGAGCAGCGCGACGTCGGGCCGCAACCGCTCCGCGAGATCGATGGCCTCCTGCGCGTCGGCGGCCCCGGCCACCAACTCCATGCCGTCCTCGCCGCTGATGAGGTCGCTCATCGCGCGCCGGAACGCGTCCTTGTCCTCGGCGATCAATACGCGAACGCTACCGACGGAGTGCCGGCGCCGGCCGCCCGATGGGGTGAGTGGGGAGTTCACGTTGCCCGTCCGTCGTCGGTGATGCGAACCAACTCTCCGCCCCCCTGTTCGTCGATGCTCATGTCGACACGAGTGGCGTTGGCGTCCTTCCGAACGGTGACCAGGGGTTTTGTCGGGGATAACGGTACAGGATGGTTCGGGCGCGGTCAGTACTTTGATGACGCCTTCTTCACGCGGACGAACGTCGGGCCACGGCCGACGTTCTGGGTGATATGAGAGATTTATCGGATTACGACGCTATTCGTCGGCAGCCGATCGCGCCGCCCGCCGGAGTCGCTCGAGCGTTCGCTGCTTCCCCAACAGCTCGATCGACTCGAACAGGGGTGGGGAGATCGTGCTCCCCGTGACCGCGGCCCGGATGGGCTGCCAGGCATCGCGTCGGGACAGGCCCGATGACTCCTGGAGATCGGTGAGGACCCGCTCGATCTCAGGAGCGCGCCATTCCTCCACCGCTTCCAGCCGCGACGCCGCCTCCTCCAGATGCTCCCGCCCGACCTTCGCGATCACCTGGATGGCACGGTCGTCCGGTTCCACATCAGCGAAGAGGAACCGCAACAGGTCGACGGCCTCGGACGAACGCTTCATCCGCTCCTTGATCAGCGGAACGGCTGCTCGAACGGTGGCCTCGTCCGGGCTGAGTCCGGCATCCGCCAGCACGGAAGACACCCGGGCGGCCAGCTCGTCGTCGGAGAGTTCCCGGATGTAGTGCCCGTTCATCCATTCCAGCTTCTGCTGGTCGAACGCCGCCGGGTGGTGTTGCACCGCCGTGATGTCGAACCGTCGGATCAGCTCATTGCGAGGGAGGATCTCCTCCTCGTCGCCGGGAGACCATCCGAGGAGCGCCAGGTAGTTGAACAGCGCCTCGGGCAGGATGCCTTCTTCCCGGAACGTCTCGACCGCGACCGCCCCGTGCCGCTTGGACAACGGCTGCCGGTCGGGGCCCACGATGAGCGGGACGTGCGCGTACTTCGGCGGCTCGGCGCCGAACGCTTCGAACAGGAGCTGCTGCCGCGGCGTTGATGCGAACAGGTCCTCTCCCCGGATGACGTGGGTCATCTGCATCCGGTGGTCGTCGACTGCCGCTGCGAGGAGATACGTCGGCGTCCCGTTCGAACGCATCACGATGAAGTCCTCGATGTCGTTCGCGGGAAACGTGGCCTCCCCTCTGATGAGGTCGTTGACCGTGACGTCCTTGCCGGGAGTGGCGAATCGGAGCGCCGCCGGTCGACCCTCCGCCTCGTACGCGCGGCGCTCCTCGTCCGTGAGCGTGCGGCATCTGCCGTCGTACCGGGGCGGCTCGCCACGGGCCTCCGCGGCCTTCCGCCGCTCGGCGAGTTCCTGCGGCGTGCAGAAGCACGGGTACACGAGTCCCCGGTCCCGGAGCTCGCCCGCCATATCCCGGTACAGCTCCATCCGCTGCGACTGCCGGTACGGTCCGAACGGGCCCTCGACGTCGGGCCCCTCGTCCCAGTCGAGGCCGAGCCATCGCAGCGCGTCCTTCAGCGATGCCACCGACTCCTCCGTGACCCGCGAGGCGTCGGTGTCCTCGACCCGGAGGACAAACACTCCGCCGGCATGACGCGCGAACAGCCAGTTGAAGAGCGCGGTGCGAGCTCCCCCAACGTGGAGCTGGCCGCTTGGAGCGGGCGCGAACCTGCATCGGACGCTCATGGGCGACAAGTGTAGAGGCCGGGCCCGTTCGGGCCCGGCCTCTCACCTCACGCGAAGCTCGCGTCCGTCAGGACGCGAGCTTGTTGAGCTTGTCCCGGATCGAATCCGCGGACTCGCCGGTCTTCTCCTTGATGGTGCCGACGAGGCGGTCGATCTTGCCCTGAGCGCGGTCGATGTCGTCGTCGGTCAGGACGCCCCACGACTCCTTGATGCGCCCACGCATCTTGTCGAACTTGCCTTCCATCTGACCCATGTTGAGTCCTCCTCTCGAAAGGCTCACTCACGACCTACCCGGACCGCAGTGCCGGAAAACCGCAGGTCAGGAGCCCTGAAGGAAGTCGAGCAGCAGCGCGTTGACCTGGTCGGGGCGGCTCAGCATCATCCAGTGCCCGGCCTCGATGCGCTCATACCGGAACGGGCCGTCGACGAACTCACCGGATCCTCGCATCTGCTGCTCCGTGAGGGCCGGGTCCTTACTACCCCACACACCCATGGTCGGCGCAGACACGTTCGGCAGCTTCGGCCGCCGGCCCGGACGGACGTTCGCCCGGTACCAGTTCAGACCGGCGGTGAGGGCACCGGGCGGGGATAGGGCCTCGATCTCCCGACCGATGTCCGGGCTGCGGAATCCCCTGCGGAACGTCGCGAAGTCATTGCGCGAGTTCTCCCATTCGGAGAGCCCCGGGATCCGGAAGAAGAACATGTACCAGGCTCGGAGACCCTGGGACGTCGTGATCATCGCGCGGGCGAACGCCGTGGGGTGCCCGACGGTGAGCACCACCAGCTTGTGGACCCGTTCGGGCAGGAAACTCGCGACGGCCCAGGCAAGCGAGGCACCCCAGTCGTGCCCCACGACGTGCGCGCGCTCGACCCCGAGCGCATCCATGATCCCGTTCACGTCCTGGACCAGCGTTCGCATCGCGTACGCCCCGACGTCCGGCGGCTTGTCGGACTGCCCGAAGCCACGGAGATCGGGTGCGATCACACGGAACCCCGCGTCGGTCAGGGCCGGGATCTGCTTGCGCCAGAGGTACGAGGAGTCCGGGAACCCGTGCAGCAGCACCACGGCGTCGTCGCCGGAGCCTTCGTCGACCACGTGGAACGACAGTCCGTTGGCGTCGATGCGCCTGCCGGGAAGCGTCTCCAAACAGTCAGTCATTCACGAACGAGAGCCAGCGCTGATACTTGTCCATCTCGCCGCGGACCGCGGCGAAGAACGTCTGCTGGATCTCCTTCGTGATCGGACCGCGGCCGTTCGCGCCGAGCGGCCGGTCGTCGACCTCGCGGATCGGACACACCTCCGCCGCGGTTCCCGCGAAGAACCCCTCGTCGGCCGTGTACAGATCGGCCCGGACGAGATCCTTCTCCTGCACCTCGTAGCCGAGGTCGCGGGCGATCGTGATGACAGAATCTCGGGTGATCCCGTCAAGGCAGCCGGCCGAGAGGGGGGGCGTGGACAGCACGCCGTCGCGGACGATGAACACGTTCTCGCCGGAACCGTCGCTCACGTAGCCGTGGATGTTCAGCATGATGGCCTCGTCGTAGCCGCCCTTGAGCGCCTCGACCTTGGCCAGCGCTGAGTTCACGTATTGCCCGGTGGCTTTCGCCGACGGCGGGATCATGCTGTGGTCGTTCCGCTTCCAGCTCGAGATCTTCGCACGCACGCCGTTCTCCAGGCCCTCTTCACCCAAGTACGCCCCCCAGGGCCACACGGCGATCGAGACGTTGATGGGGGCGAGCAGGGGGTTCAGCCCCATCTCGCCATAGCCGCGGAACGCCAACGGCCGGATGTAACAGCTCTCGAGCCCGCTCGCCTTCACGGTGTCCCTGATGCCCTGCGAGATCTCCTCCGGGGAGAAGGGGAGCTCCATGTGGTGGATCTGCGCCGAGCGGAAGAACCGGCGGACGTGGTCGTCGAGGCGGAACACTGCGGCACCGCGCTTCGTCTCGTACGCCCGTACGCCTTCGAAGATGCCCGTCCCGTAGTGGAGCGCGTGCGACAGGACGTGGACCTTCGCGTCCTCCCAGGCCACGAGCTCTCCGTCCATCCAGATCTTCTCGACGGGCGTGAGCGGCATCCGGATCCTCCTCGGGGTCAGGCTCGAGACACCAGGATACCCGGCGAGTGCTCGAGCTAGGGGACCACGATGGAACGGGCGCGGTCGGCGCCGATCTCGGCGACGATCCGTTCCTGAATCTCCGGCGGAACTGGCCCGTCGGTGGTGAGGGTCATCAACGCCGAGCCGCCCTGGGCCTTCCGGGCAACGACCGCGGCGCCGACGTTGACGCCGGCCTCGCCGAGGATCGTTCCGACCCGACCGATCACACCCGGGCGGTCCTCGTACAGGAAGAACGTCATGTGCGCGGCGGGCGCGAGGTCGATGTCGAAGTCGTACACGCGGACGATGCGCTCACCGTCGCGCTTGCCGACGAGGGTTCCGCCGACGCTCACCTCGCCCGCCTCCGTCGACGCCCGCAGCGTGATGAGGTTCACGTAGTCGCTGGACACCGTGGACTTCGTCTCCGTCACGCTGATCCCCCGCTCGCGGGCGATCACCGGCGCGTTCACGAACGAGACCGGCTCGTGGACGACGGCCGCCAGGCACCCCTTCAGCGCGGCCAGCGTGAGGACGCGAGTGTCGGCCTCGGCGATGCGCCCGAGATACTCGAACGACACACTGGAGATCGCGCCTTCGGCCAGGCCGGTGAGGACGGCCCCGAGTCGCTCGGCCAGTGGCAGGAACGGCCTGACCACCTCCGGGACCTCGGCGCCCGCGGACACGTTCACCCCGTACGGGACGAACTCGCCGCGCAGCGCCAGCCGAACCATGTCGGCGATCG
>JBKOXF010000092.1:0-23059 GCA_046724795.1 Actinomycetota bacterium | reverse complement strand
CGTCCTTCGCGAGATCGCTGAGAGCGAGGGCGAGATCGTCACGTTCATCGACGAGCTCCACACGATCGTCGGAGCCGGAGCGGCGGAGGGCGCGGTCGACGCCGGCAACATGCTCAAGCCGATGCTGGCCCGCGGAGAGCTTCGGGCCATCGGCGCCACCACCCTCGACGAGTACCGCACGCACATCGAGAAGGACCCCGCCCTGGAGCGACGGTTCCAGCCGGTGTTCGTCTCCGAACCGAGTGTCGATGACACGATCGCCATCCTTCGAGGTCTGAAGGAGCGGTACGAGGTGCACCACGGTGTCAGGATCCAGGACAGCGCACTGGTGGCGGCGGCGATGCTGTCGCACCGATACGTCACGGGACGGTTCCTTCCGGACAAGGCCATCGACCTCATCGACGAGGCCGCGTCCCGGCTGCGCATCGAGATCGACTCGATGCCGCTCGAGATCGACGAGGTCGAGCGGCGCATGAAGCAGCTCGAGATCGAACGCGCGGCCCTGAAGAAAGAGTCCGACGCGGCGTCCCACGAGCGCTTGGAGAAGCTGGAGCGCGAGCTCGCCGACCTGCAGGAGCGGTCGAACGAGATGCGGGCGCACTGGCAGCAAGAGAAGGAGCACATCGACCGGATCCGTCAGCTCAAGTCGGAGATGGAACAGGCCCGGGGCGAGGCCGAACGTGCCGAGCGCGACGGCGAGCTGGAGCGAGCCGCCGAGCTCCGGTACGGACGCATCGTCGAGCTCCAGAAGCAGCTCGACGTCGAGAACGACGCGCTCGCCGAGCTGCAGCGGGACCGCAAGATGCTGAAGGAGGAGGTCGACGAGGAGGACGTCGCCGAGGTCGTCAGCAAGTGGACGGGCATCCCCGTCTCGCGGCTGATGGAGGGCGAGGTCCAGAAGCTCGTGCGGATGGAGGACGCCATCCACGAGCGGATGGTCGACCAGGACGAGGCAGTGGCCGCCGTGTCGAACGCCATCCGCCGCGCCCGGGCCGGCCTCTCGGACCCGAACCGGCCGATCGGGTCGTTCATCTTCCTGGGACCGACCGGCGTGGGGAAGACCGAACTGGCCCGAGCGCTCGCCGAGTTCCTGTTCGACGACGAACGGGCCCTGATCCGCATCGACATGAGCGAATACCAGGAGCGGCACACGGTCAGCCGTCTGATCGGCGCGCCGCCGGGCTACGTCGGCTACGACGAGGGCGGCCAGCTGACGGAGGCGGTTCGGCGCCGCCCGTACTCGGTGGTGCTGCTCGACGAGATCGAGAAGGCCCACCAGGACGCGTTCAACGTGCTCTTGCAGCTCCTCGACGACGGCCGACTCACCGACGGCCAGGGCCGGACCGTCGACTTCCGCAACACCGTCGTGATCATGACGTCGAACCTCGGCGGGTACGTGTTCGCCGACCCCACGGCGTCACCGGAGGTCAGGCGGGAGAAGGTCATGGCGGAGGTCCGGGCCACGTTCCGTCCGGAGTTCGTCAACCGGGTGGACGAGATCGTGGTGTTCGAGCCGCTGGGTCGCGAGGAGATCGCGCAGATCGTGGACATCCAGCTCCGCGGGCTGGAGCGACGGCTGGCCGAGCGGAAGCTTCACATCACGATCACTCCCGCGGCCCGTGAGTACCTCGCGGAGAAGGGCTACGACCCCAGCTTCGGCGCGCGTCCCCTGAAACGTCTGATTCAGCGTGAGGTCCAGGACCAGCTGGCCATGAAGCTCCTCTCCGGCGACGTTCGCGAGGGCGACCAGATCACGATCGACCGCGGTCCGGACGGCCTGCGGTTCGAGGTTACGCAGGCTGCGACACGTTGATCACGATCACGCGGGGGGCTGCTGGCCGAAGTCCGCGCACTGGGCCGGGTTCTCAATGGCCGGGTCGATGTTGGCCAGACAATCCCATGTCGCGGGGATGGTCTTGGGGGGCGAGCCGATCACGACCGCGATCTCCTCGCCCCTCTTCAGCACAATGTCGGCAATCGGCCTCGTGGAGGGCGTGCCATTCACGTACGCCTTGATCTTCATCTTGGGGCTGCAGTACCCGCCCACGCAGTCGTCGGTCAGCCGCACCCCCCACTCGGTGAACAGCATCCCGACGGTGAAGTGCTGATCCTCCGGCGCCTCGATGTGGATCAGCCCGCTGGTGGCGTGCGTGTGGAGCGGCGAGAACAAGCTCTGGTCCTCACGGCCGATGCTGGAGGCCACGGGCTCGGGCTTTCCGTCCACGAAGATGTCGAGATGCGAGTGGTAGTGGACGGCGAGCGACTCGGTCGACGCGGAGGGCAACCCGGCGGCGTCGATCCGGTCCGGGACCTGGTCGGGGTTGGGCCACGGGGCCGGACCAGTGTTGAGCGCGAGGTTCGAGCTGCTCGGGCTCGATCCGCCACCGCAAGCCGCGGCGAGCACGACGAGGGCGAGCGCGATCAGCCAGCAGCGGGGGCGCATCCGGGCGAATTCTAGGAGGCCGAGGAGCGTTTCGGGTCAGTTCTGCACGGAGAGTTCCGCGCCCGAGAGCTGTCCCTCATAGGGTCCGCGTCCGGTGAGGACGGCCGCTCCGCACCGCGCGGCGACGTCGATGGCCCGCGATGGGTCACCGGACGCGGCTATACCGAACGCGAGCGCGCCGGCGAAGCTGTCGCCGCAGCCGTAGGCGTCGACCACGGGACCGGGAACGGGCGTGGGGTCGAAACTCCCCCACTCGCCGCCGTCGAGGCAAAACCGACCGCCCTCACCCCCGCGGGTGAGCACCGCGAGGTGCGGGACCGGCTCCATGTCCCCGGTCTCGTAGCGCTCGTCACGGTCGCGATCGCTCCCCACCACCGCATCGAGCGCCACCGCCGCCCCGCGGAGCATCGGCAGCACCCGTGTCGTGCAGACGAGCGTTGCTCCCGACCTCGCGGCCCGAAGCGCACCCTCGTCGCCGGCCGTGAAGTAGACGGCGTCCACTCCCTCGAGCTCCTTCCACGGCAGGGGATCGTCCCCGTGTGGGTTCAGCCGCTCCCCGACGATCGTGATGGTGCGTTCGCCGCGTCCATCGACGTGCGTGACCGCCCGGCGCTGCTGGGCATCGCGGAACACCGGGTTGATCCTGAGGCCGAGTGCCTCGAGCTCCGCGAGGGCCCGGTGTCCGAGCTCGTCGTCGCCGAGTGCAGTGAAGAACGTGCACTCGCCGGCGAGTTTGGCCAGCTGCACCGCGGCGACCGGCGCGCCGCCGCCCGGCAGCTCCCACGCGTCCGATGTCCGGACGATCTCGCCCGCCGCGGGCAGGTGCTCCACGCGGAGGAACTGGACCCACTCGACGTGGCCGACGACTGCGGTCCGCATGCGGGCTCAGCGGCCCGCGGGCAGGCCAACGCGCACGTCCACCCGGCCAGCGTAGCCCTTCCCCGCACGCGGCCCTCACCGATGCAATACTCGGGGGCCATGGGGGTCGTGGTCTTCGTCCTCATCCTCGTCCTGGTGGGCGTCGGCATCTGGTACGGCTGGTACGCGAAGCAGAAACGCCGCGAGGCCCTGGCCCGGATGGCGGCGAGCCTGGGACTCCAGTACGAGCGCGAGGATCCCTACGGGCTGGTCGGGCTGCCGTTCGAGCTCATGCAAAGGGGCGACGGCCAGGGAGTCGAGAACGTCATGGACGGCTCGTGGCAGGGAGTCGCGCTGAGGGAGTTCGACTACTGGTACTACACGGAGTCCACCGATTCCAAAGGCAACACGTCGAAGAGCTACCACTACTTCTCGTGCGCGCTCACCGAGGTCCCCATCGACGCGGCTGCCCTCACCATCTCCCACGAGAACGTCTTCACTCGCATCGGTGACCACCTCGGGTTCGAGGACATCCAGTTCGAGTCGGAGGACTTCAACCGCGCGTACCGCGTGAAGTCGAAGGACCAGAAGTTCGCCACCGATCTCGTCGATGCCCGGATGATGCAGTGGCTGCTCCCGCAGGAGGGCTGGGGGTTCGAGTTCACCGGGCCGTTCCTGCTGGCGTACTCCAAGCGACGCAAGCCCACCGACCTCATCCCCCTGCTCGGGACCCTCAGGGCCTTCCGCGACCACATCCCCCGCGTGGTCTACGATCTGCATGGAACGAAGCCGCAGGAGGGGACCTACTCCACGTGATCTGGCTCTGGATCGTCATCGGGATCGTCCTGCTGCTGGCGATCGCCGGCGTCGTCTCGTACAACCGGTTCGTCTCGCAGCGGAACCTCATCCGCAACGCGTGGGCGAACATCGACACCGAGCTCCGCCGCCGGTACGACCTGATCCCGAACCTGGTGGAGACGGTGAAGGGGTACGCCGCGCACGAGCGTGGCGTGTTCGAAGAGGTGGCCCGGACCCGGTCCGCCGCGGCGGCCGCCACCGGGACCCCCCAGCAGCAGGCGGCCGCCGAGGGGCCGTTCGTCGCCGCCCTCCGCCAGCTGTTCGCCGTCGCGGAGAACTACCCGGACCTCAAGGCGAACCAGAACTTCCTCGCGCTGCAGCAGGAGCTGGCGAACACCGAGGATCGCATCCAGGCGTCGCGGCGCTTCTACAACAACAACGTGCAGGCCTACAACGCGCGCCTCAAGCAGTTCCCGTCGATGATCATCGCGCGCATGGGCGGCTTCACGGAGGAGCAGTTCTTCGAGGTGGAGGAAGCCATCCGGCAGGCCGGCGCTCCGCGGGTCGACTTCGGGACGGCGCAGGTCCCCGCGACGGGGGCCGGTCCCGAGTCACCACCCCCTGCCTCGCCTCCGGCCGGCAGCGAGGGTACCTTCAGCTCCTAGCCTCGGCTGTCGCGGGCGCTCGCAACCGGCCGGTCCAGAACCACCACCCGACCGCGTACACGAACCCGATCCCAGCCAGCGCGATCATCGTGGCCTCCGGTCCAAACTGCTCGGCGGCCCATCCCGCGGCGAGGTTCGACAGCGCGATCGAGAGCGTGACGAAGGCGAAGTCGAACGAGAACACCCGCCCACGGATGCGATCGGGCACGAACCGCTGCAGGCCGTACGTGGAGAGTGTCCACTGCGCGCCCCCGCCGACGTGCGCACCCACCGTGCACAGGCCGGCCAGGATCAGGAAGGGCATCCACGGAAAGATCGCGTAGAAGACCGGGAAGCAGAACAGCGCGAACCCGATGGCCCGGAACATGCCGCCCGCGGTGGGCCCGGCCACTCGGCGGCCGATGAAGGGGCCGATCAACGCGCCCACTCCTCGCATCCCGTACAGGATCCCGGTCCCCACGTCGCCCTGGTGGTAGACGTCACGAGCGAACACGGGCAGCAGCACGAGGATGCCGCCGGCCAGGCCGAACCCTCCCTTGACCGCAAGGAGCGCGAGCACTCGGCGATCTTTCCGGGCATAGCTGATGGTCTCCGCGGTCGCTTTGAGGATCGGATCGTGCTCCGCCGGTCTGGCTTCCGAGAACGGCCGCCGGATCGTGATGAGCAGCGCCGCCGACGCCACGAACGAGATCGAGTCGCCGATGAACGCGGCGTCCTTGCCGAGCGTTCCCGCGATCACGCCGCCGAGGGCGGCGCCAATGGCGAGCATCGTCCCCCACGCCGATCCAACCAGGGTGTTCGCCAGCGACAGGTCTTTGGGATCGACGAGGTTCGGAACGGCCGCCTCCGCCGCCGGCTCGAACGTGGAGGTGAACAGGGCGAGCAACGCTTGCAGCACGAAGATCAGCCACACCGTCCCCGGACCCACCAGGAAGAAGCCGAGGCACAGACCGGCCCGCACGACGTCGGAGCAGACCATGAGCACCTGGCGGTTGACGCGGTCGGCCAGGACGCCCGCCACGGGAACGAACAGGAAGTAGGGCACCAGCTGGGCCACAAGGATCAACGAGGCCATGAGTGGGGAGTCGGTGAGGTCGAGAACCAGCCCGTACAGGGCGACCAGGAGGAACCAATCCCCGCCGAAGGAGATCAGCTGGGCGAAGTAGAGGTTGCGGAAGTCTCGGTTCCGCTTGAGGAGCGACATCGCCCCTCGGAATCCCCCGCGGGTGACCACCTCCGATTCGCGCGTTTCCATGGCGGGGATGGAGACTATCTGGACCGGACACGAGGAGGCCGACATGCTCGATCGCTTCACCTGGTACCAGCAGTCCGCGTACCTGTGGCACGGGGACAACAAGGACGTGTACATCGACCCGTGGGGCCTGAGCGGCGACCTGCCGGATGCGGACGTGATCTTCATCACGCACGCCCACGAGGACCACTTCAGCCAGGAGGACATCGACAAGGTCCGGCGCGCCGAAACGACGATCGTCGCGCCCCGCGACATCGCCGACTCGCTGAGTGGACAGGTCCAGGCGGTCGCGCCCGGCGATTCGATCGAGGTGGCCGGGATCAAGGTGCAGTGCGTGCCCGCGTACAACATCGTGGAGGAGCGCCTGCAGGCTCACCCCAAGGAGAACAACTGGGTGGGGTACCTCCTCGAGCTGGGCGACACCACGTACTACCACGCCGGGGACACCGACCACCTACCCGAGCTCGAGTCGGTGCGGGCGGACGTCGCGTTCGTACCGATCGGGGGGAACTACTGCATGGCCGTCCCCGAGGCGGCAGGGTTCGTGAAGACGTTCTCGCCGCAGCTCGCAGTGCCGATGCACTACGGCTTCTTCCCAGGAGTCGGCGAGGAGGCGGACGGTGAACGCTTCCGTCAGGCCGCCGACCCCGTGAAGGTCGAGGTACTGAAGCCGATGAACCCGTTCCGGGCCTGACCCCGGCGGGCCGTTCGGCCCTCTTGAGGGCGCGCCGACCGGGGAAAAATGTCCCTGCTAGGCTCGCTTCGACCGACCCGTGCGGGAGGGATGCACCATGGCACTCGGCTACGACAAGCCCCTGTACATCCTGGCGTTCGACCACCGGGGTTCGTTCCAGAAGAAGTTCTTCGGCATCTCCGGCGAGCCCAACGCTGAGGAGGCGGAGCGGATCTCCGACGCGAAAACGGTGATCTTCGAGGGGTTCCAAAAAGCCATCGACGACGGCGCCCCCAAGGAGAACGGCGGGATCCTCGTCGACGAGCAGTTCGGCTCCGACATCGTCCGGCGAGCCAAGAAGGAGGGCTACATCTTCTGCATGCCCGTGGAGAAGTCCGGGCAGGACGAGTTCGACTTTCAGTACGGCGAAGACTTCGGCACGCACATCGAGGAGTTCGACCCGACCTTCTCGAAGGTCCTCGTTCGCTACAACCCCGACGGGGACCAGGGGATGAACGATCGGCAATCCGGTCGGCTGATGCGTCTCGGTGACTGGCTGCACGACAACGGCCGGAGGTTCCTGTTCGAGCTGCTGGTGCCGGCGGAGGAGTCGCAGCTGGCGCAGGTCGGGGGTGACGCCGATCGCTACGACAAGGAACTTCGCCCCGAGCTCATGCGGCGGGCCATCGCCGAGCTGCAGGACCGCGGCGTCGAGGCGGACGTCTGGAAGATCGAGGGGATCGATCAGCGCCATGATTGCGAGAAGATCTCAGCCCAGGTGCGCTCGGGCGGGCGCGACGGCGTGGCCTGCGTGGTCCTGGGGCGCGGGGCCAATGAGGAAGCGGTGGAGCACTGGCTGAAGACGGGGGCGGGCGTCCCCGGGTACATCGGGTTCGCCATCGGCCGGACCATCTGGTGGGACCCTCTGAAGGCCTTCGTAGACGGCCACATGCACCGGGAGACCGCCGTCAGGGGGATCGCGCAGAACTACCGACGGATGATCGCGGTCTACACCGGCGCCGAGTAGGCGCTACCATCCGCCCCACCGGGTGACCCAAGAGGAGGCGGACGTGTCGGTCATCAAGACCATCGATCTGGTCGGGGTGTCGTCGGAGTCGTGGCGCGATGCCGCCCAACAGGCCCTCGGCGAAGCGGCCAAGACGCTTCGCGGGATCGAGGGGATGGACATCCTGGAGACCAGTGCCGTGGTCGAGGGCGACCAGATCAAGGAGTTCCAGACGCACGTTCGCATCCGGTTCCGCATCGAGCGGTAGCGCGCTCGCCCGCGTCATTTGTTCGGATTTGGTCATGGCGTTTTGCGCTGCCCGCAGAGGGGGTACCCCTGACCCATGCACGGTCGCCCCCTAACCCGAGCCTGTCCACCTGCGTTTGGCCTTCATTGAGGAACCCGGAACCGAGCGTCTCGGTCATCTCGGCCGCTCCGGCAGCCGGCTCGCCGGCACGCTGGCGCTGACCGCACTGGCCACCGCGCTCCTGTTGACGGTGGCGTTCCTACCCCTCGGCGCCGGTGCCGACCGCGTGTCCCAGATCCTGGCCAAGGTCCAAATCCCCACGGCGCGTCCGCTGCCGCAGAGCACGTTCGTTTACGACCGGTACGGCCATCTCCTCACGGTCTTCCACGGCGCCGAGGACCGCCGTCCGATCCCGTTCTCGCGGATCCCGAAGACAGTGCGAGAAGCGGTGATCTCTGCGGAGGACGAGCACTTCTATCAGGAAGGCGCGGTGAACTTCAGATCGACGCTGCGCGCCGCGTGGGTCGACCTCGTACGCCACGGCCCCGTGCAGGGCGGATCGACCATCACCCAGCAGTACGTCAAGGACCTCTACACGGGCGGCGAGGACACGATCGGCCGGAAGATCCGCGAGGCGCTGATCGCGCAGAAGCTCAACTCACGCCTGACCAAGCATCAGATCCTCTCCCGCTACCTGAACGAGGTGTACTTCGGGCACGGGTCCTACGGGATCCAGGCCGCGGCGCTCACGTACTTCGGCGTGCCGGCCCACGAGCTGACCACGCTGCAGGCCGCGACGCTCGCCGGCGTGATCGCCGCGCCGAGCAAGTTCGATCCCATGACGCATCCCCGGCACGCGCGGATCCGACGCGACTACGTATTGCAACGGATGATGACCGACGGGTACCTCAGCCTGCATCGGGAACGTCGCCTGGCCGCGCGGCCGGTCCGCGTGTCACCGCCGGCGAAGCGTCCCAGCACCGCGCCGTACTTCATGAACTACGTGACGCAAGCTCTTGAGAAACGGTTCGGCGTGCGCCGAACGCTGTCGGGCGGCCTGCGGGTCCAGACCACGCTCGACCCCAAGCTGCAGCGAGCGGCCGACTCCGCGGTGCGTTCGCATCTCTCCACGCCTGGTGACCCGTCGGCGGCGCTCGTAGCCATCGATCCCTCCAACGGCGAGGTCCGGGCCATGGTGGGGGGCACCGACTTCGCCAAGGTCCAGTTCAACCTGGCCACCCAGGCCCGGCGCCAGGCCGGAAGTGCGTTCAAGCCCTTCACCCTTGCCACTGCCATGAAGCAGCACATCTCCCTCCTCTCGAGGTGGAACGGTCCGCCGTCGCTGGTGATCCACGATCCCCGGTGCTTCACCGTCGATCCGAAGACCGGCGTGGACGGCCCGTGGCACGTGTCGAACTACGCGGACGAGTCCGCCGGGACGATGTCGCTGCTCGATGCCACGGCGAACTCGGTGAACACGATCTTTTCGCAGGTCGTGACCAACGTCGGCCCGGACCGAGTGGCGGCCACCGCCCATGACATGGGGATCACGTCGCCGCTGGCGCCGGTGTGCTCGATCACGCTGGGCACCCAGGCCGTTACGCCGCTCGAGATGACCCAGGCGTACGCGACGCTCGCCTCGGGAGGGATACGGCATTACGCGACCGGACTGGCCAGCGTGCGTCGCAGGAAGGGCAAGGATCTGATGCGGGCTGACTCGAAAGGGACGCGGGTGCTCTCGTCGAAGAACACGTCCCTCGTCACCTACGCGCTGGAAGGCGTGATCCAGCACGGGACCGGAACGGCGGCGAACATCGGCCGTCCCGCCGCCGGCAAGACGGGGACGGCCGAGAACTTCCAGGACGGCTGGTTCTGCGGATTCGTGCCTCAGCTGGTGACGTGCGTGTGGCTGGGGTATCCGAAGGGGGAGATCCCGATGCACAACGTCGAGGGATTCCCCGATGTCTTCGGCGGGTCGATCCCCGCGGAGATCTGGCACGACTTCATGCAACAAGCACTGGTCGGGGTGCCCGTCGAGGGCTTCGCGCAGCCGTCGCTGTCGGGGTACGACACGACGCCGAATGGAGCCGTCGGCCAGACGCCCATCTACACGCCGACCGGTGGCGGCGCGTCGGCGCCCACCGTGCCGCCCGCGAAGCCTGAGAAGAAGCACCACGGGAAGCCCCCACATCACTGAGGGAAAGGACGAGCGATGAAGATCGATCTCTCGCGAATGGCAGCGGCCCAACCCGGGACCCCGAAGCGGTTCGCCTCCCCACGGCCGGCTCAGACGCGTCCGCCCAGGACCGGCCGGCCGGTGCTGCTCCGCGTGACCGGGGTGAGCCCCGCGTCGGTCTTCCGGTTCTGGTTGATCTTCGCCTTCCTCTGCTTGCTCGCCTTCCTGGCCGGGGTCTTCGTGCTGTACCTGGTGCTGTCAGCGATGGGAGCGCTCCACGCCATCGAGAAGGCCATTAATTCTGGCGGCATCGGGCACAACTTCCACTTCAGCCTGTCCTGGATCCTGTGGCACGTGGGGCTGTTGGGATCCGTCCTCGTCGTCCTGTCGGCGATCCTCGCCGCGTGTGCCGCGGCGATGTTCGGAGCCGTCGCCGAAGCCACCGGCGGCCTCGAGATCACCGTGGCGGAGGTCTCTCCGGGCGCCAGGGCCCAGGAGGACGGGCACCAGCAGCGTCGCGCGGCCTGAGCACACGGCGCGAGGTCAGGGGGTCGTCGCCGATCCCCGGTAGGCGATGACGTGGACCTTCTCTGCGGTGAGCATGCCCTCGCTCACCATCTCGTTGAGTGCCGGAAGGGTGCGGTCGACGTTCTCCGCCGTGTCGACGATCTCGATCACGACCGGTAGGTCCTCCGCCAGCCGGAGGATTCGCGACGTGTGCAGGTGGGAGTCGGCGCCGAATCCCTCGATGCCACGGAGCACCGTCGCACCGGCCAAGCCCACTACGAACGCGCCGGTGATGTTCACCACGAACGTTCCCCATGGGGAAGGCGCCGAAGGTTCTCGAGCTCACCACGCCGTCCACGCCGTACCGCGCGAGCGCGCCGGCAGCGCCGGCGAACCCGATCCCGATCACCGTTCGCATCCGAGCCTCCTACCTCGATCGTTCCGGTAGGAGCCACCAGCCGTCGTGGGCGGTTCGCGGATCGCGGGCGAGCTCCATCGCCCGGGGAGAATCTACTCGGTCAGGGTCGTCGGTACCGAGTGACGTACTCGGGCGGCACGAGACCCTCGAGGAGCCGGGGGTCGGGGACGAGCTCTCCGGTCTCGAGCCCGAGCGGCAGCACGCCCGCCCAGATCGGCAGCTCGTAGTCCTCCTCGTCGTCCTTCGCCGGCCCCGTTCGGACCTTGGCCGAGGCCTCGTCGAGCGAGACGGCGAGGATCATCGTCTGCTTGAGCTCCCGTTCGTTCGGCATGCGAACGTGCTCCGATCGGCCGTGCACGACGTGGTCGACGAGGACTTGCTGTGCGTGCCACTTCTCCTCGGGGTCGGTGACCTCTCCGGCCCGCCCGTATACGACCACCGAGCGGTAGTTCATCGAGGAATGGAACGCCGACCGGGCCAGGACGATGCCGTCGATCAGCGTGACCTCCACGCAGACCTCGGCGCCGTCGCGGGCGGCGCGAAGGGTCCGGCTGGCCTGTGAGCCGTGGACGTACAGGGTGTCGCCGTCCCGAGCGTGGATGGTGGGGATGATCCGCGGGGAGCCGTCCACGACCCACGCCAGGTGACAGATCAGGGCCTCGTCGAGGATCGCATCGATGGTCTCGCGGTCGTACCGGCCCCGCTCGGGGAGCCGCTTGACCTGCGTTCGCTCGGTGGGCGCACCGGACATGGCCGTAAGGGTACCGACTCACATCGATCCGTCGGCCGCCCGCGTGCAGCGGGCCGCCTCCGCCGGGGGGCGTCGCGGCCTGTCCGCTCGCTACGCTCGCGGGGCCGCGGCCCCCGGTCCCCCGCCTAGAATCGGGCCATGCCGGTCACCATCGTGGTGGGCAGCCAGTGGGGCGACGAGGGGAAGGGCAAGGCCACCGACTACCTCGCCGACCGCATGGATTTCTGCGTTCGCTACCAGGGCGGGAACAACGCCGGGCATACCGTGCTCGCCGGGGGTCGGCTCCTCAAGCTCCACCTGATCCCGAGCGGGATCCTCTACGACCACATCACATCGGTGATCGGGGACGGCGTGGTGGTCGACCCGCGCGTCCTGTTGGAGGAGATGGACGACCTGGCCGGGCTCGGCGTGGACACGTCCCGGCTCGTCCTCTCGGGCAACGCGCATCTGATCATGCCGTACCACCTCGAGCTGGAGAAGGTCACCGAGCGGTACCTCGGCCGCAACGCGCTGGGGACGACAAAGCGCGGGATCGGACCGGCCTACGCGGACAAGGCCGCGCGGATCGGCCTCCGGGTCCAGGACCTGTTCGACGAGAAGATCTTCAGGGAGAAGCTCGACGTGGTTCTGCGCGAGAAGAACCTCATCCTGACGAAGTTGTACAACCGGTTGCCGCTGTCCGCGAACGACATCGTCGGGGATTACATGGGGTACGCCGACCGGCTCCGGCCGCACGTGGACGACACGGCGAAGCTTCTGCACGACGCCATGCGTGAGGGCAAGCGCGCGCTGCTTGAAGGGGCCCAGGGAACGTTGCTCGACCTGGACCACGGCACCTATCCGTTCGTGACGTCATCGAACCCCGTTGCCGGCGGCGCGCTCGTGGGCAGCGGGCTGGGGCCGAAGGAAGTCGAGCGCGTCATCGGGATCACGAAGGCGTACGTGACCCGCGTCGGCGCCGGACCGTTCCCGACCGAGCAGTTCGACGATGTGGGGGAGCACCTGTTCAAGCGAGGCGACGAGTACGGCACGACCACCGGGCGGCCTCGCAGGTGCGGGTGGTTCGACGCCGTGCTCCTCCGCTACGCCGCGCGCGTGAACGGGTTCACCGAGATCGTGCTGACGAAGCTCGACGTACTCACCGGGTTGTCGCCGATCCGCGTATGCGTGGCGTACCGGGCCGATGGCGAACGATTCGAGGACGTGCCGCCACACCAGTCGCTGTTCCATCGAGCCGAGCCCGTGTTCGAGGAGCTCGAGGGGTGGGAGGAGGATCTCGGCGACGTCGCTTCCTTCGGGGACCTCCCCGCCGCGGCGCGGAAATACGTCGAGCGGATCGCCGACCTGGGTGGTGTTCCCGTTTCCCTCGTGTCGGTCGGGCCTGCTCGCGAGCAATCGCTGGTGCACGAGTGAAGGTCCTCGTCGTCGGCGGTGGCGGGCGGGAGCACGCCATCGCGGCGAAGCTCCGGGAGAGTCCGCTCGTCGATGACCTGTTCGCTACGCCGGGGAACGCGGGGATCGCCCGGGTCGCGACGTGCGAGTCCATCGCGGCGGGGGACGTCGTGGGGATCGTCGACTTCGCCGAACGCGAGCGAATCGATCTCACGGTCGTAGGACCGGAGGCGCCCCTCGTGGCGGGGCTCGTCGACGAGCTCGAGTCGCGAGGGCTGAAGGCGTTCGGGCCGAACCGTGCGGGTGCTCGGATCGAGGGGTCCAAGGCCTGGACCAAGGAGCTGTGCCGCCGCGCAGGGATCCCGACGCCGGCGTCGGAGACGTTCACCGACTACCGGGAAGCACGGGTGTACCTCGAGCGGCTGGAGCCTCCGATCGTCGTCAAGGCCGACGGCCTCGCGGCAGGGAAAGGCGTCACGGTGGCGGAGGACGCGGATGAGGCCGACGGGGCCGTTCGAGCGGCCCTCGTGGATCGGGTGTTCGGCGACGCCGGGGCGACCGTTCTCATCGAGGAGTTCGTCTCCGGCCGGGAGCTCTCGGTGCTCGCCATCACCGACGGAGCGAGGTTCCTCCCCCTTCCGCCGGCCCAGGACTCCAAGCGCGTGGGGGACGGCGACGCGGGCCCGAACACCGGTGGGATGGGCGCGTACTCGCCGGTTCCTTTCGTGGACGGCGCCACCTACGAGGGCATCGTGGACGAGGTCATCTCCCGCGCGATCGCCGCTCTGGCCGGCGACGTCGGTCCGTATCGAGGCGTGCTGTATGCGGGGTTGATGCTCACCGAGAAGGGCCCCACCCTGCTCGAGTTCAACTGCCGGTTCGGAGACCCGGAGACGGAGGCCATCTTGCCGCTCGTGAACGCCGACCTCGCCGAAGTGCTCTTGGCCGCGGCCGAGGGAGATCTCGCCGACGTCCGTCTGGGTCGGTCCCGAGAGGCCTGCGTGACCGTCGTCGTGGCGTCGGGCGGCTACCCCGGCGACCACGCGACCGGGATTCCCATCGACGGACTCGACGAAGCCGCTGCTCAGCCGGATGTCGAGGTGTTTCATGCGGGCACGGCGGTTCGGGACGGTAGAGTGGTGACGGCAGGGGGAAGGGTGCTCGCGGTGAGCGCTCGGGGGAAGGACCTGGCTCTGGCCAGGGATCGGGCGTACGACGCGGTCTCCCTGATCTCCTTCGACGGTATGCACTACCGAAAGGACATCGCCGCCGTGGCGGCACAGGAGGAGCGTGGCTGAGGCAGGCGCGGCGCCGTTGGTCGGGGTCCTGTGCGGATCCGCGTCCGACCTCCCCGTCATGGAGCAGGCCACCGCCATCCTCGAACGATTCGAGATCCCGCACGAGCTGCACGTCATCTCCGCGCACCGCAATCCCGACGCGGTCGACGAGTACTCGCGAACGGCCGAGGAGCGCGGCGTCCAGGTGCTGATCTGCGGCGCGGGGATGGCCGCGCACCTGGCCGGGGCGGTGGCGGCACGGACGGCGCTCCCCGTGATCGGGGTTCCCGTCGGGACGAAGTACGTCGGAGGGGCGGACGCGCTGTACTCGACGGTGCAGATGCCCCGGGGGGTCCCGGTGGCGACGGTCGCCATCGACGGGGCGCAGAACGCAGCCATCTTGGCGGCGCAGATCATCGCCGTCGGCGATCCGGGCCTTCGGGCCAGGCTCCACGAGTTCAAGGAATCGCTCTCGGAAGGGCTGAAGCTGTGATGGGGGCGGGCGGGTGATCCCAAGGTACTCCCTGCCGGAGATGTCGGCCGTGTGGTCCGATCAGACCAAGCTGTCCATCTGGCTCCGGATCGAGGTCCTGGCGTGCGAGGCCTGGGCCGAGCTTGCTCGGATCCCGCAGATCGACTTGGAGTTGATCCAGAGGCGGGCGCGGTTCTCGATCGATCGGGTCCTCGAGATAGAACGCACTACTCAACACGATGTTGCGGCGTTCGTTCAGAACGTCGCGGAGAACGTCGGCGACGCTGGACGGTGGATCCACTTCGGGATGACGTCGTCCGACCTGCTCGACACGGGGCTCGCGCTGCAGCTCCGGGAGTCGGCCGACATCCTCCTGGACAAGCTGGAGCGTCTGCTGGCGGTCGTGCGGGCGATGGCGTTCGACCACCGCGACACCGTGATGATCGGGCGGACGCATGGAGTGCACGCCGAGCCGACCACGTTCGGGCACAAGCTCGCGCTGTGGGCGTTCGAGCTGGACCGGGACCGGGCGAGGCTGCGCCGGGCCCGTGAAGCCATCTCGGTTGGAAAGATCTCCGGCGTCGTCGGGACGTACTCGAAGGTCGACCCGCGCGTCGAGGAGTACGTGTGCGGGCGCCTGGGGCTCCGGCCCGCGGAGGCGTCGTCGCAGATCCTGCAACGCGACCGCCACGCCGAGTTCATGTCGGCGCTCGCGCTGGCGGCGTCGTCACTCGACAAGTTCGCACTCGAGATCCGGCACCTCGCTCGAACCGAGGTGCGCGAGGTGGAGGAAGCGTTCGGCGCCGGCCAGAAGGGCTCGAGCGCGATGCCGCACAAGCGCAACCCGGTGCTGTGCGAGCGCGTGTGCGGGCTCGCGCGCGTCGTGCGCGGGAACCTGCAGGCCGCGCTGGAGAACGTCGCCCTGTGGCACGAGCGAGACATCTCGCACTCGAGCGCCGAGCGCGTGATCCTGCCGGACTCGACGCTGGCGCTCGACTACATCCTGCACATCTTCACCGGCGTGATGGAGGGGCTCCGGGTGTTCCCCGAGCGGATGCGGCAGAACCTCGACGCGGGTGGCGGATTGGCGTTTTCCCAGGGCGTGCTGCTGGCGCTGATCGACAAGGGGATGTCTCGCGAGGATGCGTACCGGGTGGTCCAGACGTCGGCGTCTGCCGCGTGGGACGAGGGCCGGGACTTCCGTGAGGAGCTCCGGGGGTCCCCGGAGATCCGGAAGCTACTCGATGGCTCGGAGTTCGAGGCGCTGTTCGACCCGACCGCACATCTGCAGCATTTGGACCAGGTGTTCGATCGACTCCAGAAGTTGGAGGTGCGTTCCGAGTGAGTGTCACAGCGGAACTCCACGCACGCGGCAAGGTCCGCGACATCTACGAGGCCGGGCCGGACTCGCTCGTGATGGTGGCGAGCGACCGGATCAGTGCGTTCGACGTCGTCCTGCCGACGGCGATCCCGCGCAAGGGCCAGGTCCTCACGGGCCTGTCGCTGTTCTGGTTCGATCAGGTGAGGGACCTCGTTGCGAACCACCTCATCACTGCGGACTACCGCGAGTTCCCGGAGGGGTTCCGTGAACCGGAGCTGGCCGGTCGGGCCATGTTGGTGAGGCGCGCCGAGGTCGTGCCGATCGAGTGCGTCGCGCGCGGCTATCTGAGCGGGTCCGGATGGAAGGAGTACACACGCTCGGGGACCGTGTGCGGGATCGAGCTGCCGAGCGGTCTCACCGAGTCCGACCGCCTGCCCCAGCCGATCTTCACGCCGTCCACCAAGGCCACCGAGGGCCATGACGAGAACATCACGATCCAGCAGGCCGCCGACCTCGTCGGCGAGGGCCTCGCGCGCAAGCTCGAGGAGCTGACGCTGTCGATCTACGAGCGGGGCGCCGAGATCGCGAGGGAGCGCGGGATCATCCTGGCCGACACGAAGTTCGAGTTCGGGTTCGCCGACGGTGAGCTGACCCTCATCGACGAGGTCATGACGCCCGACTCGTCGCGGTTCTGGCCGGCGGACCAATACGAGCCGGGCCATGGCCAGCCGTCGTACGACAAGCAATTCGTAAGGGACTGGCTCGAGCAGAGCGACTGGAACAAGGAGCCGCCCGGGCCGAAGCTTCCCGAGGAGGTCGTGAACGGAACGTCGTCGCGGTACTGCGAGGCTTACGTTCGGATCACGCAGGAGGCGTTCGAGATGTACCTGCAAAGGATGGGGGTGCAGGAGAGCTGAAGTTCCGGTTCGAGGTGATCGTCTCGCTGAAGGAGGGCCTGCTCGACCCGCAGGGCAAGGCCGTGCAGGACGCGCTTCCCACCATGGGTTGGACAAACGTGACCGAGGTGCGCGTCGGAAAGCACGTGGAGCTCACGGTCGAGGCCTCGAACGAAGCAGCCGCGCGTGCGCAGGTCGACGACATGGCCCGCCGGCTCCTGTCGAACCCGGTGATCGAGGACTTCACGGTGCTGGAGATGTCGCAGCTGTGACGACGCGCGTCGGGGTCGTGACGTTCCCGGGGTCACTCGACGACCGGGACGCGGTGCGGGCGGTCAGAACGATGGGCGGCGAGCCGGTGTCGCTATGGCATCGCGACCGCGACCTTCAAGGCGTCGACGCCGTGATCCTCCCCGGCGGCTTCTCGTACGGCGACTACCTGCGCGCCGGGGCGATCGCCGGCCGGGCCCCGGTGATGGAGTCGATCGTGGAGTTCGCCGGCCGGGGCGGGGCGGTCCTGGGCATCTGCAACGGGTTCCAGATCCTGTGCGAGGCCGGCCTCCTGCCCGGAGCGCTGATCCGCAACCGTCAGCTCACGTTCGTCTGTAAGCCCGTGCATCTCCGGGTCGAGACGAGCGCGTCCGTGCTGACCAGCGGGTGCTGTTCCGTGGGCGACGTGCTGGAGATCCCGGTGAAGCACGGCGAGGGGCAGTTCGTGGCGACACGTGAGGACCTCGGCCGGATCGAAGGCGACGGCCTCGTGCTGCTCCGGTACTGCTCGCCCGATGGGCGGGCGGCGGACGAGTTCAATCCGAACGGCGCAACCGATCACATCGCCGGTCTCCGCAACGACCGCGGCAACGTGTGCGGCCTGATGCCGCATCCCGAGCACGCCGTGGATCCGGATGTCGGGCCGACCGGGGGGCAGCCGCTGTTCGAGTCGCTCCTGGCGCACGCGCTCGAGACCGTCTCGGCGTGAGCGCGCAGGCCGAGCCGCTGCATCGAGCGCTCGGGCTGACCGACGACGAGCTCGAGACCATCCGCTCCACGCTGGGGCGCGACCCCAATCGAACCGAGCTCGCCATGTACGCCGCGATGTGGTCCGAGCACTGCTCCTACAAGTCCAGCAAGGTCCACCTGAAGACGCTCCCAACCGAAGGAGACGCCGTTCTCGTCGGGCCCGGAGAGGACGCCGGCGTGGTCCACATCGGCGACGGCCTGGCGGCGGTGTTCAAGATGGAGTCGCACTCGCATCCCAGCGCGATCGAGCCGTACCAGGGTGCGGCGACCGGCGTCGGGGGAATCATCCGCGACGTGTTGTCGATGGGCGCTCGACCCGTGGCCCTCCTCGACCCGCTTCGGTTCGGTCCGCTCACCGAGGCCCGGAACCGATGGTTGTTCGGCGGCGTGGTGGCGGGCATCGGCAGCTACGGCAACTGCATCGGCGTACCCACGGTTGGAGGGGAGATCGCGTTCGCCGATTGCCACAGCGCGAACCCGACGGTCAACGTCATGTGCGTGGGGGTGGCCCGAGCGGACGAGCTCGTTCGGGCTCGCCCTGTCGACGACGGAAGCGTGCTGATGCTGATCGGCGCTCGCACCGGTCGAGACGGCATCGGGGGTGTGTCGGTGCTGGCCTCGCGCACGCTCGACGAGAGCGCCGAGGAATCGCGTCCGTCCGTGCAGATCGGCGATCCGTTCGCGGAGAAGCTGCTCGTCGAGGCGTGTCTCGAGCTCGCGCAGCGCGCGCTCCTCGAAGGCCTCCAGGACCTCGGCGGCGCCGGGCTCACGTGCGCCGTCAGCGAGTCGGCCGCTCGCGCGGGCATGGGCGTCGAGCTCGAGCTCGACGCGGTTCCGCTTCGGGCCCCCGACATGGAGCCGTTCGAGATCCTCACCTCCGAGTCGCAGGAGCGCATGCTCGCGATCGTGTCCTCGGAGAACCTCGAGCAGGTGCGTGAGGTCTGCGAGAAGTGGGGGCTGCACACCGCCGTGATTGGCCGGGTCGTCGCGGGGGGCGGGATGCGGGTCAACGCGGGCGGCACCACGATCGCGGAGGTGCCGGCTCGCTCCCTCGCGGACGAGGGGCCGACAAACCACCGAGAGATGCGCTCCCCGGTGACGCTCGCTGACGCGCTCGACGAGGATCCCACGTTCGCCCCCGTGGAAGCCGAACCGGGGGAGGCGTTCATAGCGGTGCTCGGATCGCCCAACGTGGCCAGCAAGCGGTGGGCGTACCAACAGTACGACCAGCTCGTAGGCGGACAGACCGTCCGCGGCCCCGGAGGCGATGCTGCACTCGTCCGGGTCGAGGGGACGTTGAAGGCCATGGCCCTCTCGTCCGACGGCAAGGGTCGGTTCAGCGCGCTCGATCCGTATCTGGGCGCCGCACACGCCGTCGCGGAGGCGGCTCGCAACGTGGCGTGTGTCGGCGCGCGCCCCCTCGCCATCACCAACTGTCTGAACTTCGGGAACCCAGAGCGGGCCGAGGTGATGTGGCAGTTCGCGGAAGCGGTGCGGGGGATCGGCGACGCCTGCCGGGCCCTCGGCACGCCCGTCACCGGCGGGAACGTCAGCTTCTACAACGAGTCTTCGGAGTCTGCGATCTGGCCGACCCCGATCGTCGGCATGCTCGGCCTGATCGAGGATTACCGGCTGGCCGTCCCGACCGGGTTCCCCGGCCCCGGCCTGTCGGTGTACCTGCTGGGGGAGACGTTCGCCGAGCTTGGCGGGTCGGAGTTCGCCGAAACGTTGCTGGGCGTGGTGGCGGGGCGGGCCCCCGGACTGAACCTCGAACGCGAGCGCGCCTTGATCGACCTGCTGGTGGAGGCGTCGAGGCGCGACCTCCTCGCCTCCGCCCACGACTGCGCGGAGGGCGGGCTCGCGATCGCCCTGGCCGAGTCGGCCATCGCGGGATCCACCGGATTCGCGACCACGGTCACCGGTGCCACGCCGTGGCACGTCGAGCTGTTCAGCGAGTCCGCGTCGAGGGTCGTCGTGTCCGTGGGACCGGAGAAAGCCGAGGCTCTCGAAAGTCTGGCCGCCGGGCACGACGTGCCAATCGCCCGACTCGGCGAGACCGGCGGCCCCAGCATGGTGTTCGACACGCTCTTCGAGATCTCGGTGGAGGAAGCCCGAGAGGCATACGAATCGGCCATCCCGGCGCTCCTGGAAGCGAAGCAAGCGATCGCCTGACCTGCTGTTCTTGCCAAGATCACATCGGTGTGATTTGGTACGTTGGAATCCTTCCCCCCGGAGGAGTTGAGCAGCAGCATGGGCGAGGGCGAGGGACCGAAGGAAGCCTGCGGCCTGTTCGGCGTGTGGGCTCCCGGCGACGACATCTCGCGCTTGCTGTACTTCGGACTCTTCGCGCTCCAACACCGGGGCCAGGAGTCCGCCGGGATGGCCGTCTCCGACGGCGACAACATCCTCGTCTACAAGGACCTCGGCTTGGTCTCGCAGGTGTTCAGCGAGAGCACGCTCGCCACGCTGCAAGGCGATCTCGGGATCGGCCACAACCGCTACTCGACCACCGGGTCCACCACGTGGGACAACGCTCAGCCGTCGTTCAAGACGGACGGTGAACGGAGCATCGCCCTCGGCCACAACGGCAACCTCGTCAACACGGCGGAGCTCGCCGAGCGGGCCGGCTGGAGGAGCCGAGCGACGACCGATTCCGACCTCGTCACCACGATGCTGGCCCGGGAGAGCGGCGATGGCTTGGAGGAGGCAGCGATGCGCGTGCTGCCTCAGCTCCAGGGGGCGTTCTCCTTCGTGATGATGGACGAGCGAACCGTGTTCGCGGCACGCGACCCGCACGGCCTCCGGCCGCTGGCGATCGGCAAGCTCCCCAACGGGTTCTGCTTCGCGTCGGAGACGTGCGCCCTCGACATCGTCGGCGCCACGTACCTCCGCGAGGTCGAGCCCGGTGAGTTGGTGATGGTCGACGACCGCGGGCTCAGGTCCCGCCGGTTCGCCGAAACGCCGAGGCGGGCACTGTGCGTGTTCGAGTTCGTGTACCTCGCCAGGCCGGACTCGCGCCTGCTCGGCAGGACGGTGCACGAAGCCCGGCGGGAGATGGGTGGACTCCTGGCGAACGAAGCGCCCGTCGACGCGGACATGGTAATCCCGGTCCCAGACACCGGGCACTCCGCGGCGCAGGGCTTCGCCGAAGCGAGCGGGATCCCGTACGGCGAGGGGATGCTGAAGAACCGCTACGTCGGACGGACCTTCATCGAGCCGTCGCAGAGCATCCGGGAGCGCGGCGTGAAGCTAAAGCTGAACCCCATCCCGGACTCGGTGCGCGGCAAGCGGCTGGTGGTGGTGGACGACTCGATCGTCCGCGGCACGACCACGCGGCAGATCGTGCAGACCCTCCGTGAGGCCGGGGCCGCCGAGGTGCACATGCGGATCACCAGCCCACCGGTGCGGTGGCCGTGCTTCTACGGCATCGACATGTCGACACGCCAGGAGCTCGTCGCGTCGGACCTCTCGGTGGAGCAGGTCGGGGAGTTCATCGGCGCGGACTCACTCGCCTACCTGTCGCTCGACGCGCTTGTGGCGGCCACCGGCTCGGACAAGGCCGGGTACTGCCGAGCCTGCTTCGACGGCGAATACCCCATCCCGATCCCCGACCGCACGCCGACGAAGCTCCTGCTCGAGAAGTCGTTCCATCTCGAGAACTCGTGAGCTCCTACCGCGACTCGGGGGTCGACCTCGAGGCCGCGGCTGAGGCCGTCTCGCTCATCCGCGACATCGCCAAGGAGGCAGGCTCGCCCAACATCGTGGAGGGCGTGGGTGGATTCGCCGGTCTGTTCCGGCTGGGGGGAACGAAGCTCCTCGCGGCGGCGACCGACGGCGTAGGGACGAAGACGGAGCTCGCGCGGCAGGCGGGCGTCGTCAACGGGAACATCGGCATCGACCTCGTGGCGATGTGCGCCGACGACGTCGTGTGCACCGGCGCGGAGCCGTTGTTCTTTCTCGATTACCTCGCCGTGGGCCAGCTCGTTCCCCCGGAGGTGGCGATCCTGGTGCGCGGCATCGCGGAGGGCTGCCGGCGGGCGGGGTGCGCGTTGCTCGGCGGCGAGACCGCGGAGCACCCGGGTTCGATGGAGCCGGGGCAGTTCGACCTGGCGGGCTTCTGCGTCGGGATCGTCGATGAGGCCGAGCTTCTCGGGCCGCACCGCGTCGAGGAGGGCGACCTGCTGATCGGTTTGGAGTCGAGCGGTCTGCACTCGAACGGGTTCAGCCTGGTGCGCAGGTGGCTCGACGATCGCGGGTACTTCCTGCGCGACCGTCCGGAGGGCCTGCCCCGCCGGCTGGAGGACGAGCTCCTCGAGCCCACCCGGATCTACGCGCCAACGGTGCTGAAGCTGTCGCGCGAGGGTTGGGTGCACGCCGCCGCGCACATCACCGGAGGCGGGCTGGTGGAGAACGTCCCCCGAGCCCTGCCGGAAGGCCTCGGCGCCGAGATCGACCGGGGCTCGTGGCCGGTTCCGGTGATCTTCGAGCTCATCGCCCGCGAGACGGGGACCTCCGACGGGGACATGCTCGCCACGTTCAACATGGGGATCGGCATGGTCCTGGTGGTCCCGCCGAGCGCCGAGGAGGCGGTCGTGCTCGGCGCCGACGGCGCCCGGGTCATCGGCCGGGTCACGGGGGACGGAGCCTTGGCCATCCACTGAGCGCCCTCCCTCGTACTCCATGCAGGAGAAGGAGGCAGAGATGAGGAAGTTCCTGGCGATCGGTGTGGTGGCGGCGTTCGTGCTGGCGGCCTGCGGGGGCAAGTCGAGCTCCACGAACGGCTCCGGCGCCGGCGGCTCGGGGAGCAACCCGAGCGGCGGTGCCACGGGCATGTCCGCGCTCACGGTCAACACCGGCAGCGCGGGCAGCGTGGGCACGGTGCTGGTG
>JBKOXF010000024.1:0-9248 GCA_046724795.1 Actinomycetota bacterium | reverse complement strand
TCCTCGAACTGCGTGGATTGGTCGATCGTCGGAAGGGAGGATACGGGAAGCGGAACGACCTACGGCCCGGTTCGCCTCCGGAGCGCGGACAGAGCCTTCCACGCAAGGGGGAGGACGCCCGCCGCGATCAGCAGCTTCAGCGTGTCCCCGATCACGAAGGGGTACAGCCCCAGCTCGAGCGTCTTCTCGAGCGGCGTGTTCAGCGCCGACATCAGCCACGGTATCCCGACGGCGTAGATGACGATCTCGCCGAGGAACATGGCCCCGATGGCGCTCCGCAAGGACCGGTCCCACCCCCGCCGGGCCAACAGCCCGACCAGAGCCGACGCGAGGACGAACCCCCACAGATAGCCCGCACTCGGGAAGCTGGGCGACGGCTGGAACAGGCCGTGCCAGCCGCTCGCGCCGCCCGCGAAAAAGGGCAGGCCCGCCGACCCCTCCGCGATGTACAGCAGGAGCGAGAGCGCGCCGAGGAGCGGGCCGAGCGACGCCCCGACGAGCAGCACGCCGAGCGTCTGGCCCGTGATGGGCACCGGCGTGAACGGCAGCTTGATCGAGATCTGGGCCAGTCCTGCGACGAGCAGGCTGCCGAGGATAGTGACGACCACCGCGTACACGGCGCGGCCCGCTCGCGCGCGTGGCGCGATCTCCCGTGCGATGGCCTGCATGTCGGGCCGGACGGTACCCGATGTACGGCTGGCCCTGCATCTCCGCGCGGGCTAGGGTTCCTGCCATGGACTTTTCGATCCCGCAGGACTACGCAGATCTGCTCTCGTCGTTCCGTTCGTTCCTGGACCGGGAGGTGCGACCGGTCGAGGACCGCTACGCCCAGCAAATGCAGGAGGACGTGTTCACCGAGGAGATGCGCGAGGAGGGCTTGAAGCTCCGTCGGACGTCGGCCGAGCTGGGGTTCTACGCGGCGCACATGCCCGAGGAGGTCGGGGGCATGGGACTCTCGGCGCTCGGCTATACGCTCATGGTCGAGGAGCTGGCGAAGTCGGGACTGCGCTTCGGGACGTTCGTCCTCGGACCGCCCAACCCGGAGGGCCCGACCCCCATCCTCATGGATCTCCCGGAGCACCTCCGCGAGAAGTTCGTGGTTCCGCTGTGTCGTGGCGAGACCACGATGTGCTTCTGCCTCACCGAGCCCGGCGCCGGCTCCGACGCCCAGTCGATCTCGACCACCGCCGTCCTCGACGGCAACGAGTGGGTGATCAACGGCACGAAGCACTTCATCACGAACGGCGCACGGGCCGATGTCGCCGTCGTGTTCGCCGTCACGGACAAGGAGAAACGAGCGAACGGTGGCATCACCGCGCTGCTCGTCGAACGAGACACCCCCGGTTACAAGGTCGGACGGAAGCAGACGACCCTGGCCGGCGACACGAACCAGGCGGAAGTGATCTTCGAGGACTGCCGGGTCCCGCAGGACCACGTGATCGGGGAGGTCGGGTTCGGGTTCTACACCGCGATGAAGTTCCTGAACGCCGGCCGCGCCTACATCGGCGCGATGTGCGTCGGGATCGCCGACTACCTGATCCGGATCTGCGTGGAGCAGGCCAACAATCGCGAGACGTTCGGCAAGCCCATCGGCAAGTACCAGGCCATCCAGTGGATGCTCGCTGACTCCGCCGTGGAAGTGCACGCGGCTCGGCTCATGGCGTACCACCTCGCGTGGCTCGTCGACGAGGGCCAGGCCCCGATCAAGGAGTCATCCATCGTCAAGCTCCACAACACCGAGATGGTGAACCGTGTGGCCGATCGCGCCGTGCAGATCTTCGGTGGCATGGGACTGCTTGCGGAGGGCCCGGTGGAACGGATCTTCCGGATGGTTCGGATGCTGCGGATCGTCGAGGGCACGAGTGAGATCCAACGTCTGGTGATCGCGCGCTCGCTGGGGCTGTAGGACGGTGCTCCACGGGAGCAGGAAGGTCGGCGACGCTGAGATCTTCGCGATCTGCGACGTCGCCGGGAACTTCCCCAGCCGGCTGAGAGAAGCGTTCCCGAACGTGCCGGAGGAGGAGTGGCCCGGGCTCCGGGCGAGGTATCCGGGCGCTTTCGGCGGCGAGGACGTCTGGTTCAGCCACGACCACTGCTACCTCGTCAACCGGTCGGCCGGCGTCGTCCTCGTCGACACCGGGATCGGCCCGCTCGGCCCGGGGATCCCCGGGGTCGAGCACTCGGGCGGCCTGCCGGTGGGACTCGAGGAGATCGGCGTGAAGCCGCAGGACGTGCACACCGTTGTGTTCACGCATCTGCACTTCGACCACGTCGGGTGGAACTTCACCGAGGCGGACGGAGCACACCGGGCGACCTTCGCGAACGCGAGGCACGTGATCCACCGGAAGGACTGGGAGGCGTTCGGATCGGGTGCCGACCCGTTCAGTTCGGCCGTGTTCCCGCAACGCGTCCAGCCGCTCGAGACGGAGGGTCTCCTCGATCTGATCGACGGAGCACTCGACCTGGGCGGTGGCGTCACCGTGGAGCCGGCTCCGGGGCACACGGTCGGCCACGTCGTGGTCACGGTGAGCTCCGGCGACGATCGGTTGGTCCTCGCCGGGGACCTCGTGAACCATCCCGCGCAGCTCGCCGATTTCACGTGGCGCGAGATGGGTGACATGGACGATGCTGCCGCGCTCGCATCGCGGCGCTCGATCATCGGCGAGAGTGGCGGCGACTCGATCCTCGCGCCGGCGCACTTCCCCGAGCCGTTCGGCCGTGTGGCGAAAGAATCTGGGCGTCTGACCTGGACGCCCGCGCCGTAGTGCCCGACGGATCGATCCGCTTGAGCAACCTCGAGGTCCTCGCGGTGTCCGACGACATCCGTCAGGGCCCGTGGTCGATCGCGGAAGCCTTCCCCGACGTTCCTCAGGATGAGTGGCCGGAGATCACGCGGGCCGATCCCGACACGGTCGGCGCTGGACTGTGGCGCGCCCCGGATCGCTGTTTCGTCATCCGGACGTCGGATCGCACGATCCTCGTGGACACGGGCATCGGACCGGCCGGAACTCCCGTCGCCGACCTGCTCCACCCGGAGGGCGGCGCCCTCCTCGACGAGCTCCGCGGCGCGGGCGTGACCCCGGACGACGTCGACATCGTGGTGACGACCCATATGCATTTCGACCACATCGGGTGGAACGTGTCCGGTCGAGCGGACGAGCTGCACACCACGTTCCCGCGCGCGACCTATCTGCTGCAGCGGGCCGAGTGGGAGGCCTTCTCGGACGGCGACGACGACCCCCAGGGGAAACCGGCACGCGACCGGCAGGTTCGGTGGCTCCGCGAAGCGGGCGTCCTGGAGATCGTCGACGGGATCCACGAGATCGCTGACGGCGTCCGACTCGTACCGACGCCGGGTCACACCCGCGGCTCGCAGAGCGTCGAGGTGATCTCGGGTCGGAACCGGCTCGAGCTCTCGGGTGACGTCGCCAACCACCCGCTGCAGGTCGCGGTCCCGGATCGCCGCACCTTCTCCGACGACGACCCGTCGACGGCGGCGGCTACTCGTCGCCGGTTCCTCGAAGCTGCCGAACGCGACCGAGCGATCGTCGGCCCCGCCCATTTCCCAGAACCGTTCGGCCGGATCGTCGACGGCAGGTGGGAACCGATCGCGAACTGACCCGCCGGTCCCGGTAGTACCCTCGTCGGCATGGCGCGCACGAAGCCACGCGGCGAGCTGCGGCGCATCCCCTCGGTCGATTCGCTCCTTCGAACCGACGCCGCGCGCCGGGTCTGCGAGCAGTTCGGCCGCCCCCTCATGAAGCTCGCGATCAAGGAAGTCCTGGATGCGGCGCGCAGAGATGCCGCCCGTGGGATCGCCCCGCCCGACGATGAGGTCCTCCTGGCTCGCGCAGCGCGCTTCACCGCGCTCCACTGGTACGGACTCTCGCCGGTGCTGAACGCGACCGGGGTGATCCTGCACACGGGCCTCGGTCGGGCCCCCCTTCCCGAGCGCGCGGCGCACGCCGCCGCGGAGGCCGCACGCGGGTACGTCGATCTCGAGGTCGACCGCGAGACCGGTGCCCGTGGGCGGCGGACGACGAAGGCCGAGGCCATGCTCGTGGCACTGACGGGCGCGGAGGCAGCGCTCGTCGTGAACAACAACGCCGCAGCGCTCCTACTCGCGCTCACCGCGCTGGCGCGCCGCCGGGAGGTTCCGGTTTCCCGCGGCGAGCTCATCGAGATCGGCGGCGAGTTCCGGCTGCCGGACATCATGGCGGCCTCCGGCGCGAAGCTCGTCGAGGTCGGTACGACGAACCGCACGCGGATCTCGGACTTCCAGAAGGCCGTGAACGAGAAGACCGCGGCACTGCTCAAGGTCCACCCGAGCAACTATCGGGTCACGGGATTCGCCGAGACGCCCGCAGCGGACCAGCTCGCTGGGCTGGCGACGAAGCACGGCGTGCCGCTCATCTACGACCTCGGCTCGGGATTGCTCGACCGGTTCTCCGGGATACCCGATGACGAGCCGGCCGCCACCGAAGCTCTCGCCGCCGGAGCCGACGTCGTGTGCTTCTCCGGTGACAAGCTGCTCGGAGGGCCGCAGGCCGGGATCCTCCTCGGCCGCGCCGAGAACCTGGAGACGTTGCGCCGCAACCCCCTCGCACGAGCGCTGCGCGTGGACAAGATGCAGATCGCGGCGCTCGAAGCTGTGCTCCGCCTCTACACGACCGGCCGGCGGACGGAGCTCCCCACGTGGCGCTTGCTGCGGACGCCCTCCACAGAGCTCAAGGCCCGGGCCTCGAAGCTGGCACACGAGCTGCCGGGAGCTCAGGCCAGGAAGTCGAATGCCACTGTCGGAGGCGGCTCCGTTCCGGGCTACGTCGTCCCGTCCTGGGCCGTCGAGCTCTCCGTGATGCGCCCCGACGCGATCGCCACCCGCCTCCGTGAGGGCCGCCCGCCGGTCTTCTGTCGCGTCGAGGACGGCTGCCTCGCGTTCGATCTGCGGACCGTTCCCTCCGATCGCGACGGCGACCTCCTCCGTGCCATCCGCTACGCCCTGGAACAGGCGTGACCCGGGGGGCCCTCGGGGGGCTCAAGAGTGCGACCCGCAGCGAACGGAGCGAAGTGAGTGAAGCCGCACGATAGCCCCCCGATCGAAGAGGGCCCTCAGGTCGTGGCCACGGCGGGCCACGTGGACCACGGGAAGTCCGCACTGATCCAACACCTCACCGGGATGGACCCGGACCGCTGGGCGGAGGAGAAACGCCGGGGCCTCACGATCGATCTGGGGTTCGCGTGGTGCGAGCTGCCGAGCGGGCGCGAGATCGGCTTCGTCGACGTGCCGGGGCACGAGCGGTTCATCCGCAACATGCTCGCCGGCATCGGTCCGGTCCGACTCGTGTTGTTCGTGGTCGCCGCCGACGAGGGATGGAAGCCGCAGTCCGAGGAGCACCTCCAGATCATCGACGTGCTCGGCGCGGTCGGCGGAGTCGTGGCGCTCACGAAGCGCGACACGGTGGACGAGGAGACCCTTGTGCTTGCGGAGGAGGAGGTCCGGGCAAGGATCGCCGGCACTCCGTTACAGAAAGCCGAGATCGTTGCCTGCTCCTCGGTGACCGGTGAGGGTTTCGAAGAGCTTCGAGCTGCGCTCGATCGCATGATCACAGCGGCGCCGGAGCCGGAACGTACCGGCCGGACCCGTCAATACGTCGACCGCGTGTTCACCATCAAGGGGGCAGGGACGGTCGTCACCGGAACGCTCACGGGCGGACCGCTCGAGGTCGGGACGGAGGTCGAGATGTACCCGACCGGCCAGCGGGCCAGGATCCGCGGCCTACAAAGCCACAAGCGGACCATCGAGCGTGCCGTGCCGGTGGCTCGGGTCGCCGCGAACCTCGTCGGGGTGGAGCGCAACCAGCTGGCCCGCGGCGACGTGGTGGGGCCGGCGGGCCGGTGGCGCCCCACGCGCCTGATCGAGGCACGGATCGTCCCTGTGCGCGGACTCGATCACCCCCTCGGACCCCGCGGCGCGTACAAGCTGTACGCGGGAGCCGCCGAGCGGGACGCGCGGATCCGCTTCTACGGTGGGGGCGAACCGAGGTTCGGGCGGATCCGGCTGTCCGGCCCCCTCGTCCTCGACGTCTACGACCGGTTCGTGCTCCGAGAGTCGGGCCGGCAAGAGACCGTTGCCGGCGGGATCGTCCTCGACGTGGAGCCGCCGCTCCGCCCAGGACCGGAACCAGAGCGGCGACTGGCCGCGCGAGAAACGGCCCCTCGCGAGGAGCTGCCGGCACTCCTGCTCGCCGAACGAGGCGCGGCCCGGGCTTTGGACGTCGAGCTTCTCACCGGCATCGCCGATGGCGAGATCGACGGGGCCGCGCGGGCCGGCGCGTGGTGGGTGAGTGAGGCGCTGGACGACCTCGTGGCAGGTGCGGTCGGGCACGCACTGGAGGGCTTCCACCGGGCCCATCCCCTCCGCGAGGGCGCAGACCTCCAGACGGCGCGATCGGTTGCCGCCGGCGCGCTCGAGCGCGCCGGCGGGGTCCCCGACCCCGGCTTGGTCGACGCGCTCCTCGACCTGTACGCATCGAGAGGCCTCATCGTGCGGACGGCGTCGGAGGCCCGGCTGGCCACGCACCGCGTCGTTCTGGACGACCGCCGGGAGGACGTCGACCGGCTGGTGAAGGCGCTCGCGGAGGGCGAGCCCACACCGCCGACGCTGTCCGAGCTCCTCGCGTCCGGTCACTCCCGCGAGGTCGTCGATGCCGCCGCCAGGCAGGGCCTGGTCGTGAAGGTCTCGGCTGAGCTCGTCTTCACCGCAGCGTTCATGCAACTCGCCCAGCAGGCCATCGAGGAGCTCGCGCCCAGCGGCGTCTCGGTGAGCACGTTCCGGGAGCGTGTGGAGACCTCGCGGAAATACGCCGTTCCGCTGCTGGAACACTTCGACCGCACCGGCCTGACCCAGCGCCGGGGCGATCTCCGGTTCCTCCGGAGCTGACTCCGCCTCGGCTACTCGACTTCCGCCACGACCACGACCTCCACCGGGATGTTGAGTGGGAGCTCCGGGACCCCGACCGCTGCCCGAGAGTGACGTCCGGCCTCCCCGAGGACCTCGACGAACAGATCGCTCGCGCCGTTCGCCACCTGAGGCTGGTCGGTGAAGCCGGGCCCGGACGAAACATACACGGTGACGTTGACGATCCTCCGAAGCCGATCGAGCGATCCCAGCTCGGCTTTCAGGATCGACAGCGCGCCCAGCGCCGCACGCCTCGCACACACCTGGGCCTCTTCCACCGTGACCTCCGCCCCCACGTGGCCGGGCGAGACGGCCTTCCCATCCTCGATGACGCCCTGTCCGGCGACGAAGGCGAGTTGCCCTGAGACGACCACCGGCACGTAGGAAGCGATCGGCGCCGCCGGCGGAGGGAGCTCGATCCCCAGCTCGCGCAAACGATCTTCGACGCCCACGACCTGGGATTCTGCCCGAAGCCGGGCAACTAGCCCACCTGCACCTCGCGGGCCCGCTCCCGCAGGAGGGCCCGGCGCTGTTGCTCGTTCATCCCGCCCCACACGCCGTGGGGCTCCTTGATCCGCAGGGCGTAGTCGAGGCAGTCCACCCGGACGGGGCAGCGGGCGCAGATCGACTTGGCCTTGGCCTCACGACGGTCCTTCTCCTCGCGGCGTTCGAAGTAGCCGGGGGCGAAGAACAGAGACGAGTCCTCGCCGCGGCAGGCCGCGCGGAACTGCCAGGGCGGGGTGTCGCTGGGGACGTTCCAGTTCTTCATCGCGGGCACGGCCACCCGAGTAGCCACTCCTTCCACTGTTGTTCGAACGTGGGACGCCCTCCGGATGGCAGAGGTTCCGTGTTCACAGGAACTTCATAGGTTCCGGTTGGAGCTCAGTTGGGCGACGGCGGCGTGGTGCCCCCCTCCTCCGGCTCCACCCGGAGGATCAGGCCGTCGACGCCGCGGATCCGGACCCTGGTGCCCGGCGGGATGGGGCCGTTGCCGGACTTCCCCCGCCACAGCGAGCCCTTCACGAACACCGGCCCCTCCGGGTCGAGCACGCCGCGGGTCTCGCCGGTCAGTCCGATCAGACCGACCTGCGTGGACACGATCCGTTCCCTCGCCTTCACCGCCACGGTCAGTCCGAACCCGTAGTACAGGGCCGCGGCCACCGAGGCGCCGGCGATCAGCCATGGCGACAGCCGGATGGAGGGAGCAGCGTGATGGAACATCAGGATCGAGCCGGCCACGAACCCGGCCATCCCCAGGGCCGACAAGAGACCGAGCTTGCGGAGCTGCACGTCGGCGACGAGCAGGCCGGTGCCGCCGAGGAACAAGGCCAGGCCCACCGCGTCGAACGGGACCACCGCCAGGCCGTACCCCGCCAGGGCGAGCGTCAGCGCGCCGGCGATGCCCGCAAACCCGATCCCAGCCTGCGTGAGCTCGAAGGCGATCCCGGCGAGCCCGAGCAACAGGAGCACGTAGATCGGAACCGGCGCTGAGACGCCGTGCAGGATGCGCCGCCAGATCCCGAGGTCGTGGAACCGGACGAGCACGGGCCGGCCGGGTTCGACCCTGGTGGCGAGCGTCACCGGCCCCGCGGCGGTCTGGACGGTTCGGCCGTCGATCTTGGCGAGGAGATCGGGGATGTCGATCGCGGCGCAGTCCTGCGGGTTCGAGCCGGTGAACTTCACGTCGCGGGCGCAGTCCACGACGCCGGTGAGCAGCGCTTGCTGGGCGGGGAGGACGTGCCCGACCGCCGGACCGGCGTGTCCGTTGGCGACGATGGTGGCGATCTGTGTCCGCTCGGATGCGCTGACCTCCTCGTCGACATTGGCGAGATCGATCGGCTGGAGGGGTCCGACGCCGGAGCCCGGCGACATCACCGACAATCCCGCCGTCGCGACCATCAGCAGCCCCACGCCGGTGGCGCGAGCGCCGCCGGGGCCGATCCACACCACGACGGGGACCTTCGCGGCGGCGATCCGGTCCGCGACCTGCACGGCGTCGACGTTCAACGCGCCGCCTGTGTTCAGCTGCAGCACGACTTGCGAACCGTCGCGTTCGGCGTCATCGATCGTGGAGAGCAGGTAGTCGCGCATGGAGCCGTCGATCACGCCGTCGACCTTCACGACGTCCACGGTGGGCTGGCCCGTTCCCGGCCCTTCGGATGGAGTCGAGGCTGCGGAAGCAGAGCGAACTCCGAGCGAGAGCAGAACCGCGCTGAGCATCAACAGGGGCGCGAGACGACGCATTGCGCGTAGCCTACCGGCCCATGGCCGTGCGCCGACTCGACCTGTT
>JBKOXF010000042.1:0-15272 GCA_046724795.1 Actinomycetota bacterium | reverse complement strand
GGACGACGAGCATTTCGCGCTCCGCGTGGCCGGTGAGTCGATGGTCGATGCCGGGATCCTCGACGGCGACGTCGTGGTCATCCACCGGCAGGACCAGGCCCGGGACGGGGAGATCGTGGCCGCGGTGGTCCCCGGCCCTGCCGAGGACGAAGCGACAGTGAAGCGGCTCCGGCGGCGCGACGGGAAGGTCATGCTGGAGCCGGCGAATCCCGCGATGGAGCCCTTCCCGCTCGAGGACGGGAGGATCGCCGGGAAGGTCGTGGCCGTGTTGCGGCGGCTGTAGGCCTCAGGACTCCGAGCGGACCGGCAGCTTCACGGGTCGGGTCAGGAAGTCCTTGGCCCACCCGAGGTGCCGCTCCGGAACGCGAGCTCTGATCACGGTCCCCTGCTCCGTCGCGTCGCGCTCCAACACCTCGCCGTCTCGATAGAGCATGGCGACGAGGTCCTCTCGGTCGAATGGAACGAGGAGCGTGACCTCTACCGGCGGCGCCGGGATCGTGTCGGCGATCCGTTCCAGCAGCTGCTCGAGTCCCTCCCCGGTGAGCGCGGAGATCGGGACCGCGTCTGGGTAGCGCCGCCCGACCCGGGCCCGGTCCTCAGGCTCGAGCAGATCGATCTTGTTCAGGGCGACGAGCTCGGGGAGAGCTCCCGCGCCGATGTCGCCGAGGACGCTTCTGACGGCCTGGACCTGCTGATCGAGCGCCGGGGCCGACGCATCGGCGACGTGGAGGACGAGTGACGCGAGCGCGACCTCCTCCAGGGTCGAGCGGAACGCTTCGACCAGATCGTGGGGCAGTTTGCTCACGAACCCGACGGTGTCCGAGAGCGTGGCCGGGCGTCCGTTCGGGAGCTCGATCCGCCTGACCGTGGGGTCGAGCGTGGCGAAGAGCTGATCCGCCACGATCACGTCCGCGGACGTCAACGAGTTCATGAGGGTGGACTTCCCCGCGTTTGTGTATCCGGCGATGGCGATCTGTGCGATCTCCGACGACTGCCGCCGAGCCCGCTTCACCTCGCGCGTCTTCGCCAGGTCCTTGATGTCCTTGCGAAGCCGCGCGATGCGCCGGCGGATGTGCTGGCGGTCGATCTCGAGCTTCGTCTCGCCTGGTCCGCGTGTCCCGATGCCGCCGCCCAGGCGCGACATCGCTTCGCCCCAGCCTCGGAGCCTGGGCAGGAGGTAGTTGAGCTGGGCCAGCTCGACCTGCGCCTTGCCCTCCCTGGACCTCGCGTGCAGCGCGAAGATGTCGAGGATCAGGGCCGTCCGGTCGACGACCTTCACGCCGAGGCGCTCCTCCAGGTTCCGGAGCTGCCCCGGTGAGAGCTCGTCGTCGAAGATCGCCGCGTCGGCACCGCTCCTGTGGACCGTCTCGTGGAGCTGGGCCATCTTGCCCTTCCCCACGAACGTGGCGGGGTCCGGGTCGGATCTGGTCTGGACCACCCGGGCCACCGGCGAGGCTCCGGCGGTCTCCGCCAGCGCGGCCAATTCGTCCAGGGTGCCCTCGTCCGCCTGCCGCCCCAGCCCCACCAGCACTGCCTTCTCTCGAACGGCCGGCCGCCACGTGGCGGAGAGCGGTGACTCGGCGACGGGGCGCTGGGAACGACGGCGACGATCCGTCATCGGCAGGGGGTGGCGAAACGTCCGGAAACGAAAAGAGACGCTGGGTCGAAGACTACGGGAAGCGCCCCTTTCCCCGTGGTTTCCAGCGTCTCTTTTCTGCACGCTTCGTACCCGGGGCCCCAAAAGCCGAAACATGAGGATTCCGATATGGATCGGGGGAGCTCCGCCCGGATGACTGACGGCGGCGTCAAGGTCCGACCGCCCCCGCGACCCGGTCCATGGCTTCCTCCAGGCGGGCATCGTCCACGGTCAGCGAGAACCGCACGAACCCCTCCCCCGCCGCCCCGTACCCGCGCCCGGGCGCCACCACCACACCCGCTCGGTCCAGGAGCAGTTCGGCGAACTCCGCCGAGCTCTGTCCGTGCGGGGTCGGCGCCCACACGTAGATCGAGCCGAGCGGCGGTTCGAGATCCCACCCCAGGCGGTTCAGCGTTCCCACCACCAGGTCCCTTCGCTTCTGATACACGGATCGAAGCCGATCCAGATGGTCCTGCGGCCCCTCCAGGGCCGCGATACCGGCGCGCTGCACCGCGTTCCAGATCCCCGAGTCGACGTTCGTCTTCACCGTGCCCAGGAACTGGAGCGCCACCGCGCTCCCCACGCACCACCCGATGCGCCAGCCCGTCATGTTGTAGCCCTTGGACAGGGAGTGGAACTCGACGGTCACCTCCTTCGCCCCCGGCACCTCGAGCACGGACGGCGCGACGAAGCCGTCATAGGTGATCTCCGAGTACGCGGCATCGTGGGCGAGGAGCAGCTCGTGCTCCCGCGCGAACGCGACGGCGCGTTGGAAGAACTCGAGGTCGACCACGGCCGCGGTGGGGTTCGACGGATAGTTCAGCCACAGGATCTTGGTCTTGGAGCTCACCTCGACGGTGTCGAAGTCGGGCACGTAGCCGCGATCCGCGTGGAGCGGCATGGGCAGCGGCGTGCCGCCGGCGAGCTGGGTGCCGATCGCATAGACGGGATAGCCGGGATCCGGAACGAGGACCTCGTCGCCGGGATCGACGAACGCGACTGCGAGATGGGCGAGGCCCTCTTTCGAACCGATCAACGGCAGCACTTCGGTGTCGGGGTCGAGCTCGACGCCGAAACGGCGCCGATGCCATCCGGCGATGGCGCGGCGGAGCTCCGGCATCCCGTAGTACGAGGGGTACTGATGCGTGGCCGGATCCTGTGCGGCCCGGACCACGGCGTCCACGACGTGCTCCGGTGTGGGCGAGTCCGGGTCGCCCACACCGAGCGAGATGATGTCCTGCCCGGCGGCGCGGCGCTCCGCGATCCGGCGATCGAGGTCCGCGAAGAGGTACGGCGGGAGGTGCTCGACGCGCGCAGCGGGCCTCACGCGGTGGTCCCGTCGACCCGCGACCGGAGCCAGTCGGCGTCGAGCACGCCCTCGAACGTCCGCTCCACGCCGCCGGTCATGAGCACGCGATCGCCCTCGCCGCGACGCCAGTCGATGTCGAGGACCCCGCCGGGGAACCGGACGAGGGTGTGAGCGTCGACGAGACCGGCGAGGTGCGCCGCCACCAGCGACGCGCACGCGCCGGTGCCGCACGCCATGGTCTCCCCCACGCCGCGCTCCCACACCCGAACCACGAGCCCGGGATCCATGACCGCGACGAACTCGACGTTGGTTCCCTCGGGGAAGCGCGGATCGACTTCCAATCGGGGGCCGAGGTTCTCCACGTCGATGGAGCGGGGATCGGTGTCGACGAACAGCACGAGATGGGGGTTCCCCATGGAGACGGCGGATCCCTTGAACGAACGCCCGTCGACCTCGACGGGTTCTCCCAGGAACTCGGAGTTGGGGTCCCCCCGCATCGGGAGGTCTTTTCGGGTGAGCCCCGGCGCGCCCATGTCCACGGTGACCCGGTCCACGCGACCGCCTTCGACGTGGAGCCAGATGTGCTTCAGGCCGGCCCGGGTCGCGACGGTGAGTTCTCGGTCGTGCGTGAGGCCGGTGTCGTATGCGAGCTTGGCGAGACACCTGATCCCGTTGCCGCACATCTGCGCTTGGCGGCCGTCGGCGTTGTAGTAGTCCATGAAGAAGTCCGCGTCGGGCGCGCCGGTCACGCGGATCAGGCCGTCCGCGCCGACGCCTCTGTGTCGGTCGCAGATCGCCTCGATCAGCGAGGCGTCCAGGGAGAGCCGTCCCTCGACATCCTCGATGAGGACGAAGTCGTTCCCCGTTCCGTTGTACTTCGCGACCTTGAGCTCAACCATCCTCGAAGGACTCCAGAATCTCGTCGACGAGCGCGCCGGCGCCTCGTTCGCCCGCATGGAACCACCGGATCCGAGGATCACGCCGGAACCACGACAGCTGACGTCTCGCGAGGTGACGCGAACGCCTCACGATCCGAGAAGCCGCCTCGTCCAGAGTGATCCGCCCCGACACGTGCTCGATGGCCTCAGCGTACCCGATGGCCTGCTGAGCAGTGGCGGAGAGCGGCCCGGACCGGATGAGCGCGCGCGTTTCCTCCATGAGCCCTGCGTCGAGCTGGGAGGCAACCCGCGTCTCGATGCGGGCGCGAAGGACGTCGGGCTCCATGTCGATCCCGACGGCCAGGACCGGCCCCGACGGGTACTGTTCCCAGTCCTCGGCGAAGCTCGAAAACGACCGGCCGGTGACCGCCGCCACCTCGAGGGCGCGCACCGTCCGTCGGACGTTACCGTGCTCGATCTTGCCCGCGGCGGCCGGATCCAAGTTTTCCAGCCGCCGGTGCATCGCCTCCGCGCCCACCAACTCGGCCTCACGTTCCAGTGCCGCGCGCACGTCGGGATCGGTCGGCGGGAACGCGAGGTCGTCGACGACGGCCCGGAAGTACAGGCCGGTGCCGCCCACGAGCAGCGCGGGCAGGCCGCGAGACCCGATGTCCTGCAGCGCGTTCCGTGCGAGCTCCTGGTAGCGGGCCACCGAGAAGTCCTCGGAGGGATCGGCCACGTCGAAGAGGTGATGCGGAACCCGACGCCGGGCTCCGAGCGAGGGCTTCGCGGTTCCGACGTCCATCCCGCGGTACACGGTCATCGAATCGACGGAGACGATCTCGGTGGAGAGCTGCTCTGCAACCCGGATCGAGGCTTCACTCTTCCCGGTCGCGGTGGGCCCCACGATTGCGAGAAGGGGAGGCCTCATGGCCGGGCTCAGGCGGAGACGGCGGCGAGGACGGGGTCGCCGTCCAGGTGATGGGGATGCGCTCCCGTGATCCGCACGTCGGTGAAGTTCCCAGCCTCGAACGGGCCGTCGAAGTGCACCAGCTTGTTCGTCCGCGTTCGGCCCTTGATCCGGCCCTTCCGGCCCTCGCCCTCCACGAGAACCTCGAGGGTGTCTCCGACGAGCGACCGATTGCGATCGAGGGAGATGTGCTCCTGGAGGGCGACGAGGCGATCGAACCGCTCCTGGACGACGTCCTTCGGCACCTGGTCCGGAGAGGTGCCCGCGGGCGTTCCGGGGCGGGGAGAGTACTGGAACGTGTACGCCTGATCGAACCCCGCCTGCTCCACCACGCGAAGCGTCTCTCGGAAGTCGCCCTCGGTTTCTCCCGGGAAACCCACGATCACGTCGGTGGAGAACGCGATGCCGGGAACGGTCTCGCGGATACGCCGCACCCATGAGAGGTACCGGTCGCTGCGGTAGGACCGCTGCATCGCTCGGAGGATGCGGTCGGATCCGGACTGGAGGGGGAAGTGGATGTGCTCGCACACCGCCTCGCATTCGCCGATCGCGTCGACCACGTCGGGGGTGAAGTCGTGCGGATGCGGGCTCGTGAATCGGATGCGGCGGATGCCGTCCACCTCGTCGACTGCACGGAGGAGCTCGGCGAACAACGGCCGGCGACCGGAGCCAGGTACGGAGAGGTCCCGACCGTACGTGTTCACGTTCTGGCCGAGGAGCGTGATCTCGACGACACCTCGGCGCGCCAGTCCCTGGACCTCCGCCAGGACGTCGCCGATGGGACGGGACCGTTGCGGTCCTCGGACGAGCGGAACGATGCAGAACGTGCACCGGTTGTCACACCCGGTGGAGACGCTCACCCATGCGTGGTGCAGCGATCCGCGATGGGCCGGGAGCGCGCTGGCAAACACCTCTGTGTACTCGCGGACGTCCATCTGAGGACCTTCGCGCTCGGCCGCCTGCAAGAGCTCGAGGAGCGACGGCAGCGCGTGGGTCCCGACCACCACGTCGACCCACGGGGCTCGAGCCTGGATCGCGCCTTGGTCCTTCTGCGCCAGGCACCCCGCCACCACGATCCGCATCGCTGGATTGCGGTCCTTCAGCGGCTTGAGGTGGCCGAGCGATCCGTAAAGTCGGTTGTCGGCGTTCTCACGGATGGCGCACGTGTTGAACACGACGACCTCCGCGTCCGCGGCGTCGTCGGTGCCGACGTACCCGTCGGTCTCGAGCAAGCCCGCGATGCGTTCGGAGTCGTGCTCGTTCATCTGACATCCGAACGTACGCAGGAGATAGCGACGCACCCCTCGAATCTAGCAGAGGGGTGCGTCGCGAGAAGCGATGCTCGGTTCGGTGAGTCGGCTACTCGGCGACCGCGGTCGTCGTGGTCCCCGCTGGCGCCACCACCACGGTGCGCGTGCCGAAGAACCCACCGATGAGGGCGACGATGCTGCCCGCGAGGGCGATCCACGCGCCCATGTCGATCGAGCCGGGCATCGATGCGTTCGCTCGAGTCAGCTGGATCACGAAGAGCACGAACCCGACGATCCCGAGGGCGCCGGCGAGTCGCGTCAACCAGCCGCTACGCGGGGCAAGCCCGACGAGGGCCACGAGCCCCAGCGCGATCATGGCGAACCCCACCGTCGTGATGAAGTTGCTGTCGTGCACGAAGCTCGTCTGGTAGAAGGCCCGGTACGACAAGTCGACGCCGTTCATGCCGTTCGTCCAGTTCAGGAAGCCCCCGATGATCATCCCGGCGGCTCCCAGGAGCGTCAGAAGCACCCTGGCCAGCAGGCCGAAGGGTCGCGTCCCCGCAGTGGGAGCTGGAGCGACAGCGGGGCGCCCGGCGTACGGGCGTCCGTATGGGTCAGCAGGTTGAGCACTCATCCTGAACCTCCTTTCCCAGGGATTCTTCCCAGGACAAGGCAAGGTGAACCTTGGCCAGTCCTGCCCGCCGGAGGAGGCGCGCAAACCTGCTCTACCTGGCGTACTCCACCGAGCGCGTCTCCCGGACCACCGTGATCTTGATCTGGCCCGGGTACTGGAGCTCCTCCTCGACCTGCTTGGCGATGTCGCGCGCCAGCACCTGCGCTGCGAGATCGTCGATGTCGCCCGGCTTCACCATCACCCTGACCTCACGGCCGGCCTGCATGGCGAAGGTCTTCTCGACCCCGGGATACGAGGTGCAGATCTCCTCGAGCCGCTCCAGTCGCTTCACATACGTCTCGAGTGACTCCCGTCTCGCGCCCGGCCGTCCGCCCGAGATGGCGTCCGCGGTCTGCGCGAGCACGGCCTCGATCGTGCGCTGTTCGACCTCACCGTGGTGGGACTCGATCGCGTGGACGACCTCCGGGGGCTCCTTGAGCCTCCGGGCCAACTCGGCGCCGATCAACGCGTGAGAGCCCTCGACCTCGTGGGTGACGGCCTTCCCGATGTCGTGCATGAGCGCGCACCGCTTCACCAGCTTGGCGTCCACGCCGAGTTCGGCGGCGAGACCGGCGCCGATGTGCGCCGACTCCACCAGGTGCTTGAGTACGTTCTGTCCGTACGACGTCCGGTACCGGAGCCGTCCGAGGACCTTGATCATCTCCGGATGCACGTCGGGGATGCCCACGTCGTGCAGGGCCTCCTCGCCCGCGCGCTTGATCTCGTCTTCGACCTCGCGCTGACTGCGCTCGTACATCTCCTCGATCCGGGCCGGATGGATGCGCCCGTCCCCCACCAGCTTCTCCAAGGTGAGGCGGGCCGTCTCCCGCCGAACGGGATCGAAGCACGACAGCACCACCGCCTCGGGCGTGTCGTCGATGATGAGGTTGACCCCGGTGAGGGCCTCGAAGGCCCGGATGTTCCGACCCTCCCGGCCGATGATCCGTCCCTTCATGTCCTCGGACGGGAGCGGGAACACCGAGACGGTTGACTCGGCGGTCTGCTCCGAGGCCACCCGCTGGATCGCGATCGTGACGATCTTGCGGGCCCGCGCGTCGGCCTCTTCCCGCGCTCGCTGCTCGATCTCGCGAACGGTGCCCATCGCTGCGCGCTTGGCCTCGTCGACGACCTGGTTCTGGAGGGCCTCACGGGCCTCTTGCGCGGTCATCCTGGCGACCGTCTCGAGTTCACGGCGGTGCCGCTCGGCGACCTTCTCGAGCTCTCCGCGGATCCGCTCGAGGTTGGTCTCGAGCCTGCCGAGATCCGCCTCCTTCTTCTGGACCTCTCCCTGCTTGCGATCGAGCTGATCCTCACGCCGGGAGAGTCGTTCCCCTTGCTTCAGTACCTCGTCCCGCCGCACTCGGAGGTCTTCCTCCGCCTCGCGGCGCATCGATGCGATCTCCTCCTTGACCTCCACCAGCGCGGCCCGAACCTTCGTCTCCGCCTCGCGCTCGGCTTCGAGCACGAGCCGCTGGGCGCGGGATTCGGCGCTCTGGACGTGGGAGGCCGCCAGGTACCGTCGAAGGGCGAACCCGCCCGCGACGCCGGCGGCGAGGCCAAGGACCAGCAGCAGCCACTCCATCGTTGCCTCCTCGACACATGTGTCAGGAGGCCGGGCAGGCCCCGGTCGGCCAGGTGCGTCAGGGTCGGGGCATTCTGCCCCGGGGGCTCAAGGCCCCTCGCGTTCCCCTCTGCTCGGTGTCGATTGGTCGGGGTTCGGAACGGTCACTCGGCTTCGCACGTGGTCGATTGGTCGATTCCTGTCCGGTCTCTCAAATGCACAATGTACGGGCTGGACGCCCCAGGTGCAAGAAATGGCCGGTCAGGGGTCCTCGGGCTCGGGTGCTCCGAGTGCCTTTCTGGCCACGGCGAAGGCCAGGCCCGGAGCGAATCCGCGCCGGATCAACAGTGAGGACAGACGCCGGAATGCCACCGCGGGGTCCAGGGAGCGCAGCCGCACGGCCTGCCGGCCGGCCAACGCCTCGGCCCGGGCCTCCTCGGTGGCCCCGAGGGGTTCCAAGGCCCGTTCGGCCAGCCCTCGGTTGACCCCCTTCGACAGCAGGCCGGTCATCACGGCCCGGCGGCCGGCCGGACGACCGCCCATGGCCTGTTCGACGACCTGGGCCGCGAAGCGTTCGTCATCGATGAGGCCAGCCGCGGTGAGGTCGTCGAGCGCCCGGTCGATGTCCTCTTGCTCGAACCCCGCTTGCCGGAGCCGGAGCTCGAGCTCGCGGCGGCTCCGGTCGCGGGCGCCGAGGAGGCGAAGCGCCCGGTCCTTCGCCGTGCCACGAGAGCGGACCGGGCGTTCGCGTTCTGCTCGGGAGTGACCGGCCTCGGTTTTCCCGCGCCCGCCGCTCTCCGGCTGGGAGGCCCTCCGGGGGCCGGACATGGCCCCTTCCCCGTTAGCCGGCCGGCACCCCGGCGGGCTCCCTGTCTGGTGGCTTCTCGTCGGACTTCTTGGGTTTCTTGGCGGCTGTGTCGCCGTTCCCCTTCCCGGTCGAGGCCTCGCCGGCGCGCTCCGACTGGTCAACTCCCCCGTCGATGACGGCAAGATCGACCTCGATGGGCTTCTCGTCGTCCGCGGCTTCGAACGCGGTGAGACCCACGGCCTGACGGATCCGACGTTCGATCTCCTGGGCGACGTCGAGGTGCTCCGCGAGGAACTGCCTGGCGTTCTCCTTCCCTTGGCCGAGCTGTTCGCCCTCGTAGGTGAACCATGCGCCCGACTTCTTCACGATCTCGATGTCGACGCCGACGTCGAGGAGCGTGCCTTCCTTCGAGATGCCCTTGCCGTAGATGATGTCGAACTCGCACTGGCGGAACGGCGGCGCGACCTTGTTCTTCACGACCTTCACGCGGGTGCGCGATCCCACGACCTCCGCACCGTCCTTGAGGCTCTCGATCTTGCGGACGTCGAGCCGGACCGATGAGTAGAACTTCAGCGCCCGGCCCCCCGGCGTGGTCTCCGGATTGCCGAACATCACGCCGATCTTCTCGCGGAGCTGGTTGATGAAGATGGCAGTGGTGTCGAACCGGCTGAGCGAGCCGGCGAGCTTCCGCATGGCCTGCGACATCAGACGCGCCTGCAGGCCGACGTGTGAGTCGCCCATCTCGCCCTCGATCTCGGCGCGGGGAACCAGCGCCGCGACCGAGTCGATGACCACGAGGTCGAGCGCACCCGAACGCACGAGGAGGTCCGCGATCTCCAGGGCCTGCTCGCCGGAGTCGGGTTGGGAGACCAGGAGCTCGTCGATGTTCACGCCGAGAGCTCGGGCGTACGTCGGGTCGAGCGCGTGCTCGGCGTCGACGAACGCCGTGATGCCGCCGGCCCGCTGGGCCTCCGCGATGATGTGCAGGGACACCGTGGTCTTGCCGGACCCTTCAGGCCCGAACACCTCGACGATGCGCCCGCGCGGGATGCCACCGACGCCGAGGGCGATGTCGAGCGACAGCGAGCCGGTCGGGATGATGCCGATCCCCTCTCCCGCTCTGTGCTCGCCGAGGCGCATGACGGCACCCTTGCCGTACTGCTTCTCGATCTGCCCGAGCGCCACGTCCAGCATCTTGTCGCGATCCAGCTGTGCCACGGTCCTCTCCTTCCTTGCCCGACCGCCGGGCTCGTCTTCGGAGCGAACCCTAGCGGGAGGGTACGACACGAATTACACGCCTGTCGTTCGACCCCGTCAACGGCGAGGCTAACCGAACAGGTGTTCGAGTTCAAGCATCTTCGGTCCTTCTTAACCAGAGGTCTTCTCCCCCCGCATGTTCGTTGTCCCGAACGGGCAACCAAGGACCGAACCGAACGGCAACCAAGGACGAACCCCAACGAGGGAGGTATCTGGACATGAGGAAGGCAGGACACAGGTCGATCTGGACGATGCTCGTTCTCGCGATGGGCGCGATCTTCGGTGGGATGGGCGAGGCGCCCGCGGAGGCCGCCAACTACGATCCCCTCACCTTGGGGGTCCCGAACACTGCGACGTCCACCACTTACCTCGAGGTGACGAACGGGCAGCTGCCGCTGTCCGTCACGAGCACGGGGGGACAGGCCCCGGCGATCACCGGGACCGGCGACACGGCCGGGATCTCGGGCTTCGGAGGCACCGGGACGGGCGTAACCGGCAGCGGCGGGTACGGTGTGCAGGGCATCGGAACCGTGGCCGGCGTCGATGGGCTCGGCGAGGGATTCGACGGCCCGTCCTCGATCGGCGTCTTCGGACACAACGCGACGACGGGCGTCTACGGGTGGGGGCCGATCGGCGTCGAGGCGCAGGGCGAGGGCGCCGACTCGACCGGGCTCCGCGCGTCGCCGGGGAGCACGGAGAACGGCTATGCGATCGACGCGCTCGGCAAGGTGAAGCTGAAGGAGAGCGGGAAGATCGTCGTCCAGGCTGGCAACGATCGGGTGACGAAGTTCGACGTGCGGCTGCTCGCTGGCTCGATCGTACTGGTCACGAGCCCAGCAGAACCGCGACGGCGTGTTCGTACAGGCCGCGGTGCCGAACGTCACCGGCGACAGGTTCACCGTCTTCCTGAACAAGCCCGTCACGAGGAACACAACGTTCGCCTGGGTCGTCATCAACTGAGCGGGAACGCTTCGAGCGGCTCGTAGCGGGGAGCCGGCCGCTGGAGATGACTGCGGTACAAGACGATCCGGTCCACCGTGAACGGCCGGCTCGTCACCTCGATCCCGGCCAGCGCATCCGCGACCGAGACCGTGGGCTGAAACCGCGCCACAGTGAGGTGCGGAGTGAACGCCCGCTTCTCTGGCTTGAACTCCCGGGCCAGGCCATCGTCGAGGACCGTGGCGATCCCCGCGGCGCGCCCGTCGGGATCGGACAGCCCGGCCCACAACACCCGCGCCCGGCGCTCGCTGGGGAACGCGCCGACCCCTGAGAGGGACGTCTCGAAAGGACGCTGGGCCGATGCCACACCCCTGCACGTCTCTGTGACCCATCCGACGAGCCGGGGCCACGTCGAGCCGAGGAACTTCAGCGTGAGGTGCCAGTTCTCAGGTGGGGTCCACCGCCCGCCCAGGCGTTCCTTCAACGGCGCGATCGCGTCGGCGAGGACTGCGCGAACGTCGTCCGGCACATCGAACGCGATGAACAGCCGCAGCGGCTTCGCTTCTGGACGAGACGCTCGGTCCCGCGCCATCTCAGGTGGAGAGCGTGCCCTGGAGATAGCGCCGGAGGATGTCGAGAGCGCCCTGTTCGGCCCACCGCCGGACCTGATCGCGGTCGCCGGGGGCGCGGAACCCACGGGCCTCCCTCGCGTCGTCGGCGTCGATCGCCAGCCACACCTGCCCGGGAGGCTGGCCGCCGTGCGATTCCGGGCCGGCCACGCCCGTCAGCGCGACCCCCACGTCGGCGCCGAAGAGCTTGCGTGCGCCTGCGGCCATCTCGCGCGCGCATTCCTCGCTCACGACGCCGGGGCCGTCGATGGTCTCCTGCGACACGCCGAGCACGTCGCGTTTCGAGTCGGCCGTGTAGGTCACCGCAGAGCCCAAGAAGTACTCCGAGGCGCCCGGGGCTCTCGTGAGCCGGGAGGCCAGGCCACCACCCGTGAGCGACTCGGCGCACGCCACGGTCCTGCGCCGAGCGCGCAGCTCTCGACCCACCACCTGCTCGAGGTCCTCGTCGCCGGTGGTGAACACGTGCGGCGCGAGCCGCCTCGCCACCTCCTCGGCGAGCGGCGCGATGAGGTCCTCGGCCTCGCCCCGGGTGACAGCCTTCGCGGTGAGACGGACCTTCACCTCGCCGGAGGACGCGAGGTACGCGACGGTGGGGTTCGTGTTGGACGCGAAGAGGTCGTCGAGGATCTCGGCGACCTTCGACTCGGCGATCCCGGTGCACCGGAGGACCCGAGAGACGATGGCAGCGCCGCCCCCGCGCTGCACGAGCTCCGGAAGGATCGTCCCCTCCATCATCTCGCGCATCTCCGCGGGGACACCGGCGACGGCGTACACCACCTTGCCGTCGGCCGTCTCGCAGATCAATCCGGGCGCGCTGCCTCGTTGCGGGAGGATGTAGCGTGCGCCCTCCGGGACGTCGGCTTGCACCAGGTTGATCTCCGGCATCTCCCGCCCGAGCTGCGAGAACCGCTCATGCAGGAACTCCTCGATCTCTGGATGGCGCTCCAGCTTGACGCCGAGCGCTTGGGCCAGGCCCTCTCGGGTGATGTCGTCCTGGGTCGGGCCGAGCCCGCCGGTCACGATGACCGCGTCCGCACGAGACAGCGCGAGCCGGAACGCATCGGCGATGCGTTCGACGTTGTCGCCCACCGCCTCGTGGTGCAGCACGTCCACCCCGATGTCGGCGAGCTTCTCGCTGATCCACTGGGCGTTCGAGTTGGCGATCTGCCCGAGCAGGATCTCCGTGCCGACGCCGATGATCTCGGCCCTCACGAGGCCGGCCTGGCCTTCAGGAAGTAGTCCACCCCCGAGTAGACGGTGATGGCGACGGCGATCGAGAGCACGACGAGCTTCAGCGTGTCGGCGCTCGGCCCGAGCGGGAGGATGTACAGGCCGATCGCCGTGACCTGCGAGGCGGTCTTCCATTTCGCGATGCGCGAAGCCGGCATCGACGTGTTCCGGGATCCGAGGTAGACGCGCAGCGCAGTCACCGCGACCTCGCGGATCAGGATGATCACGGCGGCCCACACCGGGAACCTGCCGATCGCCGTGAGCGCGATGACCGTCGCGGCGATCAGCAGCTTGTCCGTGAGTGGGTCGAGCCAGGCGCCCGTCACGGTCGTGGTCCCGTACCGCCGAGCGAGGTAGCCGTCGAGCAGATCGGTGAGTCCGCCGGCGACGAACACGGCGGTCGCAGCGTACGCGGCGGCCTTCGTCTGCACCACGATCAGTGCGACCAGCACGGGAACCAGCAAGACGCGCGAGACGGAGACGATGTTCGGCCAACCCAGGCCGAGCGGCGCCACTCCGCGCTGGTTGATGTGCTCAGCCTCCGGGGCCGGGACTTCGGAAGGTCCCCGGTTGGAACGGCGCCGAGTACGGGCCCTTGGGAGTCCCGGGCTTTCCGATGTCCTTCCCGTTCACGACCAGATCGGCCACTCCACCCCGCTCCAGACGGATGCGGATGAGGCTCGCGCCGGAGAAGGTCTGGGCGACGTCCTTCTTCAGGACGCCCGAGAACTGTTGGATGCCGTCCACGAGGACGACCGCCTTGACCGGGCGTGTGGGTGTGACGACGAGGCTCACGGCGGGCGTGGAGATGGCCCCGGCCCCCGATCCCGGTGTCGCGGGCGAGGGAGCCGTGGCCCCACGGGAGATGATCCCGACGGCCCCGGCCACGGCCAGTCCGACGATGGCGAGCGCCACCGCCAGCTTCCAGTTCCCCCGGCGATGCAGGACCTTGTGCAGCCCGGCCTGCTTGAGCGGCTTGACGGGAGGCGGCTCAGGCACGTCGGCGACGTCCTTGCCCATGGCCCGGCAGTACACCGACACCACTTTGTCGGGGTTCAGGCCCAGGTACGACGAGTAGGACCGGAGGAACCCGCGCACGTAGACGTCGCCGCGCAGCGAGCCGAACGCCTCACGCTCGAGAGCCTGCAGGTACTCGCTTCGGATGCACGTGTCGCGGCTGGCCTCGTCGATGGACTTGCCGCGTGTCTGTCGCGCCTTGCGCAGTGCGGGGCCGATGCCCGTTCCGGGTCCTCCGTACACCAATCCCTCCCGGAGGGTCGGTAACAGCCTGCGAGTATAGCGGTGTGCCCGGAACGCTCAGTTGGCCTGAGGAGAGTGGGACTCCACCCATTCCTCCCAGGTCATGAGCACGTCCCGAGGCTTCGACCCTACGCTCGGGCCCACGATCCCGTGTTCCTCGAGTTGGTCCATGAGCCGGCCGGCCCGGGCGAACCCCACCTTCAGCTTTCGCTGCAGCATGGAGGTCGAGCCGAGCTGCGAGCGGACCACGAGCTCCGCCGCCTCCTCGAACAGCTCGTCCTGGTCCTCCCACTCCTCGTCCTCGTCGTCCGAGCCGGCGCGGCCGAGTCCGTCGATGCTCAGCTCGTACTCGGGTTCCTGCTGCGAGCGGACCCACTCCGAGACCGCCGCGATCTCCTTCTCCGTGACCCACGCTCCCTGGATGCGAGCGGGCTTCGAGACGTTCGAGGGAAGGAACAGCATGTCTCCGTGGCCGACCAGCTTTTCCGCCCCGCCGACGTCGAGGATCACGCGGGAGTCGGCCTGTGACGCCGTCATGAACGCGATGCGGCTCGGGATGTTCGCCTTGATGAGCCCGGTGACGACGTCGACGCTGGGGCGCTGCGTCGCCACGACCAGATGGATGCCGACGGCGCGGGCCATCTGCGCGATGCGACAGATCGCGTCCTCGACGTCGCGGGGCGCGACCATCATGAGGTCCGCGAGCTCGTCGATCACCACCACGAGGTACGGGAGGTGGCCGAACTCGTCCTCACGGCCCGGCGGGATGCGGAGCGTGCCGTCCTCGAGCGCCGCCGTGTACGAGCCGATGTCGCGCATCCCGACGGACGCCAGCATCTCGTAGCGGAGCTCCATCTCGCGGACCACCCACG
>JBKOXF010000041.1:0-25527 GCA_046724795.1 Actinomycetota bacterium | reverse complement strand
GCCGTGATCTCGTTCCGCCAGCTCGTGGTGACGATCGTGTCGATCTTCCTCGCGCTCGGACTCGGCATCCTGGCGGGGACGACCATCATCGACCAGAGCCTCGTCAAGACGTTGCGCGACAACACCCATGCCGCCGAGCGTGCTCGCGATCGTTACCACGCGCAGAGCAACGCATCGAGCGCGCTCATCAACTTGCTCGTGCCCCAAGTGGTGGGGGGGCGGCTCGCCCACCGGAGGATCGTCCTGGTCACCGACGCCAACACCGACGGAGGTGCGCTCGGCGAGGTGAAGTCGTTCCTGGCGCAGGCCAAGGCCGACGTGGTCGCCGAGCTGCACACGACGAGCTCGCTGGCACCGGGGAGCACAGCCCGCACGTCCCTCGAGCAACTCCTCACCGCGGACGGTGTGTCGTCGTCCGGCGATCCTACCCAGGGTGCGGCTCGCGCCTTGGCAGATCGGCTCTCTGCGGGCACTCCAGGGGTGGATCCACGCACAGGCAAGCCCGCTGACGACATACTGGTCGATCTGCTCTCGGGGGGATTCCTCGACTTCCCCAGCCCGCCGAACCCCCAGGACGTGGGGGGTCCGGGGCAGATGGTGGTGATCGTGGCCGGCGGGAAGGGCGACCCGGCCGTCCCGTTCGACTCGTTCATGCTGCCGTTCGCCGAGCAGTTGGTTGGCCGGGGCGTCCGCATCGGTGCGGCCGAGCCGAGGGTCACTAGCAGGTCGCTGGTCGGCCTTCTTCGTCAGGATGCGAGCGTGGAGGGGTCGGACACCGTCGTGACGGTCGATGACCTGTCGACGGACGATCCGGTCGGCGGGATCGCGCTGGTGCTGGGCCTCCGCGACCTGCTGCGGACCCACCCACAAGGCGGCGACTACGGCGTGAAACCGGGCAGCACCGGCGGCCTGATCCCATCGAAGTCGTGACCACGCTCGCGCTCGTCCCGGCGCTCGACGAGGAGGACCGGATCGAAGCCACGGTGCGAGCGTTGCGCTCGGTCCCAGGGATCGACTCGGTGGTCGTGATCGACGCCGGGTCGCATGACCGCACGGCCACGATGGCAGCAGCCGCCGGCGCCCGGGTCATGGTGTCGCCCCGGCGCCTGGGGAAGGGGGAAACGCTCGAAGCGAGCCTGGACCGGGCCGGACCGGCCGACCTGTTCGTCCTCGCCGACGCCGACCTCGGCTCGTCGGCCGCCCGGATCGGACCGCTCCTCGAGCACGTCGCCTCGGGTGGGGCGGACATGGCGATCGCCGTTCTGCCCGCGCCGCCCACCGGCGGGTTCGGCCTGATGAAGCGTCTGGCCCGGGCCCTGATCCGAATCATCGCCGGAGTCGCTCCAGCGGAGCCGCTCTCCGGACAGCGCGTGGTGACCGGGCGATGCCTGCAGGCGTGCCGCCCGCTCGCTTCGGGGTTCGGCGTGGAGGTCGGGCTCACCGCGGACGCGTCGCGCCTGGGGTTCCGCGTGCGAGAGATGCCGATCGCGCTCGAGCACCGGTTCACGAGGAAGGACCTCCGGGGGTTCGTGCACCGGGGCCGCCAGGGTCTCGATTCGATCCGGGCCGCCGCGCCCAGGGTCCTGCGGGTTCGGTGAGCCGGTCCGTCGCGGTGCCGACGGCGGTCAACTACCGCGGGGTCCGCCTTTCCGTGTGGTTGGGCATCGCCATCGCCGGCGCCACGGTGATCCTCACGGCCGTGGCCGCGGCGGGTCACGCGCGGCTGGCCTGGATCCTCATGGGGGTCGGCGTCGTCTTCCTGTCCGGCCTCTACGACGACTCCCGACCCCACCGGACACGGGGGATGCGGAACCAGCTCGCGGCGCTGCGGCGACGGGAGATCACTCCCGGCGTGGTGAAGCTCGTCGCCATCGGCAGCGCGTCCGCCTTCACGGCGTGGATGCTCGGGGCGCGAGGCGGCCGGTTCGTGCTGGGTGCCGCCGTCATGGCCGGGTGCGCCAACCTCTGGAACCTCCTCGACGTCCGACCCGGGCGAGCCCTGAAGGCGTTCATCCCTCCCGCGATCGCGTTGGCGGTCACGGTCGGATCCTCGGCCGCGTGGCTGCTCGGCGGGCTCGCCGCTGCCGCGGCGGTCGGGCTTCCGTTCGACCTCCGGGAGCGATCCATGCTGGGAGACTGCGGTGCGAACGTGCTCGGCTTCGTGATCGGCGTCGGGACGTTCCTGGTCGTGCCGACCTTTTGGCTGGGAATCGTCCTGGCCGCGTTGGTGGTTCTGCACGTGGTGGCCGACACGACCACGCTGTCCCGAGTGATCGATCGAACCCCACCGCTCCGGTTCATCGACGGGCTCGGTCGGAAAAAGTTCCCCGCCGGCGACTGATTTTCGGCCACGCCCCTAGGAGCGTCTCGGATGCTCTGCTAGAGTGAAATCCCGAGGTGACCAAGCAGCCGAAGTACGTCTTCGTCACCGGGGGAGTTGCCTCCGGACTCGGGAAGGGCATCACCACCGCCTCCCTCGGCCGCCTCTTCAAGTCCCGCGGCCTTCGCGTCACCCTCCAGAAGCTCGATCCGTACATCAACGTCGACCCCGGCACGATGAACCCGTTCGAGCACGGCGAGGTGTTCGTGCTGGACGACGGCGCCGAGACCGACCTCGACCTCGGCCACTACGAGCGGTTCACCGACGAGAACCTCCACAGGGGTTCGAACGTCACCACCGGCAGCGTGTACTCGGCCGTGATCGCGAAGGAACGCCGGGGCGAGTACCTGGGCAAGACCGTTCAGGTCATCCCGCACATCACGAACGAGATCAAGCACCGCATCCGGGCCTTGGGCGAACACGAAGACGCCGAGGTCGTCATCGTGGAGATCGGCGGAACGGTCGGTGACATCGAGTCGCTGCCCTTCCTCGAAGCGGTCCGGCAGCTCCGCAACGAGGTTGGCCGGGAGAACTGCTCGTTCGTCCACGTCTCACTGATGCCGTTCATCGGCCCGAGTGGTGAGCTGAAGACCAAGCCCACCCAGCACTCCGTGAAGGAGCTTCGCTCGCTCGGTCTGCAGCCCGACGCGATCGTGTGCCGGAGCGACCGCCCGATCACGCGCAACCTGAAGGAGAAGATCTCGCTGCTCTGCGACGTCCCCATGTCGGGCGTGATCTCGGCGGTGGACGCCGACTCCATCTACCAGGTGCCGCTCGTGCTCCACGCCGAGGGCCTGGACGACTACGTCGCTCGCCATCTCGGGATCGAGGGCCGGCCCGACCTCACGGACTGGAAGGTGCTGTCGGACCGCATCGACGGCGCCACCGAGCCGGTGCGCATCGCCATCGTCGGGAAATACGTCAACCTCCGCGACGCCTACCTGTCGGTGATCGAAGCGCTGCGGCACGGTGGGTTCCATCACGGCGCCCGCGTGGAGATCTCCTGGATCGCATCCGACGAGCTCGTGGGCGATGCGGTCCCGGAGATCCTCTCTAGCGTCGACGGCGTGCTCGTTCCCGGGGGGTTCGGACATCGCGGCGTCGAGGGAAAGGTCGACGCGATCCGGTACGTCCGCGAGCGGGGAGTGCCGTATCTCGGGATCTGCCTGGGCCTCCAGTGCGCGGTGATCGAGTTCGCGCGGACCGCGTGCGGGCTCGAGGGAGCCAACTCCAGCGAGTTCGACCCGGAGACGAAGCACCCCGTGATCGACCTGCTGCCGGAGCAGCACGATGTCACCGACCTGGGCGGGTCAATGCGCTTGGGCGCGCAGCCGTGCCACCTCGTGCCCGGGACTCGAGCCGCCGAGATCTACGGCGGCGAGCCCATCGTGTACGAACGGCACCGTCACCGTTACGAGGTGAACCCGGTGCATCGGAAGGTCCTCGAGGAGAACGGCCTGGTCGTGTCGGGGCTCTCTCCCGACGGCCGCCTCGTGGAGATCGTCGAGCTCCCGGATCATCCATTCTTCGTGGCCGGACAGTTCCATCCGGAGCTGAAGTCGCGGCCCACGCGGCCCCACCCGCTGTTCCGGGACTTCGTCGGTGCAGCCCTGGCCCATCACCGGGCGCGATCCGATCAGACAGTCGTCATCCCCGGGTAGCGGGCCCTTCGCGTGCCCCGCGAGCCCGAGAAGGTCGAATCCATCTTCGACGGGACGCTCATCCAGGTCGTGCGCGAGACGTGGCCGGAGGGCGTCCGGGAGCTCGTGCGACATCCAGGCGCGGCCGCGGTTGTCCCCTTCGCCGGGGAGGCCGTCGTGATGATCCGGCAGCTTCGCCAGTCCGTCCGGGCCACGACACTCGAGATCCCCGCGGGCATCCTGGACATCGAGGGCGAGTCGCCGGCCGAATGCGCGGCGCGCGAGCTCCGCGAGGAGACCGGCCACCGCGCCGAGGACGTGCGGCACCTCGGCGTGGTCCACACGTCGCTCGGGTTCACCGACGAGCGCATCGAGCTGTTCGCGTGCCGGGCGGTGCCCGAGGGCGAGCCCGAGGAGGAGGGCATCCAGGTGGTGACGATGCCGTTCCCGGACGCCCTCGCCGCCGTCCGGGAGGGCGGCATCACCGACGCCAAGACGATGGTCGCCCTGCTTCTGGCTGCCGAGGGGTGGCGGTAGGCTAGCGGCGGGTCCACGCACATGAGAAGGGGAACCGGGTGATCGTCGGGGTCCCGCGCGAGGTCAAGGACAACGAGTTCAGGGTCGCGCTCACGCCCGAGGGCGCACGCGAGTTGTCGGACGCCGGGCACACCGTCCTCCTCGAGGAAGGGGCGGCCGAGGGATCGTCGCTGCCCCGAGCGCGCTACGAACGGGCCGGCGCGAAGTTCGTGGAGCGCGCGGACGAGGTCTGGAACGAGTCCGATCTTATCCTCAAAGTGAAGGAGCCGGTTCCCGACGAGTTCGATCGGATGCGTGGGGGCCAGATCCTGTTCACGTATCTGCACCTCGCGGCGAGCCGTGAGCTCACCGAGGAACTGTTGCGGCGCAAGGTATCCGCGGTGGCCTACGAAACCGTGCAGGATCGCGAGGGGCGGCTTCCGTTGCTCGCGCCGATGAGCGAGATCGCCGGGAGGATGGCCCCGCACGTGGGCGCGCGCCTCCTGGAGAAGGAGTACGGCGGTCGCGGCATCCTCATGGGCGGCGTCTCCGGAGTCCGCCCGGCCAAGGTGCTCGTGCTCGGCGCCGGGATGGCTGGATCGAACGCCGCGTGGATCGCCGCCGGCATGGAGGCCGAGGTGGTCGTCCTGGACACGAGCTTGGACAAGCTTCGGTTCATCGACCAGATCCACAAGGGCCGGATCATGACGCTGGCGTCGGATCGGCTGACGCTCGAGCAGCGCGTCCGGGAGTCGGACGTCGTGATCGGGACCGTATTGGTTCCCGGCGCGCGAGCGCCGAAGCTCGTGTCGGAGGAGATGGTCGGCTCGATGCGGCCCGGCTCGGTGATCATCGACATCTCGATCGACCAGGGTGGCTCCGTGGAGACGTCGCGCATGACCACGCACTCCGATCCCACCTACGTGGTGCACGGCGTCGTGCACTACGCCGTCGGGAACATGCCGGGAGCCGTTCCCAACACCTCCACGTACGCGTTGACGAACGTGACCCTTCCCTACGCACGCGCCATCGCGGAGCAGGGTCTCGAGGATGCGGTGCGCCGGGACCAGGCGCTCGCTTCCGGCGTCAACGCATACGCCGGCGCGGTCACGAACCAGGGCGTGGCCGAGGCTCACGGGCTCGAGGCAGTCCCGCTCTCGAGCCTGATCGACGGACTTCCGAGCTAGGGCGAGCGAGCCGCGGATGCGCAGACCCACGACGTCCGAGATCGAACGGTTCCTCGACTACCTCACGGCGGAACGCGGGCTGTCTCGGCACACGCTCGTGGCCTATCGGCGAGACCTCGCGCGCTACGGCGAGTTCCTTGCGGCACGAGGCGTCGACGACGCCGCCAGAGCTACCGAGGAGGACGTCGCCGGGTTCGTGACGCATCTGTCCGCGGCGACGCACGACGATGGGAAGCCGTACCGGACGTCGTCGGTGGCGCGCGCGCTCGCCGCGGTCCGGGCCTTCCACCGGTTCCTGGTCCAGGAGGGCGACGCGCGCGACGACGCGTCCACTGGCGTGATCCGACCGAAGGTGCCGCGCACGCTGCCTCGCCCGTTGTCGGTCGACGAGGTCGGCCGGATCCTGAGGTCGCCCTCCGGCGGGACGCCCGCCTCGCTCCGCGACGCCGCGATCCTGGAAACCCTGTACGGCGCAGGGTTGCGTGTCTCCGAGCTCGTCGCACTGGACGTCGACGACCTCGATCTGGAGGAGGGGAGCGTTCGCGTGATCGGCAAGGGAAGCAAGGAACGAGTGGTGCCGCTCGGCCGGTACGCGCGCGAAGCCCTCGAGGCCTACCTGACGCGCGCGCGCCCATCGCTGGCGTCGCGTACCTCACGGTCGGCACTGTTCCTCAACCTGCGAGGCGGACGCCTCACGCGACAGGGATGCGATGTGATCCTCCGTTCGCACGTGCGGCGAGCAGGCCTGAGGAAGCGCGTCAGCCCGCATGTGCTTCGCCACTCGTTCGCCACTCACCTGCTCGAGGGCGGCGCCGACGTCCGCGTGGTCCAGGAGCTCCTGGGGCACGCGAGCGTCGCAACGACGCAGATCTACACGCTCGTCACCGAGCAGCACCTCCGCGAGGTGTACTTCACCGCCCATCCCCGGGCCCGGCGAGCCCGGCGGACGAAGGTCGCCGCCCGATGAGCGACGCTCGAGCGATCCTGGAAGAACATCGCGGCCGCTTGCGGAAGGAGCTCACCGACCTCGGCTTCGATCCCGACTCGCAGGAATTCGCCGGCGAGCTCGACCGAGGATTTGCCGACAGCGCGCACAGCACCGCCGAACGAGCGCGGCTGATCGCGCTGGCGAAGGAGCTCCGGGAGAACCTCAAGGACGTCGAGCACGCGCTCTCGAGGGTCGAGGCCGGCACGTACGGAACGTGCGAACGGTGCGGGAACCCCATCGCCTCCGAGCGACTCGAGGCGATCCCGTGGGCGCGGCTCTGCATCGACTGCAAGCAGAGATCGGGCGCAGCGGCTCGATGACGACCGCGCCGCGAGTCCCTCGCGTCGCGGTCGTGGTCTGTGACTCCATGGGTGTCGGCGAAGCGCCGGACGCCGCGGAGTACCACGACGAGGGCGCGAACACGCTGGGGAACTGCGCCCGAGCCACCGCCGGCATCCATGCCCCCAACCTCGAACGGCTGGGCTTGGGGATGCTCACGGAGATCGCGGGGGTGGCTCGGCGCGCCGATCCCGGCACGGTCCACGGCACGCTCACGGAGCGCTCGGCGGGAAAGGACAGCACGACGGGCCACTGGGAGATCGCCGGCGTGGTTCTGGACGAGCCGTTCCCCACGTATCCGAAGGGCTTCCCACGGGAGGTGGTCCGGCCCTGGGAGGAGGCGATCGGGCGGAAGGCCTTGGGGAACGTTCCCGCATCGGGGACCGAGATCATCGCGAGGCTCGGGGAGGAGCACATGCGGACGGGCCAGCCGATCCTGTACACGAGCGGCGATTCCGTGTTCCAGGTGGCCACGCACGTGGACGTCGTTCCTCTGGAAACGCTGTACGGATGGTGTCGGATCGCTCGGGGGCTCCTCCGCGGACCGCACCGGGTGGGGCGGGTGATCGCGAGACCGTTCGCCGGAGAGCCGGGCGGGTTCGTCCGAAGCCCGGACCGCCGCGACTTCGGGGTGGAGCCGCCCGCGCCCACTCTCCTGGACGATTGCATCGACGCGGGGGTCTCGACGTTCGGCGTCGGCAAGATCTCCGACCTGTTCGGCGGCCGGGGGGTGGTCGAGTCGTCCTACTCGAAATCAGACGACGACGGCATCGATCTCACGATCGAGTACCTCCGTCGGCCGGGTTTGTCGTTCGTGTTCACCAATCTCGTGGACCTCGACAGCAAGTACGGCCACCGGAACGACCCGGAGGGGTACGCGAGGCAGGTGGAACGGATCGACGCCAGGGTGCCGGACCTCGTCGACGCCCTCGACGGGGGTGTGCTCTTCGTCACGGGAGACCACGGGACCGACCCGACCGGACCTTCGACCGACCACACGAGGGAGCGGACACCGTCCATCGGGGCCGGGTTCGTGGGGCCGGCTCTCGACGTCGGGTCGAGGTCGAGCTTCGCCGACCTGGGCGCGACGGTCGCCGACCTCCTCGGAGTCTCGACCTCGAGCCGAGCTGGGATCAGCTTCGCCGACGGGCTTCGAGTATGACCGGTCGGGGAGTCTCTCCCTCACGTCGAGACGGACGTCGACCGCTCCTGGGCCGTGGCCTCCGCCGGAACCCGACCGGTATGGTGTGCGTTCTCCACGGGAGGGACCGGGCGTGAGCCTCAACGTGAAGCTCGCCATCTTCATGGCGATCCTGATCCTGCCGAGCGTCGCCCTGCACGAGTACGTGCACGCGTGGGCGGCCTCGAAGCTCGGCGACTGGTCGTCCCGCCGATTCGGCCGGATGACGCTCGATCCGCGGCCCCACATCGACAAGTTCGGGACCCTGTTCCTTCCCGGGATCCTGCTCGTCATCTGGGCCGCGGGCGCGTTCCCCCCCGTGTTCGCCTACGCGAAGCCGCAGACGGTCAACACGGGTTCGTTCCGCAACCCCACCCGCGACACCGTGTGGTACGCGCTGTCCGGCCCCTTGGCGAACCTCGCGCTGGCAGTCGTCTTCGGCCTGGGCTTGCGGGCGCTCGGAGAGATCGGACCCACGTTCACCGTCTTCCTGCTGGCCGGGCTCATCGTCAACGTGCTCCTGTTCGTGTTCAACCTGATGCCGATCCCCGGCCTGGACGGCGCGAAGCTGCTCGCGCTGGTCTTGCCCCCCAGAGCCAGACAGCTCTACCAACGGGGCGACGAGTACCTGCCGCTCTTCATCCTGGTGGTCTTCTTCCTCCTCGCGGGGCCTCTGCTCGGCTTCGTGAAGGTCCTCGCCAACGCGCTGTGCCGGTTGATCATCGGCCAGGATTGCCTTCCGTAGCCTCCGCGGAGCAGTCCGGGCCCCACGCTAAGATTGTTCGGACCCCATGACACCGCCCGATGCCTCACGAGGCCGCGCCCGATCCCGCGTGCTCACCGGGTACCGGCCCACCGGCCCCCTCCACGTCGGCCATTGGTTCGGCAACATCCAGAACATGCTTCGGCTCCAGGAGGAGCACGACGCGTTCTTCTTCATCGCCGACTGGCACGCGCTCACCACGGACTACGACAGGACGGCCGAGCTTCCCGGAAAGGTGCGGGGGCTGCTCCTTGACTGGCTCGCTGCCGGCATCGATCCGGAGAAATCGACGGTGTACCGGCAATCAGACGTCCCCGAGGTGTCGGAGCTGACGCTGCTGCTCGGGATGCTCACGCCGCTCGGATGGCTCGAGCGGGTGCCGACGTACAAGGAGCGGTTGCGGGACCTTGCCGAGCGCGACATCGCGAACTATGGCCTCCTCGGCTACCCGGTGTTGCAGACGGCGGACATCACCATCGTGAAGGGCGAGCAGGTCCCAGTGGGGGAGGACCAGCTGCCCCACCTCGAGCTGTCGAGGGAGATCGTCCGGCGATTCAACCGCCACTACGGAGAGGTCCTGGTGGAGCCGCAAGCGCTGCTCTCGGAGGCAGCGCTGATCCCCGGCACCGACGGACGAAAGATGTCGAAGTCGCTCGGCAACGAGATCGGACTGCGGGACGATCCCGAGACGAAGCGCAAGAAGATCAAGACCATGGTCACCGATCCGCAGAAGATCCGGCTGGGCGACCGGGGGCGGCCCGAGGTCTGCCCGGTGTTTGCGCTGCACCGTGAGTTCTCGGGCGACATCCTCGACCAGACCGAGGCCGGATGCCGGGCCGGCACGCTTCCCTGCGTGAAGTGCAAGGACAACCTGGCCGATCGACTCGTGCCGTGCTTCGAGCCGTTCCGAGAGCGGCGCGAGGAGCTGGAGCACACACCGGGCCTCGCCGAGGAGGTGCTCGCCAACGGCGCGGCGAAGGTGCGGCCCGTGGCGGAGGAGACGATGAAGGCGGTCCGCGCGGCGATGAACCTGTCATGAGCGAAACGTTCACGGTCGAGCTCACCGCGTTCGAGGGACCGTTCCGGACGCTCGCGGAGCTGATCCTCGATCACAAGGTGGATGTGTGCGACGTGCCGATCTCCTCGGTCACCGACCGGTTCCTGCGCGCCACGCAGGACGCCGACGGGTGGGATCTTGCGGAAGCGACGTGGTTCCTGTCGGTCTGCGCCGTGCTCCTGGAGATGAAGGTGGCCCGGCTCATGCCGAAGCCCGAGGAACTTCGGGACGAGGACCTCCTGGGCGGATCGCCGGATCTCGCGTACGCCCGCAGCCTGGAGCTGGCGGCATTCCGGAGGGTGTCGGTGTTCCTCGCTCGGATGCTCGAGGAGAGCGCGGATTTCGTGAACCGCGAGGCCGGGCCGCCGGAGGAGTTCGCCGATCTGTATCCCGACCTGATGGAGCGGGTGACCCCGGAGCTCCTGGCCGAGGCGGGCGCGGCCCTCCTGCGGACGCCGCCCGTCGTGGACCTCTCGCACGTGGCGCCGATCAGGGCGTCCGTGGCCGATGCGATCCGGGACGTCGAGGCCCGGCTGGGGGAGCTCGGGGCCACGCGCTTCCGCGAGCTCGTGGCGGACTGCGAGGGCCGCATCCACGTCGTGGTCAGGTTCCTGGCCCTCCTCGAGCTTCACCGTGAAGGAAAGGTCGAGCTGTCCCAGGCCGCGACGTTCGGGGAGATCGAGGTGACGTGGGCCGACGACCGGCCACCCGAACCTCCGGTGGAGGATGAGAGGAGCGAGAGTCGTGCTTGAGGGGCAGGATCTGCGACGGGCCATCGAGGCCGTGCTGTTCGTGACCGACGAGCCGATGCCGACAGGAGCCCTGGCCCAGATCCTCGAGGCCGATCGATCGGAAGTGGAGGCGGAGGTATCCGCCCTCGCCGAGGGCTACGAGGATCGCGGAGCCGGGATCGTGCTTCGGAACGTGGCCGGCGGGTGGCGCCTGTCGACCCATCCATCTGCGGCGTCGGCGGTGAAGCGCTTCGTCCTGTCCTCGAGGCACGCTCGATTGACGAAGGCCGCCCTCGAGACGCTCTCGATCGTGGCATACAAGCAACCGGTCACGAGGCATCAGATCTCGGCCATCCGTGGCGTCGACTCCGACGGCGTCCTTCGGGCCCTCGTGGATCGCGGTCTCGTTTCCGAGGCTGGACGGGAGGAGGCGCCGGGCCGCCCGGTGCTGTACGGAACGACCCCGGACTTCCTGGAGCGCCTGGGATTGGACTCGCTCTCGTCCCTTCCCCCGCTCGCCCCGCTCCTCGACGCGCCCGAAGAGGAGCCGGCGTAGCGGCCCCTTCATGCCGGAGGAGCGCCTCCAGCGCGCGCTGGCCCGAGCGGGATTCGGATCGAGACGGGTCTGCGAAGACCTCATCCGAGACGGCCGGGTTACCATCGACGGACGCGAAGCCACCCTGGGGGATCGGGTCGACCCGAGCCGAGACGACATCAGGGTCGACGGCGTCCGCATCCCCGCAGATCCGGATCTTCGGTACCACGCGTTCCACAAACCGGCCGGTGTGACGACGACCATGCGGGACGCTCATGCGGCGCGCGATGTCTCCTCGTTCCTGCCCGAGGGACCTCGTGTGTTCCCTGTCGGCCGCCTCGATCGCGACACCGAGGGCTTGCTGCTCCTGACCAACGACGGCGAGCTGGCCAACCGCCTCCAGCATCCCCGGTACGGGATCGAGAAGGAGTACCTGGCCGAGGTCGACGGCACGCCGACCGACCGGAAGGTGTCGAGGCTCCTCCGCGGGGTCGACCTGCAGGACGGCCCTGCCTCCGCTCGGCGGGCCTCCGTGGTCGCTCGAGCCGGAGGACGAGCAGCGGTCAAGCTCGTCTTGACCGAGGGGCGCAAGCGCGAGGTGCGGCGCATGCTGGACGCCGTGGGGCTCCCGGTTCGCCGGTTGATCCGGCTCCGGGTGGGACCGGTGAAGCTCGCGCGCCTGCCCGCCGGGGACACCAGGGAGCTCACCCCGGAGGAGATCCGGGCCCTGTATCGACAGACCGGGATGTGACGAGCTGGTTCCCGGACCGCTCGTTCGAAACGGTTAGCCTTGCTCCCCATGAACGGGGGAGCGATGCACTGGATCCGGGAGCAGTCATGACGGTGCGCGCCGCCCGCGGGGCCATCCGGGTCGAGTCCGACACGAAGGAGCTGGTCCTCGGCGCGACGGAGCGGCTGCTGGGTGAGGTGCTGAAGCGCAACGAGCTGGACACCGAACACCTCGTGAGCGTGTTCTTCACGTCGACGCCCGATCTGCGCTCCGTGTTCCCCGCCGAGGCGGCACGCCGGATGGGGCTCACCGCGGTGCCGCTGTTGTGCGCATCGGAGATCGCTGTGGAGGGTGCCATGCCCTCGGTCATCCGAGTGCTCGTGCACTTCCAGTCCGAGCGCGCGCTCCGCGACGTCGAGCACGTGTATCTCGACGGCGCCGAGGCGCTTCGCGATGACCTCTGAGCGACGGCGGGTCGGGGTCGTCGGGAGCGGCCTGATCGGCTGTTCCGTGGCCATGGCGGCGGCACGGGCCGGCGACACCGTCATCGGGTTCGACCGCGATCCGGATGTCCTCGCGGCTGCGGCCGACCGATCGGCGCTTCGACCCGCCGACTCCGTCGAGGACTGCGCCGTCGCGTCCGAGGTCATCTTCGTGTGCACGCCGATCGACTCAGTGGCGTCGATCGTCACGGAGTGCCTCGGGGCCGGGACCGCGTTGGTCACCGACGTGGGAAGCGTGAAGGCGAAGGTTGTGGTCGAGGTCGAGGCTCGGGCACCCTCGACCGAACGGCGACGGTTCGTCGGGGGCCACCCCATGGGAGGGTCCGAACGGGGCGGGCCCGAGAGCGCCTCGGCGTCGCTCGTCGAGGGCGTGGCATGGGTCTTGACCCCGGCGGGGTGGACGGATCCGGAGGCGACCGCCACCCTCGAGGCATACGTGCGTCGGCTGGGCGCTCACCCCGTGGTCATGGACCCGCATCGCCACGACACCCTCGTCGCGCTGGTGAGCCACCTTCCTCAGGTGACCTCGAGCGTGCTCATGGAGATGGTCGGAAGGGACGACGCCATCGACCCGGACGCCCTCGCGCTCGCCGGAAGCGGGTTCCGTGACGTCACGAGGTTGGCCGGCTCGGATCCCGAACTGTGGAGCGGCATCCTCGGCGCGAACCGGGACGCCGTGGTCGGCGCGATCGACATGTTCGTCGAACGGCTCAACGGCATCCGCGAAGCGATCGCCGCCGAGCGATCGGAGCAACTGCGGGCCGTATTGGCCGAGGCGCAACGAGCCCGAGCGGCGCTCGGTGCCAAACCGCAAGTTCGCGCCGGCGTCGCGGTTCTCCAGATCCCGGTACCGGACCGTCCTGGAGTCCTCGCGGAACTGACCAGCGCGCTCGGGGCGGGGGACGTCAACATCGAGGACCTTCAGATCGTGCACTCTCCGTGGGGCCCCAGTGGTCTCGTCCACCTCACGGTCCTGGCCGACCGCGCCGCGGCCGCGGCCGGCGTCCTCACCGAACGGGGCTTCGAGCCATTCCGGGTGGCCTGACAGTGCGAGCCACGGTGCGAGCGGGCAGGCCCATCTCGGGCTCCGTGCCCGTCCCCGGGGACAAGTCGATCGCGCACCGACTTCTGATCCTGGCGGCGACGGCGCTCGGCGGGAGCCGGATCCGGAGGCTCCCGCCGGGCCTGGACGTCATGGCCACTGCGAGGGTTCTTTCCGCTCTCGCCCCATCGGCCGGGTCAGGACTCGACCGCTGGCTCCGCCAAGCTGAGCTTCAGGTCGGGACTCCCCGCAAGAACGGTGCGGTCGATCGATCTGAAGTTCGGGTCGAGGGTGAGGGCTGGCCCGGGCTGCGGGAAACGGCCGCCGAGTTGGAGTGCGCCAACTCGGGAACGACCATGCGCCTGATGTCCGGCGTCCTGGCCGGCGCACCCTTCCGATCAGTGCTCACCGGCGACGTGAGTCTCAGCAACCGGCCCATGGAACGTGTGGCCCTGCCGCTCCGAGCCATGGGCGCGGATATCTCGACCACCGACGGACGTCCGCCGCTGGAGATCCGCGGGGGGGCGCTCCACGAGATCGAATGGTCCATGGACGTCGCCAGCGCCCAGGTCAAGGGCGCCGTCCTGTTGGCCGGCCTGGTCGCAGAAGGCCGCACCGTGATCAAGGAGCCCGCCCCGACCCGGGATCACACGGAGCGGCTCCTGGAGGCGTTGGGCGCACCGGTCGAACGGCTCGAGGATGGCGCAGCGGTTCGCGCGTTCCAGCACGAGGGCTTCGACGTGGTGGTCCCCGGCGACGTCTCCTCGGCGGCCTTTCTCATCGCCGCTGCCGCCGTCTCCGGCGGGTCGGTGACCATTCGCGACGTCGGACTGAATCCCTCGCGCCTCGCGTTCCTCGACGTGACACGACGGATGGGGGTCGCGGCGAGGACAGAGCCGGAAGGGATGGAACTGGAGGAACCGTTCGGCCGCATGGAGTCGTCGACGAACGCGCTCACCGCGACCGGGGTCACCGCGAACGAACTGCCGCTCCTCATCGATGAGGTTCCTGCGCTCGCGGCGATCGCCGTCCACGCGAACGGCGAGACTCGGTTCGAGGGAGCGGGTGAGCTCCGGGTCAAGGAGAGCGACCGGCTGACGGCGCTGGCGGATGGGCTGTGTGAGCTCGGGGGGGACGCGCGCGTCGAGGGAAGCACGTTGGTGATCGGTGGGGGGGGCCTCGAGGGTGGCGCGACGACCGCGCGCGGAGACCACCGGCTGGCCATGGCGTTCACGGTCGCTGCGCTCGGGGCCCGAGGCCCATCCAGTGTCGACGGCATCGAGAGTGCAGACGTGTCGTTCCCGGGCTTCGCCCACGTCCTGGCGTCGCTCGGAGCGGACGTCGAGGTGCCTGTGACATGAGTGGAGAGCCGCATCGAGGCCTCGTCGTCGCCATCGACGGGCCGGCGGGCGTGGGGAAGAGCACCCTCGCGCGTCGGATGGCGATGGAGCTGGGCCTCCCGTACGTCAACACGGGGTTGATGTATCGCGCGCTCACAGCCTTCGCCCTCCGCGAGGGCATCGACCTCGAGAACGGCTTGGCGCTTCGGAACGCGGCCGGTGAGATCGAGTTCGACCTCGACCTCACCGCGAGACCGCCGCTGCTCCGGATCGATGGGAGGGCTCCCGGCGACGATCTCGTTGCACCCGAGGTGGAGGCCAACGTCTCCGAGGTCTCGAGCCACCCCGCCGTCCGTGAGCTGATGAGGGAGGAACAGCGAAGGCTCGGACGGGACGGTGCGGTGATGGAAGGTCGCGATATCGGATCCGTGGTGTTTCCGGACGCCGACGTCAAGATCCATCTTGAGGCCAACCCCCGTGAGCGCGTGGTTCGTCGGTCCCGGGAACGAGCCGAGGGCCTCGAGGTCGAGGAGAGCCTCACCGCCCGGGACGAGCTGGACTCGAAGGTGAATCCGTTCGTGGCCGCGCCCGGAGCCGCGACGATCGACACGACGGACAAGGACGCCGACACGGTCTTCGCCGAGGCGATGGCCGTCGTCCGGGAAGGGGCCGGGCCTCGATGAGCGAACGCCTCCCCACGGTTGCCGTGGTCGGCCGCCAGAACGTCGGCAAGTCCACCCTCGTGAACCGCCTCTTCGGCGCCAAGGAGACCATCGCGCACGAGCAGCCGGGTGTGACGCGAGACCGCATCGAGGTCCCGGTCAACTGGCGGGGACGGCGGTTCCTCGTCGTGGACACGGGCGGCTATGTGGGCCGCCCCGAGGGCATCGAGGAGCTCGTTTCCCGACAGGCCGAGCGGGCGGCCGCCACCGCTGACGTCGTCCTCCTGGTCGGCGACGTCCAGACCGGCGTTCAGGACGAGGACCTCCGGCTGGCATCTCGGCTCCGGCGGATCGAGGCGCCTGTGCTCGTTGCCGTGAACAAGGTGGACGCCGACGCCGTCGAGGCCGACGCCGCGGCCTTCTACTCCCTGGGGCTGGGGGAGCCCGAGCCGGTGTCTGCGCTCCACGGTCGAGGGTCCGGCGATTTGCTGGACCGGCTCATCGACCTGCTCCCGGACCTCGACGCTGAAGGTGAAGTCGAGGGTGAACCGAGGTTCGCCCTCGTGGGGAGGCCCAACGTCGGGAAGTCCTCGCTGTTCAACCGGCTGGTGGGGGAGGAGCGCTCTGTGGTGTACGAGGAGGCCGGGACGACCCGTGATTCCGTGGACGCGCTCGTTCGTTGGGATGAGGGTCAGGTTCGATTCGTCGACACCGCCGGGCTGCGTCGGCCCGGTCGGATGACAGGAGTTGACTACTACGGCCTGGTACGTGCAGTCCGGGCCGTGGATCGCGCGCACGTGGCGCTGCTCGTTCTCGATGCAACCGACGGGTTCACCTCGGAGGACAAGCACGTCGCGGAACGCGTCATCGAAGCCGGTCGGGGGCTGCTCGTTTCGGCGAACAAATGGGACCTCGTCGAGTCCGACGACCGCGATCGCCTGTTCAAGGACCTCACCGAGCAGATCAAGCCGTTCGCACGGACCTCGCTCCTCCGTACGTCGGCGCTCATCGGCACCGGCGTCGGCCGCATCCCGGCGGAGCTGCTCCGCGTCCACACGGCGTGGAGCAGCCGCGTGGCGACCACGAAGGTCAACGATGCCCTCCAGCAGGCCCAGGACGAGCGACCTCCGCCGCGTGGCGCCCCCCGTTTTCGGTACGGGACGCAAGTGTCCTCCGGCCCACCAAGCTTCGTCCTGTTCGGGGCGAAGGCGCCCGGCCCCGGCTATCAGCGATTCATCGAGAACAGGTTCCGCCGTGAATTCGATCTGGAGGGTGTTCCGATCCGCCTTCGCTTCCGCAGCAAGCGACGCAAGCCCGTCGGTCGCAGATGATGGAAGACCGGCCATCCTCCCGGCGCCGCTACAATCGCGTGTGCGGGCCGTGGCGCAGCTTGGTTAGCGCGCTTGACTGGGGGTCAAGAGGTCGCCGGTTCGAATCCGGCCGGCCCGACGACGGGGGAGCACGAGGGTGAGCGGGAACGGCGACCCGGAAGGCGCCGGCGAAGCCTCGTCGGCGATCCTCACCATCCCCAACCTGCTCTCGTTCCTCCGGATCCTCCTGATCCCGCTGTTTTTCGTGTTGATCGTGCACGAGGGAACGGAGCTTGCCGGCCTCGTGCTCGTCGGTGTGGTCATGTCCACCGATTGGATCGACGGCTATGTCGCGCGCAGAACCAATTCCGTGTCAGAGCTGGGGAAGCTCCTCGATCCCGTGTCGGATCGGCTGGCCATCGCCGCGGTGCTGATCGCGCTCCTCATCCGCGGTGCGCTGCCTCTCTGGGCGGCTCTCTTGATCCTGGTCCGCGATGTCGCGGTCATCGTCGTCGGTCTCGTCCTCCTCGGGACTCGGGGGCGTCGGATCGACGTGCGTTTCGTCGGGAAGGTCGGCACCTTCACGCTCATGGCGACGGTGCCGTTGATCGCGTGGGGATACTTCGATCTTCCGCTCGCCGAGACCGCCACGGCCATCGGATGGATCTTCTTCCCCGTGGGGATCGCCGAGTACTACGCCGCGACGGTGCTGTACTTCGGGGATATGCGCCAGATGCTTCGCGCGGCGGTCTGACGCGCCGGGTCGCCTCCGCGGAGGGCACCTATGATGCCCCCGTGAAGGCCGTCGTGATGGCGGGCGGGCAGGGCACCCGGCTCCGCCCCCTGACCAGCAACCAACCCAAGCCCATGCTTCCGATCATGGGCCAGCCGATGCTGCAGCACATCCTGCGGCTGCTGCGCCGCGGCGGGATGAGCGAGGTCGTGATCACGGTGCAGTTCCTGGCCAGCATCATCCGGAACTTCTTCGGCGACGGATCCGACCTCGATCTGTCGTTGACCTACGCGACCGAGGACGAGCCCCTCGGTACCGCCGGAAGCGTGAAGAACGCGGAGCGATTCCTGGACGAGCCGTTCCTCGTGATCTCGGGCGACGCAGTCACGGACATCGACCTCCGCGAGATCATCGACTTCCACCGGGCCAGCGAGGCGGCGGTCACGGTCACGATGAAGCGGGTCATGGACCCGTTGGAGTTCGGGATCGTGATCACCGACGAGGACGGCCGCATCGAGCGGTTCCTCGAGAAGCCGGGCTGGGGAGAGGTGTTCAGCGACACCATCAATACCGGGATCTACGTCATCGAGCCCGAGGTGCTCGAGTTCGTGCCCCACGGCGAGGAGTTCGACTTCGCCCAGGACCTGTTCCCGCTGCTCCTCGAGAAGGGCCTCCCGATGTACGGGCACGTCGCGGAGGGATCGTGGACCGACGTCGGGAACGTCGAGGCGTATCTCGAGGTCCATCGATCCGTCCTCGACGGTGAGGTGAACCTCGAACTCGATGCCTTCGAGCTCACGGGGGGCATCTGGCTGGGCGAAGGCGCCGAGATCGACCCTGAGGCTCAGGTCGAGGGTCCGGTGTTCGTGGGACCCAACTCCCGGATCGAGGGCGGCGCCGTGCTCCGAGCCCACAGCGTCGTGGGAGCGAACGTGGTCGTGAAGTCCGGCGCGTTCCTCCATCGGGCCCTCGTCCACGACAACGCCTACATCGGCCCTCAGGCTGCACTGGAGGGTTGCGTCATCGGCAAGAACACGGACGTCACGCACGCCGCCCGGGTGGGGGAGGGGGCCGTGATCGGCGACGAGTGCTACATCGGGGAGGGCGCCGTCCTCAACCCGAGCGTCAAGGTCTACCCGTTCAAGACCGTCGAGGCGGGAGCGCTCGTCTCGCAGAGCATCATCTGGGAGTCCAAGGGGAGCCGCAGCCTCTTCGGCGAACGGGGGGTCGAGGGGCTGGTGAACGTCGACATCACACCGGAGCTCGCCCTCCGCCTGGGGATGGCGTTCGCCAGCACGCTCCCGAAGCGGTCGGCCTTCGTCGCCTCTCGAGGGGTCACTGCGGCGGCTCGCATCATCAAGCGCGCCATCGTCGCCGGGGCCAACGCTTCGGGAGTGGACGTCCACGACCTGGAACTCGTCCCGGCCCCCGTGGCGCGGTTCTATGCCCGATCGGCCCGCGCCACGTCCGGGATCTACGTGCGAACGTCGCCGCAGGACCCCGCGTCGGTGGACATCGTCTTCTTCGATGGACGAGGAGTGGACATCGACGCCGGCGCGCAACGCAAGGTGGAGCGGAACTTCTACCGAGACGACCTTCGCCGCGTGCTGGCGCACGAGATCGGAGATCTCTCGTTCCCTGCCCGCGGACGCGAGTACTACATCCGCGAGATGCTGAACGTGGTCGACGTCCAGGCCGTCCGAGCGCGTGCCCCCAAGATGGTCGTGGATTACGCGTTCGGAGCTACATCTCTCACCGGGTCGGGCGTCCTCGGGAGGTTGGGCGTCGATCTCTTGGCGGTCAACGCCACGCTCGACGAGGAACGCGTGATGGTCTCCGATGCCGACGAGGTCGCAGACCACCTCGACCAGCTGCAGCGGCTCGTCCGCTCCAGCGGCGCGGGCCTGGGAGTGATGTTCGACGCCGCGGGCGAACGGATCCGCCTGGTCGACGAGACCGGCCGCGTCCTCACGCTCACCCAGGCGCTCCTCGCGCTCGTCAGCCTCGTGGCCAGGTCGACCCCATATCCCCGAGTGGCCATTCCGGTGTCCACGTCCCGACATGCGGAGGAGATCGTGAGGCGCCACGGCGGGGAGGTCGTATGGACTCCGATCTCGGCGCACGCCCTGATGGCGGCGGCCGAGGATCACGGCGTGATGTTCGCCGGCGCGGAGGGGGGAGGGTACATCTTCCCCGAGTTCCTGGCCTCGTTCGACGGTCTCATGAGCGTCGTGAAGGTCCTCGAGCTCATGGCTCGAACCAGGACGTCGCTCGGCCGGGTGGTCGACGAGATCCCCGAGTTCCACATGGTGCGCCGGGACGTTCCCACGCCGTGGGAGGCGAAGGGAGCCATCATGCGCCGGCTCCTGGAGCGGACGGACGACAGCGCGATCACCATCGACGGCGTGAAGGTCTACCGCGGCGAGGACTGGGCGCTGGTCGTCCCCCACCAGCAGGAGCCGGTGATCCGGGTATGGGCCGAGGCGGGGACGGAGGAGGAGGCGCACGCTCTCGCCACCGAGTTCGCGGATCTCGTGGTCGAGCTGAAGGGCTGACGCCGGCCTGCTCCTTCGCGTCGACGACGATGTGAGAGCATTGCCCCTTCTCGCGCCGGTTCGCGAAACGGCGCGGGACCCCGGAGGAGGTGGCGGTGAACTACCCGGACGACCGCAGGTACACGAAGGAGCACGAGTGGGCTCTCGAGGAAGGTGATGGGCGGGTCCGGGTGGGGATCACCGACTTCGCGCAGGACGCCCTGGGGGACGTGGTGTACGTGGACGTCCCGGAGGTGGGGACGGAGGTCCGCGCCGGCCAGCCCTTCGGCGAGGTCGAGTCGACGAAGTCCGTGTCAGACGTCTACAGCCCCGTGACGGGCCGTGTGATCGAGCGGAACGCTGCGCTCGAGGATCGCCCGGAACTCGTCAACGAGGACCCGTACGGTGACGGATGGATGGTCGCGATCGAGCCCTCCGAGGGCACCGGGACGACGGATCTCATGGACGCGAACGCGTACCGAAGGTTCACGGAAGAGGGCGTCGAGACTGAGACCTGACCGGGGCTCATGACGCGCGCCCGGCCTCGACACCCATCGCCCGTTGACCCCAACGGCGACCCAGCATTGACCCTTCATCAACCTTTGCTATAGAGTCCTCCGCTCTGGGCAAGCCTCAACCTCGTTGAGAGCCTTACCGGCAGGGGAGGCGGAGAGTGTACTGCACGAGATGTGGACATCGCAACCCACCCGACGCGAAGTTCTGCGCCAACTGCGGGCATCAACTTCAGGAAGACGCAACCCTCACGTTCACACCCGTTGAGATCGAAGAGGAGACCGGTGAAGAGGTCTTTCAACCGGCGGAAGAGCTCGAGCCCGGACAGGCTCTCCTTGTGGTCAAACGTGGGGCCAATGCCGGGTCGACGTTTCTCATCGACAAGGACGTCACGACGGCCGGACGGCACCCCGAGTCCGACATCTTCCTCGACGACGTCACCGTGTCTCGGCGACACGCCGAGGTCAGGCGGGCGGAAGGGCGATTCGTAGTTCGGGACCTGGGCAGCCTCAACGGCACGTACGTGAATCGCGAACGCGTGGAGGAAACGGAGCTCGCGTCCGGGGACGAGCTCCAGATCGGCAAGTTCAAGTTGGTGTTCTTCGCGGGGGAGTGAGATGGCGGCACGAAGCTACATGTCCATCGGTGAGGTCCTCGTCTCGTTGAAGACCGAGTATCCGGACATCACGATCTCGAAGATCCGGTTCCTCGAGGGTGAGGGGTTGATCGAACCCGAACGGACGCCATCCGGGTACCGCAAGTTCTACACCGACGACGTCGAACGGCTCCGCAAGATCCTGAAGATGCAGCGCGACGAATACCTTCCCCTCAAGGTCATCAAGGAGCGGCTGGCTCGGGAGAGCGAGAATGCCCAGCCGGCGCGTGCGGAGCAGGACGCGCCGGCCGAGGACGAGATCGTCGAGCCGCCCACCGGCCTGCAGATGTCGCTCGACGAGATGGCCACCGCAACCGGAGTGGACAAGGATCGGATCGTGGAACTCGGGACGTTCGGGATCCTGGCGCCAGTGGAGGTGAATGGCGAACCCTCGTTCGGTGGCGACGACTACGTGGTGCTCTCCATCGTGAAGGACTTCTTCCGGTACGGCGTCGAACCTCGCCACCTCACGATGTACCGGCACTTCGCCGAGCGGGAGTCCGCCCTGTTCGAAGCCATCATCATGCCGATGCTCCGCCAGCGGAACCCCGACGCGCGGCGCGCCGCCACGGACTCGTTGGCGAACCTGGCCAAGGCGTCGCGCAAGCTGAAACAAGCGATGTTGCGCACGAAGCTCCGCCAATACATGCAGGAGCAGTAGCGTTCCCCTGTGCGGAGAGCGCTTCCCTTTCTCGTGGTTCTGGTCGCCCTCGGCCTTGCCGGGACGAGCGCCCTCGCCAGGATCGGCCCAGCCACCTCGACCCCGCCCCCGACACCGGTTCCGCCGCACGGATCGCCGTCGCCCTTCCCGACCGCGCTGGCCACGCCGCCGCCGTCCCTGCACGCGCCGGCGGTCGGTGCGGCCAGCGCCATCCTGGAGGACCTCGACACCGGACAGGTCCTGTACGCCCGACGGGTCGACGTCCCTCGCCCCATCGCGAGCGTCACGAAGATCATGACGGCCGATCTCACGCTCGATCGGTTGCGGCCGGGGAAGGTCGTCACCGTGAGCGCCGAGGCCGCCGCGCTCGGAGGCCAGAGCGTCGGCGTCTCCGAGTTGGGCCTTCGGGAAGGGGAGCAGCTCACCGTCCGTCAGCTGCTCGATGCGCTGATGCTGCAATCCGCCAACGATGCGGCCGTCGCCCTCGCCGACGCCGTGTCCCCGTCGACGGATGCGTTCGTCTCGCTGATGAACCGCACGGCGAGACGATTGGGCCTTTCGAATACGACGTTCTTCTCGCCGAACGGTCTCGACGACCGCGGCCACAGCACCGCCCGGTCGTTGGCGTCTTTGACCAGGCTCGCGGAGCACCAGCCCTTGTTCGCGCACATCGTCCGAACGAAGTTCGCGACGATCCCGGCGCCTGCGGGAGTGAACCCGAGGCGGGTCCAGAATCGCGATGTCCTGCTCTGGCTCTATCCGGGGGCACTCGGGGTGAAGACCGGGTACACGGCCGCGGCCGGGTACTGTCTCGTCGCGGCCGCGAGGAGACACGGGCACCGACTCGTGACCGTCCTGCTCCACGATGGGTCGAGCCAGCAGATGTTCAACGACGCAGCCGCCTTGCTCGACTACGGCTTCAACGCGTTCCATCGGGAGGCGGTCCTCGAGTCGGGTCGGACCTTCCAGGCGACGGCGGGGGGAGTCGAGTACGAAGTGGCCGCCGCCAGGTCGATCCGCGCGTGGGTCCCTGAATCCACGCATGGCGCGCCGGAGTTCTCTGTCGAGGTCTCGACCGAAGGACCGCTCACGGTGGGCCGACATGCGGGAGGGGTCGTGGCGCGCATCAATCATCTCGTGGTGGGTCGGGCCCCGCTGAATGTGACGAACGTGCTCGGTCCCGTGCAGCCGCAGAGCCCGCCGGCGACCTCCGCGTCCCCTCCTGCGTGGTGGAGCGATCTCGGCCGGCTGGCCGCCGGGCTCTACCATTCCGTCTTCGGCTGAGTTCCGCTGGATAGAATCGCGCGGATGCCCGAGGCCGCGCAGGTCTTGTTCTCCAGGGAGGACATCGGGCGCCGCGTCCGCGAGCTCGGCGAGGAGATCACGCGCGACTACCGCGACCGAGACCTCGTGCTCGTGTGCGTGATGAAGGGCAGCGTCGTGTTCCTCGCGGACCTGATCCGCGAGATCCGCCTCCCGGCTCGCGTGGATTTCATGGCGATCTCGCCGTACGGGGAGGCCACCGAGGGCTCCCGGGTGGTGCGGATCGTGCAGGACCTCGATCAGGACATCACAGGCCTGGACGTGCTGATCGTGGAGGACATCGTCGACACCGGCCTCACCCTGTCGTACTTGCAGACGACGCTCGAGGCGCGGAGCCCTCGCTCCATCGAGGTGTGTACGCTCCTGGACCGATCCGCTGTTCGCATCGCACCGCTCGACGTCCGGTACCGGGGATTCGACTGCCCGGTGAGCTTCGTGGTCGGGTACGGGCTCGACATCGGGGAGCGATGGAGGAACCTCCCCGACATCCTCACGGTGGCGGATCCGGACGAGCTGGAGACGAATCCCGATCTGCTCGCTTCTTACCTGGATGGATCGGTTGCCGGTCCCGAGGCCGCTCGCTAGATTGGGTCACGCGCGATGATCGAGATGAACCTGGTCGGCGTGAGGGTGGAGCTCCCCACCAACCAACCCATCGTGCTGCTGAGGGAGAAGGAAGGCGAGCGGTTCCTTCCCATCTGGATCGGCGCGATGGAGGCCACGGCGATCGCGTTCGCCCTCCAGGGCATCGTCACGGCCCGTCCCATGACGCACGACCTCATGAAGAACCTCCTGGAGGAGCTGAGTGTGAGGATCGACCGCATCGTCATCACCGAGCTCCGCGACGGCACGTTCTACGCGGTCATCCAGATGCAGCAGAACGGCTCGAGCTTCGAGGTGTCCTCGCGCCCGTCCGACGCCATCGCCCTGGCCGTCCGCGTGAACGTCCCCGTCTTCGCGAACGAGGAGGTCCTCACCGAGGCCTCCATCGTGATCCGGGACGACGAGGAACAGGAGGTCGAGAAGTTCCGGGAGTTCCTGGAGCAGGTCAATCCCGAGGACTTCGCGTAGTCACATCCGGTTCCAGTCGGCTCGGGTCGAGCTCGGGTCGGGCTCGTTGACATCGACACTGCTCGGACCTACCCTTGCTTTCCCTGACGTAATTACGGAGCTGTCATGAGTGAAGAGCAGGGCTATCGGGTTCCCGAAGTCACGAAAGCGGTGGGCATCAGTTATCGCCAGCTGGATTACTGGGCGCGGACCGGATTGGTCACACCGTCGATCAGGGAAGCCGGTGGCTCGGGGACGCAGCGTCTGTACTCGTTCCAGGACATGCTGGTTCTGCGGATCATCAAGAAGCTCCTCGACGCGGGCGTTGGCCTGCAGCAGATCCGCAAGGCCGTCGAATATCTCAAGGAGATGAAGCAGCCGCTCCACAGCGTGACGTTGATGTCGGACGGGAACCGCATCTACGCGCCGGAGTCGCCGGAGGCCGTCATCGATCTCCTGGCCAAGGGCCAGGGCGTGTTCGCCATCGCCGTGGACAAGGTGGTCAGCGACCTCGAGGGGACGCTCGCCCGGACCCAGCGTCGCCCCAAGGTCTCCGCCAAGGCCGGGGGAGGGTAACCGGCCCTCGGTGTGGCGAAGAAGAAGGATCCTGACACCAAGAAGAAGGCCCGGAAGGATCGGGCCGTGAAGAAGTCCTCCGGAAAGACGAAGCTGCCGGCCCTCAAGAGCGACACCGTCCAGTTCGCGCACGCGAGCGAGCAACAGTTCGCGAGGCTCCTCGACTTCTACCAGATCGACTGGGACTACGAGCCGCGGTCCTTCGACCTCGACTGGGACGCCGACGGGAAGGTGATCCGCCGGTTCACACCCGACTTCTACCTTCCCCAGTACGACATGTACATCGAGATCACCACCCTGAACCAGAAGCTCGTGACGAAGAAGAACCGGAAGATCCGCCGGCTCCGGGAGCTCCATCCCGAGATCAACTGCAAGATCTTCTACCAGCGCGACTACCTGTCGCTGGTGAAGAAGTACGGCCTCGAGGACATGGCCGGATAGGTCTTCCCGGGCCTCCCGCTACACTTTCGCCATGCGGTTCGCCCCTCACACGGACGACGACGTCCGCGACATGCTGGGCGCCATCGGGGTCGATTCGGTGGACGAGCTGTTCGCGCAGATCCCCGAGTCGGTCCGGCT
>JBKOXF010000064.1:0-2573 GCA_046724795.1 Actinomycetota bacterium | reverse complement strand
GGGGACGCTGATCATCCGCGCCGCGGAGCAGCTCGGGATCGAGATCCCGCGGTTCTGCGACCACCCGTATCTCGACCCCATCGGCGCGTGCCGGCAGTGCTACGTGGAGGTGGAGGGCCAGCGCAAGCTGATGACGTCGTGCACGACGCCGGTCGGGCCGGACATGGTGGTGAAGACGCAGAACACGAGCGACCAGGCCCAGAAGGCGCAGGTCGGCAACCTGGAGTTCCTGTTGCTGAACCATCCGCTGGACTGTCCGATCTGCGATCGGGGCGGAGAGTGCCCGCTCCAGGACCAAGCGCTCGCGTTCGGTCCGGGCGAGAGCCGGTACATCGAGCCCAAGCGCACGTACCAGAAGCCGCTGGACCTGTCGCCGCTCGTCGCGCTGGATCGGGAGCGGTGCGTGCTGTGCGCGCGGTGCACCCGGTTCTGCGACCAGGTCTCGGGCGACCGGTTCATCGAGCTGTTCGACCGGGGCGCGGCCGAGCAGGTGGCCATCGCGCCGGGCGAGGACTTCCGGTCCCCGTTCTCCGGCAACACGATCCAGATCTGTCCGGTCGGTGCGCTCACGGCGAGGTCGTACCGGTTCGCGGCGCGGCCGTTCGACCTGCAGCACGGCGACACGGTCTGTCCACACTGCGCGAGCGGCTGCAGCATGCGCGCCGACCTCCGGCGGGGTGCCGTCGTGCGTCACCTGGCGCGGGACAACGCCGATGTGAACGAGGAGTGGTTGTGCGACAAGGGGCGCTTCGCGTTCCGATTCCCGGACGCGGACGATCGGGTGAAGACCCCACTGTTGCGTGAGCGTGGACTCGAGCCGGCAGCGTTCGATGAGGTCTTCGCGGCGATCGGGCGGTGGTCGTCGTCCGGGCGGATCGGGTTCCTGACCGGCGGGCGGCTGTGCGACGAGGACGCGTACGCGTTGTCGAAGCTGGCCAGGACGGCATTCGGGACGAACGATCTCGACCATCGCCGGTACGGGTCCACGCACGTGCCGCTGGAGGTGGAGGCGGAGGCAGCCGCGGGCGAGCCGGTGACGTACCGCGACGTCGAGCAGGCCGGCGCGATCGTGGTGGTCGGGCTCGACGCCGAGCAGGAGCTTCCGATCCTGCACCTGCGGATCCGGAAAGCAGCCCGGCGCGGTGCGAACGTCGTCGTGATCCATGCGAGGCGGACGCGACTATGGGACGTGGCGCACCACGTGCTGTGCCGTCCGGGGGAGGAGGCCGACGTCCTCGAGCGATTGTCGGCGGCCGCCGGCGACTTCGGGGGCGAACGCCGGATCCCGGGCGGCGATCCCGAGATCGATCGAGCCATCGATGCGCTGGACCACGGCGGCGAGCGAACCATCGTCATCGCTGGGGCTCGACTTGCGGAGAGTCCGGACGCACTGCGGTGGGCGACGTCGCTGGCCAGGGGGGTCGGCGGGCGCTTCACGTTCGTTTCCAGACGGGCCGGGGATCGCGGCGCGCTCCGGGCCGGAGTGCACCCCCGGCTGCTCCCGGGGGGTCGTGGCGTCGACGACGAGTCGGAGCGAGCCGAGGTCGAATCGGTGTGGGGGGCGTCCGTCCCCTCGTCGCCAGGTCGCGACGCGCGGGCGATCCTCGAGGCGGCGGCCCAACGAGAGATCGATGTGTTGTACCTGATCGGGGTCGACCCACTCACCGACTTCCCCGACGCGAAGCTCGCCCGGCACGCGCTCTCGAACGTCGAGTACAAGGTGGTACAGGACATCCGGGGCGGGAGCCTGATGCCGTTCGCGGACGCCGTGCTTCCAGCGGCCGCCTTCCTGGAACGCGACGGCCACTTCACCACGTGGGAGGGAAGGGGCCAGCGGTTGAAGCGGGTGCGGGGTCCGGTCGGATTGGCCCGCCCGGACTGGGAAATCCTTCAGGAGCTATCGGATGTACTCGGTAAGGACTTGGGCTTCGATTCGATCGACGACGTCCACGAGGAGATGGGCCGGCTCCTGGGCACTCGCGAACCGCCTCCCGGGGGTCGCTTCGCTGCGTCCACTCGCGCCGCTCCCGCGGCACTCGCGTCCGATCCCCCGGTCAACGGTTCGCTCGAGCCTTCCGAAGGCGAACTCCTTCTCTTCACCTATCCCCTGCTCGTGGATGAGGGACGGCTCAACGACAACGCAGACGAGCTGAAGAACGCACTGCAAGATCCGGCATTCGTCGAGATACATACCGACGAAGCCGAGCGACTCGGGATCGAAGAGGGTCAGACCGTTCGACTGACAACCGAGGCCGGAGTCGCCAGCCTTCCGGCGCGCGTCACGCCGCACGTCGCTCCCGGTTCTGCATTCGTGCCGTTCAACAACTCGGGGTTCCGGGCGAACACGTTGCTGTCCGGAACGTTCATCACGACGGTGGCTATCGAGCCGGCGAACGGAGGATGACGGCGTGGATCTGACCGGCTGGCTCCTCCTCGCGGCTCGGGTCGTCGTCGTGTTCTTCGTGCTGCTGATCGCCGTGATGCTGGTGGTCTGGCTCGAACGGAAGCTCGTCGCCGACATGCAGACCCGGATCGGTCCCAACCGGGCCGGTCCGTTCGGCGTCCTCATCACG
>JBKOXF010000106.1:0-8906 GCA_046724795.1 Actinomycetota bacterium | reverse complement strand
TGGACGTGCCATCCGTACGTGTCGCCGGGCGCGTTGCCCCACTGGCTCGGCGCGGAGCATCCCTCCTGCGCGAACGCGGACTCCGCTTCCTCGCGCCCGCGGACCGCATTCCCCGTTTTCGTGGCGGCCACAAAGACGGGGAACTCGGTGCGCGGCCGCGAGGAGGCCGAGGCCGCGTTCGCGCAAGAGGGATGCTCCGCGCCGAGCCCGTGGGGCAACGCGCCCGGCGACACGTACGGATGGCACGTCCACGCGTACCACAAGGTCCTGTTCTGCCTGAGCGGATCGATCACGTTCCACACCCGGGACGGCGACGTCGAGCTCGCGGAGGGCGATCGACTCGACCTGACGCCGGGTACCGAGCATGCGGCAACGGTGGGTGGATCGGGCGTGGCGTGCATCGAGGCGGTTCGGCGATGACGTCGGTCGCGTTCCACGTCGACCAGCTCTTCTCTCAGGCGCCCGGTGGGATCGGAACATATGCGCGGAGCCTGGTCCCGGCGATGGCGGATCAAGAACCCAGCCTCGAGGTCACGCTGTTCCACGCGCGCTTCCCCGGCGCGATGCCCGAGCGGTGGATGCGAGGGTTCTGGGTGGAGGAACTGCCGTCGGGGACCCGGTTCCTGTATCCGCGATGGAACATCATGGCTCGGCCTGCCCTGCCGCCGGGAGTGTCCTCGCTCGACGTGCTGCACGCGCCGTCGCCGGCGTCCGTGCCGCCGGCCGGGCCCGAGCAGCGCCTCGTCGTGACCGTCCACGACCTGGCCTTCTTGGTGTCGCCGCAGTTCTTCCCGCGGGACTGGCGGACCGTGTTCCGGCTCGGGCTCCGTGCGGCAGTGCGGCGAGCTGACGCGATCGTGACGCCATCCCGGAACACCGCCGAGGACCTGCTGTCGCGAACGCCGGTGGATCCCGCGAAGGTCCACGTGATCCCTCTCGCGGCCGCCGTCGGCAAGGTCGGCGGCGGGGAGGACGTCCTGTCGCGGTTGAAGATCCATCAGCCGTACCTGCTGTTCGTGGGAACGCTCGAGCCTCGAAAGAACCTGGTGCGGCTGATCCGGGCGTACCGACGGGCCGCAGCGTCGGGGATCCCGCACTCGCTCGTGCTCGCGGGGCCGCTCGGTTGGCACCATCAGCAGCTCCATCGAGAGCTCGCGCTCCGGGGGCCCGGTGAAGTGGTGTTGACCGGGGCAGTGCCCGAGCCGGAGCTCGACCCGCTCTACCGGAACGCGTCGGCGTTCGTGTATCCCGCGTTGTACGAGGGGTTCGGCCTGCCGATCCTCGAGGCGATGGCTCGCGGCGTGCCCGTGATCACTTCGAACACGTCGTCGCTGCCGGAAGTGGCCGGCGAGGCGGCGCTGGGAGTGGACCCCGGCTCGGTCCGGGAGATTGCCGCAGCCATCGAGACGCTGCTCGCCGACCCGGTCTTGCAGGAGAAGCTGGCGACGCGAGGACGAGCCCGCGCCGAGCGATTCTCCTGGGACGAGACCGCTCGCCAGACCCTCCAGGTCTACGAGAAAGCGCTCGAGGGATGAACGCTTGCGACGTCGCCTGATGCCCGTTCGCACGAGGGCCGGTGGTGTGACGTCGAACGCGACTCGGGCAGCGTCCTTCCCCATCGGACAGTCCTAGCACACGGCCGCGCTACGACAGAAGCAGTCGATACAGCTCGCTCACGCCCTCGAGCCGGAGAGCGTCCGAGGCCTCCGGAACCGGACGGTCCAGGAACGGAGGACGGTCCCCGCGCGCGAGCGCTCGCACGATGGCCCGCCCTTCTTCGAGGGACCGGTAGAAGTACGCTCCCTCGTACCCGGCTGCGATCTCGACCGTCCACGGGCGGATCGGCAGGACGAGCGTCCGTCCCAGGTCCATGGCCTCCTGGATCGGAAGACCGAACGTCTCGAGGCGAGACGGATACAGGACGACGTCCGCCTCCTCCATCGTGGCTAGACAGTCTCTGTGACTGAGCCGGCCGGCGAATCGGACGTCCCCGCGCGAGCCGGCATGGGTGCGGATGTGCCGCGCGTATCGGCTCTCGTCGCCCGAGATCGTCAGCGTGAGCCCGACCCCCGGCTGGTCGCACAGGTCGATGGCCTCCTCGAAGTTCTTGAACACGCGGGGCAGGGACACATAGACGCACTCGAGGCGGGCCCGTCGAGGGTTGTCGAGCACCGACCGGCCGCCGGTGTGCGAGATCTCCGGATTGCGTCCCGACCGAGGCGCGACGACCAGCCACCGGTCCCGGGGGGCGTGCATGTACTCCCCGATGAACCTGGTGTACCAGGGAAGCTGTCCGACGATGTAGTCGTTTCGGCGGGCGAACGTCCGATAGACTAGGCCGTACGCGAAGCTCACCAGGACTTGGCGTGGGTCCATCCGGAAGTCCCTGGCCGTGGGCCGCCAGTACGGAAGCGGGTTGTGACAGTACACGGCCTGGGTCCGCGCGCTCACCGGTGGCGTGGTGTCGTTCAGCGAGAGCCAGACGTCGGGCGTCCATCGCCGAGAGAGCGTCGGGAACCACACGTACTCCGCGAAGATCCGGCGCGCGTAGGACCTGCGGGCCCACGGCACCGCCAGGAACCGAAGGTTGCCGCCCGGATCCCCCCGCCCGGCGTCATGGACGAGGAACAGGAAGTTTGCGCCCTCGAATCCGCGAGCATCGCCAACGGCTTGTTCCAGGATCGTGAGCGGGCCGCCCTCGAACGGGGCCACGGACGAGACCACGATCAGAGGCAGGTCCGGCCGGTCGAATCCCCGGCGGATGGGACCCTCCACGACGCCCTACCGTCCTTCGTCGTGCCCGGGGTTGACCTTCTTAGGCTCGCGCGTCAGGGCGTCGTGAAGCGCGCGGGCCCGGGCCCGGAGTCGCTCAGGAGTGCGCTCGCGGAACGCGGCACGCAACTCGTCCTTGATCCTCGAGCGCTCCGCCGAGGGACGGGCCACCACCTGCTCGAACTGGTCGCTCCCGAACTGCCCGCGATAATGGCGGTCGATCTCCTCGAAGCAGGCCCGGACGTTCTCCTCCGTGTGGTCGAACTCGGCGAACGACGTGCCGAACCTGGCGTTCACTTGGCTGATGACCGCTCCCATGTCGGACGTGACCTCTTCGAATGACGCGACGGCCAAGCGTCTCCGGTGCGGGACGAGCGGCTGGTAGAAGCGCACGTACCCGCGTAGCGCCTGTCGCACCGACATGTGGCGATGCCAGATCACGCAGGAGAGAACCGCTTCCTCCGGATCCCTGATCAGGACCAACGCGGGCACGCGGTGCTGGGCCGCCGCGATCAGGTTGGCGGGGGCATGAGTGTGATGCGCGATCCGGACCGGACGGCCCTGGGCCTGGCGGAAGGCGGCCACGGCGAAGTTGCTGCCGGTCCGGGGGAATCCCTCGATGACGATCTCGGTTCCGCGGACGAACGCCTCGCCGTGGCCCCGCCGCTCCCTCCACCTCGCCACCGGGAGTGCGACCCGCGGGTAGGGAGCGACCAGCGTCTTGATCTCGTAGAGGATCCGAGTACCTGTTGGCTTCAAGGGGGATGGGCGGTCCAAGCTCGGTCGGGCAGTCTAGCATCGGGCGATGAGCCGAAAGCATGTCGCATCGTCCAGCCCCCTCGGGACCGCTGTGACCGGCGCTCTGTCGATCGGCCTGGTGTGCGAGCAGCTCCTCGCTCCCATCCCGGGAGGGATCGGCACTTATGTCCGAGGCCTGCTTCGCGCCCTTCCCCAGAACGGGGTGGGCGTCATCCCCCACGTGGCCTGGCACCGAAAGGACGACGTGGCGCAGGCGGGTCTGGAGGGGGCTCGACGCCTGCCGCTGCCCAGACGAGCGCTGTACGAGGGGTGGTCCCGGTTCGGACGCCCCACCTTCGGCCTCGAGGGAGACGTGGTCCACGCACCCAGCCTCGCGTTCCCCTCGCCACTCCGTCGTCCGCTGGTCGTGACGGTACACGACGTGCTATTCCTGGAGTTCCCGGAGACGTTCCCGGCTCACGGGCTCGCCTTTCACCGGCGAGCCCTGTCTCGGGTGGCGGACGCCGACCTGGTGATCTGCCCATCCCGGGCCACCGCGGCGGCGCTCGAGTCGATCGAGGCACCCCCCGAACGGGTCCGTGTGGTGCCGCTTGGCGCGGATGTCGTCCCTCCCGAGGATCCGGCCCGGGTGCTCGATGCCGTCGGGATCGACCGGCCCTACGTGCTGTGGGTGGGAACGATGGAGCCGCGCAAGAATCTGCGTCGAGCCATCGGCGGGTTCCTGCGGGCGGCAGAGTCCCACGCCCCTGAGGCCGGCCACCTGAAGTTGTACTTGGCAGGGCCTACCGGGTGGCTGAGTGGCCCTGTGTCCGAGCTCTTGACCCGCAGCGACGTCCGGGATCGGGTGCGTCCGCTCGGAGTGCTGCCGACGGAGACGCTCGCCGCGGCGTACGCCGGAGCCGAGACGTTCCTGTTTCCGTCCCTCGGAGAGGGGTTCGGCCTGCCGGTGCTCGAGGCGATGGCGGCGGGAGCTCCCGTCGTGACCTCGGATCGGTCATCCCTCCCCGAAGTGGCCGGCGACGCGGCCGTTCTGTGCGATCCAACCGACGAGGACTCGATCGCCTCGGCCCTGGTTTCGATCCTGGCGGATCCGAGTCTGGCCCAACGGCTGCGCGAGAGAGGGAGGGCCCGAGCAGCCGAGTTCACGTGGGAGCGCACGGCCCGGGAGACGGCAGCCTGCTACCGGGAGGTCGCGGGTGAGACCGCGTAGCCTGCGCGCGGAACCGACGACCCGACCTCAAAGGCCCAGTAGACGCGACGCGTTTTCGAAGAGGATGGCCCGCCGGGCGTCCTCGCTAAGGACGAGCTCCTCGAACTCGGCGAACCACCGATCGAGCGAGATGAACGGATAGTCGCTGCCGAAAACAGTCTGCGCGTTGAGCCTCCGGCCGATCTCGCGCACTACCTCGGGCGGAAGATACCGAGGGGCCCACCCGCTCAGTTCGATCCACACGTTCGAGGCGTGCAGCGCGATGGCCAGGCACTCCATGAACCACGGCCACCCGAAATGGGCCGCGATCCACGTCACCCCGGGGAAGTCCGCGGCGAGCGAGTCGAGGAACCCGGGGTGCGAGTACCGGATCTTCGTCCCGCCCGCGCCGGGCGTTCCAGCAGCGATCCCGCACGTCCCCGTATGGAACAGACACACCAGCCCCAGTTCCTCCGCGGTCTCCCACAGCGGCGAGAACTCCACAGCGTCCGGGTTGAACCGCTGCATCGTCGGATGGAACTTCAGCCCACGGAGGCCGAGCGAAGCGGCCCGCCGCATCTCGTCGCGAGCGTCTTCCTTGTGTGGGTCCACGCTCCCGAACCCCATCAGCACGCCCGGATATTGCTCAGACAATCCCGCGAGCCAGTCGTTCCCCATCCACGGCCGGCCCGACACCGTCTCGTCGTCCCAGTCCAGCACCACGCCCAACAGATCCCGTGACGAGTAGTCCTCCGCGATCTCGTCCATCGACTTTCGCGGTACGTGCGCGCGGAAGTACGCCTCCGTCGCCTCGAGATGCGGTCCGATCGACTGCTGCAGCCACTGCTCCGTCGGCAGATGGACGTGCAGGTCGATGGCCCTGGGCATCAGGTCCCGTATTCGTCGTGCCGCCGGACCCAGTACTGCCCGCGATCGCCCTCGTCCCGTCCCTTCGGCGTGACGTCCAGGTAGTGGTATGTCGTGTTGAAGATTTCGATGCCCCGCGCGTACGCCGAATACGTGTGGAACACGTCGTCGCCGTCCCGGAGGAACACGCTCATGCCCTCACGATCGGGATTCCCCGCCTCCCGGTTGTAGTTGTAGGAGCCCGGGACGTCCTGCTGCTCCGGCGTGAACGACACTCCGAAGTCGTAGTTGAAGTCGTTCTCGAACGAGGACAGCCAGGAGAACGTCCAGCCCATCCGGTTGCGGTACGCCTCGAGCTTCGGGTACGGGGCGCGCGAGATCGCCACCATCGTTGTGTCCCGTGCGTTCAGATGCACGATGATCTGGTTGAAGTTGTCAGCCCAGAACGAGCAGTGCGGACAGCCATCATCCCAGTCCGGCGCGAACATGAAGTGGTACACGATCAGCTGGGACCGTCCGTCGAACAGATCCGCGAGCGTCTGATCCCCGCGAGCGCCCTCGAAGACGTACTCCTTCTCGACCCGTTCCCATGGCAGCTCGCGTTGGGTCTGGCTCAACCGCTCCCGCTCGTGGGTGAACTCCTTCTCCCGATCGAGGAGCTCCGTACGCGCCTTGAGCCACTCGACGTGCGAGACGACCGGATGATCCACAGACGACCTACTTCCGCCCGTAGTCGTAGAAGCCCTTGCCGGTCTTCCTCCCGAAATGGCCGGCCTGGACCATCTGCCGCATTAGATTGGGCGCGCTGTAGATCGGGTCCTTGAACTGCTCGTACAGCACGTCGGAGATCGCATACGCGGTGTCGATCCCCACCAGGTCCAGCAGCGTCAACGGTCCCATGGGATGCCCGAGGCCGAGGGTGACGGCGGCGTCGATGTCCTCCTTCGACGCGAACCCCTCTTCCACCATCCGCACCGCCATGTTCAGGTAGCAGGACAGCAGCGTGTTCACGATGAACCCGGCTCGGTCCTTCGACACGACGACGGTCTTGCCGAGCCGCTCCCCCATTCCGCGTGCGAACTCGAGCGTCTCGTCGGATGTCTCCAGGCCGCGGACCAGCTCGAGGAGCTTCATCACGGGCACCGGGTTGAAGAAGTGCATGCCGAGGACCCTGTCCGGCCGGTTCGTGGCCGCCGCCATCTCCCCGATCGGCATCGACGACGTGTTCGAGGCCAGGACGACGTCGTCGCTGGTGATCTCGCTCAGCCTCCTGAAGATGTCGAGCTTCGTGTCGAGGTCCTCGGTGATTGCCTCGATCACGAGATGGGCGTCGCCCGCCGACCCGATGTCCGTTCCGCCCGAGATCCGTCCGAGCGCCGCTTCCGCGTCCTCCTGGGCGAGCTTGCCCTTCTCGACGGCCTTGTTGATCGACTGCTCGATGCGGCCGCGCTGCTTCTGGACCTTTTCGTCGCTGACCTCGACGAACGAGACGTCCATCCCGTTCTTCGCGGCGACTTCCACGATCCCCGATCCCATCAGACCGCACCCGATCACGCCGACCTTCTTGACCTCGTCCGGCTTCATCGATTCCTCCTCACAAGCTCCAATGAGCCGGGCAAGCGTATGCGGGCGGCCTGGAAACGAGCAAAACCACCCGCTATGCTTCGCCGCCGATGCCCGTGGTCACGTCCTTCGACGGAGTGCAGCTCTCGGTCCACGTGGTGGGCGAGGGCCAACCCGTCACGGTCATGGGCCACGGACTGACCAGCACCTACCGCGATTTCGAGATCTTCGCGCCGTTCCTGCCCGGCACGAAGGTCATGTTCGACTTCCGCGGGCACGGAGACAGCGAGTGCCCCCCGCCCGGGTCCTATACCACTGAGCACTTCGCGCAGGACCTCAACGCCGTGGCCAAGGAGTACGAGGCCACCTGTGCGGCGGGCGTGTCACTCGGCTCGGGAGCCATCATGCGGATCCTCACCACTGAACCGGAGCGGTTCGACAAGCTCATCTTCCTGCTCCCAGGGCGCGTACCGGTACGCCAGGCGGTCAAGGATCGGCTGTTCCATCTCTCCGACCTGCTCGAGACGAAGAGCGTCCAGGAGACGGCCGACATCACCCTCGCGGAGGAGGAGGCGGCGGGGGCGTTCGCGCAGTTCCCGGCGTCCAAACAGTTCCGCCGCGACGCGCTCCTTCGGATGAATCGCGAGGGCATCCCGAACGCGATCCGCGAGTGCATCGACGATCCGCCGGTGACCGACCCCGACCTCGTGCGCCGCACGCACGCTCCGACACTGATCATCGCGCAGGACAACGACCTGCTCCACGACGCCGACATCGCGCGAGAGCTGGCCAGGCTGCTGCCGAACTGCGAGCTCCACGTGTTCGCCGACCAGTTCGGCCTGCTCCGGGAGATCCCGACGCTCGTGCAGCGCTCCGCCGCGCTGCTCTCCAGCTAGCCCCTTTAGCCCGAGCGCTGGCACCAGTGGAGGTCGGTCCGATACGGCAGCACGATCTCGTCGCCTCGATCCGCGACCAGCGCAAGCAGCTGCTCGCGAGCCCGCTCCTGGCTATCCTGCGGCAGCGTCGCCATGAAGCTCACCGACATCGCGCGGTCGCGCAGGCCGTGGAGGTCGAGTCGCTGTTCGTGCGGGAAGCTCACGGTCTGAAGAGGCGTGAACAGAGTCGTCTTCTCGAAGGGGCGCTGCCAGAGCCGGTCGCGGTGCTGGGGAACCCCCCGCCGATATCGATCGAAGAACTCAGTCATCGCTCGCGCCAGCTCGTCGGTCTCGTCGCGTACGTTCCATACCAGCGCGAGCCGCCCGCCGGGCCGGAGCACCCGATGCAGTTCCATCAGTGCCACGGGACCGTCGAACCAATGGAACGCCTGCGCGACCACGGCCGCATCCACCGAAGCGTCGCGCATCGGGATGGCCTCCGCGGTTCCGGCGACGAGCGTCACGTCGGGAAGGTACCGGCGGAATTCGCGACGCATCCCATCGACCGGTTCGACCGCGACGATCCAGGCGCCCGTGGGCTCGAGCATCCGCGTGAGCTTGCCGGTGCCGGCCGCGAGCTCGAGCACCCGTGTCCCCCTCTCGATGCGGAGATCGTGAACAAGCCGGTGGACGGCCTCGGTCGGATACCCCGGCCGTCCTCGCTCGTACGCTTCCGCGCCGACCTCGAACCCCACCCCTGCCACCTCATGGATGCGCACGCCGGGAAGCCTATGTGGGCCTGGAATCCGGAGCGCCGGGCGAGTACAAAGGACGAAGAACGGGAGGGGGTGGGTGCCCATCGTTCGGTCGCCGACGCCACA
>JBKOXF010000017.1:0-15812 GCA_046724795.1 Actinomycetota bacterium | reverse complement strand
TAGGTATGGAGTCGGACAACCTGCCCGCGTGGAGCGGCCGCCGGGGCCACTACGAGGTGTGGTTCCTCACGATGTCGGACGGCGCCGCCGGGTACTGGATCCGATCCACGCTGCTCGCGGCTGACGCCGGCCCGCCGGAGGGCCGGCTGAGGTTCGCTCGGTTCGACCGGGAGGATCCCGGCCGAACCTTCGGCATCAACCGTTCGTTCCCCCTCGACGATTCGAGCGTGGACCGGTCGACGTTCGAGGTCCGCTTCGGCGGCTCCGTGGTGCGTTCCGGGAACGCGCAGGGCGCGATCTCGGGGGGAGGGCACGCGGTCTCGTGGGTCCTCGACTGGCCCAGCGGCGGCGAGACGTACCGGCTGCTGCCCGATCGCCTGTACCGGGGCGGGCTCGCGCCGACGAAACCGTTCTCGCCGAACGTGGACACGGCGTTCTCCGGGCGGATCACGATCGATGGCGAGGTCGTTCCGGTCGAGGCGATGGCCGGGCAGCAGGGCCATCTGTACGGGACGAAGCACGCCGAGCGATGGGCATGGGCGCACTGCGGGCGGTTCCAGGACACTGACGCCGTGATGCACGCCATTACGGCTCAGGGGCGACGGGGCCCGGTGACCACGCCGTTCACCACGTTCGTCGGGCTGCGTCGGGGCGGCGAGTGGATCCGGCTGTCTGGCCTGGCTCGGAAGCGCCCCTTCTGGCTGGGGGGATGGCGGATCGATCTGTCGAACAAGCGGTACCGCCTCACCGGGCGGGTGGCCGGGGATCCGGCGCTGATGGTCCAGGCGCGGTACGTCGATCCCGGCGGAACCCCGCGCTTCTGCCACAACACCGAGGTGGCGTCGTCGCGGTTCGTGTTGTTCGAGCGGCGGGGCGGGGGGTTCGACGAGGTCGCCGAACTTACGTCGGAGGGGACGACGCACGCCGAGTGGGCGGGCCGCACGCCGGCTCCAGGCGACTTCGTTCAGCATGCCGCTGTGGATGGCGGGGAGTTCTCGGAATGAGCCTCTCCCAGATGCTTCTGTCCTCGGTGGCCCGTGCGGCGGGAAAGCCCGCGCTGGTCTTCCGAGATCGACCCATCTCCTACGGGCAGCTCGAGGAAGCCGTCGCGCGGACCGCGGGGGCCTTCGCCGGCGCGCGAGTCGTCCCGGGCGATCGTGTGGCAATCGTGGCCGGGAACGTTCCGGAGTTCGTCTACGCGCTGCATGGCGCGTGGCGGGCCGGCGCGGTGGCTGTCCCCCTGAACGTCATGCTCACTGCAGGCGAGCTCTCAGCCATCCTCAACGACTGCGGCGCTCGCGCCCTCGTGTGCGAGATGGGGTATCTGCCGGTTGTGCTGAAGGTCCGCGACGAGCTCGAGGTGCTGGAGACGATCATGGTGGTCGCCGGCCCGCCGGTTCCGCACGGAACCGTGTCGTTCGAAGAGGCTCTGGGAACCGCGGCGTCATCTCCGCAAGCGGAGCCGGCTGAGGACGACATCGCACTCATCCAGTACACATCCGGGACGACGGCGAACCCGAAGGGCGCGATGCTCACGCACGGGAACCTGCTGGCGAACATCGAACAGATGCAGCAGGTTCCGGCGTTGGCTCAGGCGGAGCACGACGTGGTGTTGCTGGTGCTCCCGATGTTCCACATCTACGGGTTGAACGTGGGCTTGAACCTCACGCTGAGCGTGGCGGCGACCGCCGTCCTGGTGGAGCGGTTCGATCCGGCGGATACCGTAGACCTGATCCGGGAGCACGGCGTCACCGTGCTGCCCGGGGCGCCGCCGATGTATCACTCCTGGCTCGAGCTCGATCCGCCACGCGAGGCATTCAACAGTGTGCGCCTCGCCGTCTCCGGTGCCTCGGCGCTGCCGGCGGAGGTCATGGAGGGTGTGCGCGCACGATTCGGCATGACGATCTGGGAGGGCTACGGCCTGACGGAGGCCGCGCCGGCGGTCAGCTCGAACGCGGTCGGCACGGAGGCGAAGCCCGCGTCGGTCGGGTTGCCCCTTCCGGGCGTGGAGGTTCGGCTACTCGACGTCGACGGCACGGACGCTGATGACGGCGACCCCGGCGAGATCGTCGTGCGAGGCCCCAACGTGTTCACGGGGTACTGGCAGCGTCCGGAGGAGTCGGACGAGATCCTGCACCACGGCTGGTTGCACACCGGCGACGTGGCATACCGCGACGACGACGGCTATCTGTTCATCGTGGACCGGACGAAGGATCTCGTGATCGTCTCCGGGTTCAACGTGTATCCGAAGGAGGTGGAGGAGGCTCTCCTGCTGCATCCCGAGATCGAGGAGGCCGCCGTGATCGGGGTGCCGGACAAGCGAACCGGGGAGGCGGTCAAGGCGTTCGTGGTGACCGCGCCAGGATCGGCGCTCACAGCCGACGGCGTCATCGGCCACGTCGGGGCGAACCTGGCCCGGTTCAAGGTCCCGCGCGAGGTCGAGATCGTCGGCGAGCTTCCGAAGCACCCCACGGGCAAGGTCCTGCGTCGGGCTCTTCGCCAGGAAGCGCCCCCCGAGGAAGAGCCCGAAGAAGAGGCCTAGGGATCCGCGGATGTGGATCTTCCCCCTGCTGGCGGCGTTGATCTCGCTCGTATTCGCGGCAGTCCTCATCCGCGCCTCGATCCGTCCGGCCCGGCCGGCGCAGGCGATGTGGGCGATCGCGCTCCTGATGTACGCGGCGGCGAGCTTCGCGATGTTCCTCGGATCGCTGTCGAACTGGACGCCCGGTGAGTTCCGCCTCTATTGGCTGTTGGGGGCGACGCTCACGGTGCCGTATCTCGCGCAGGGGGAGATCTATCTGCTCGCGCCCCGGTCGGTGGCGAACGTGCTGTTCGTGGTGCTGATCTTCGGGACGGCGTACGCGGTGGCGAAGATCGGCAGCGCCCCGATCCAACTCGCCTATCTGCACGAGGAGCTGCCACTCGGAAAGGACGTCTTCGGCGCGGGCTCGGAGGCGCATCGGCTGGCGCAGCTCTACAGCATCCCCGCGTACGTCGTGTTGCTGGCAGGGGCGGTGTGGTCGGCGTGGCGGATGCGAGGCAGGCCCGAGCGGCGCAATCGCATGCTCGGGACGCTCGGTGTGGCAGCCGGTGCGACCATCGTCGCCGTCGGATCGGGGATCGGCGCCGCGTACGCCCACGTGTGGCTGTTCTCGGTCGCGCTCGCTGCCGGCGTCGCCGTGATGTTCTGGGGCTTCCTCCGAGCGGCCGCTCCCGTCGCGGCCTCGTAAGTCGAACTTTTCTCACCAGCCGTTGATCCGGTCGTCGTCGCGCTGCGAAGCAACCCTGACCGACGCCACGAACCGGTGAGGGGGTGATGAGGGGGCTCCGGCGGAGAGGCCGTCTGGGCGGCGCGTTCGGTCACCACCACGACCACCGACTGGAGGTACCCGATCGTGAAGACACGACTCGTTCGGACGAGCGTGGCGGGCGCGCTGCTGTTCGCGCTCGTCGCGGGGCTCGCCGGACTCGGCCCGCTCTCGTCGAGCGCGTCGAGTCACCGCGAGGCGCCGCTCGTCTCGGCGGATCCCCAGATCGACGGCACCGACCTGTACGCGTTCGTCAGTCCCGACGACGCGACGAAGGTGACGCTGATCAGCAACTGGATCCCGTTCGAGGAGCCGGCGGGCGGCCCGAACTTCTATCGCTTCGCCACGAAGGCGTACTACGACATCAACATCGACAACAATCGGGACGCGAAGCCGGACGTCATCTACCGGTGGGTGTTCAAGAACCACACCCGCAACCCGAACACGTTCCTGTACAACACCAACCAGGTGACGTCGCTCGGCGACACCGATCTGAACTTCTACCAGACGTACAGCCTGTACCGGATCGACGTCAACGCGCACACGAGCTCGACACTGCTGTCCGACGCGATGGTGGCGCCGGTCGACGTGGGCACGGGGTCCATGCCGGACTACGTGAACGACCTGATGACGCCGGCCGTCGTGGGCTGCGGCACCGGGTGCAAGAGCTACTCGGGCCCGGCCGACGACCCGTTCTTCGTTGAGCTGCGGGTGTTCGACCTGCTGTACGGCGGCAACCTCTCCGAGACGTCCGACGACAGCCTGAAGGGGTTCAACATCCACACCACGGCGATCCAGGTCCCCAAGGATGACCTGGCCATGAACGGTGACGCCTCGGCGAACCCGCTGATCGGCGTGTGGACCACCGCGGAGCGGCAGACGACGAAGGTCGTCCGCCGCCACCACAAGTGGGTGGTGACGCACCCGTACAAGCAGGTGTCGCGTCTCGGCCTGCCGCTGATCAACGAGGTCGTCGTCCCGGTGGGCAAGAAGGACGCGTTCAACGCGTCGAAGCCAGTGAACGACCTCAGCTCGATCGGTTCGTACGTGCTGGATCCGGAGCTGCCGAAGCTGATCGACGCCGTGTACGGCATCCCGGCGCCGCCGACGCCGCGCAACGACCTGCTCCCGCTGGTGACGGGGTTCACCGCGCTGGGGTGGCCGGCGAGCGGCACGACGCCCTCCGACGAGCTCCGGTTGAACATGTCGATCGCACCCTGCACGTCGAGCTGCTCCACGCTCGGTGTGATCGACGGTGACACCGCCGGATTCCCGAACGGCCGTCGTCTCAGCGACGACGTGACCGACATCGAGATCCGGGTCCTCGAGGGCAAGCTGCTCGCCTCGCACGACCCGTTCGCCGACAGCGCCGGCGACGGCGTGAACGCGAACGACGTCGCGTTCGGTTCCACGTTCCCGTACCTGGCGGCGCCCCACGCCGGGTCCGACGCCAGCCCGCACTAGGGCGAAGGAGGGGACACGGTGGGAGGGGCCGGAATCGCCTCCGGCCCCTCCGCGCGGGTCGCGGAAGGAGTCAGGTGATGAAGCGTGGGGCTCGCATCGGGATCGCTGTGATCGCAGGGCTCGTGCTGTTCGTCGGCGGTGGCATCGGGCTGTGGAAGACCACGGCGTCGTCTACGCCGCCCGCCGCCTCGGGGTCCGTGCAGCAGCGTCAGGCGGCGCCGCTCTCCGCCAGCCCGCTGATCGGCTCGGTCTCGCTCTCGCAGGCCATCGCGTCGCTCCAGGGCCGTCTGCGTCACGTTCCGAACGATTGGCGCTCCTATGCGAATCTCGGACTCGCCTACGTGCAGCAGGCCCGCGTCACCGCTGACCCCAGCTACTACCCGAAGGCGCAGGGGGTGTTGCGGAAGTCGCTCGAGCTGAACCGTTCCGAGAACGACGTCGCGGCCATCGGTATGGGCGCCCTTGCGGCGGCCCGTCACGACTTTGCCGGCGCGCTGGCGTGGGGGCGCCGCGCAGAGCGCATCAACCCCTACAGCGACAACGTGTACGGCGTCATCGGCGACGCCCAGACGGAGCTGGGCGAGTACCCGCAGGCGTTCGCCACGATCCAGCACATGGTCGACCTGAAGCCCCAGCTCAGCTCGTACTCCCGGATCTCGTATCAGCTCGAGCTCCGGGGTCAGACTGCGCTCGCGACCTCCTCGATGCGCGACGCGCTCTCCGCCGCCGGGACGCCCGAGGACGCGGCGTGGTCGAGCAACCAGCTCGGCGACCTGTACTGGAACAGCGGGCGGATCACGGCGGCGGCCCGCGAGTACCGCGCCGCCGTCGAATACGACCCCACGTTCGTCCCGCCGCTCGCCGGGCTGGCGAACGTGGCGTGGGCTCGTGGAGACACCACCGGGGCGATCCGTCGGTACCGCGCCGTGGTGGCCCGCTACCCGTTGCCTCAGTACGTGATCTCACTGGGCGATCTCTACGCTGCTGCCGGCCAGCCCGACCAGGCGGCCCGTGAATACGCCCTCGTTCGAACGGAAGAGGCGCTGTTCCGCGCGAACGGCGTGAACGTGGACCTCGAGCTCGCGCTGTTCGACACCGACCACGGCGACGTCCGCGCCGGGCTTTCGGCAGCTCGATCGGAGTGGCACCGCCGCCACAGCGTCCTCGTGGCCGACGCCCTGGCATGGGCGCTGTACCGCAGCGGCGACGCACGCGCTGCGTTGACCTATGAACACAAGGCGCTGTCCCTCGGCATGCGCGGGGCGCTGTTCTTCTTCCACGCGGGGATGATCGAGCGGGCCCTCGGCAACGACGCCGCTGCCCGCGGGGATCTACGAACCGCGCTCCGGATCAACCCGTTCTTCTCGATCCAGCACGTGGCGGACGCCCGCGTGGCGTCGCGGGCGATGAGAGGCGCGACGTGAGACGGTCCACCCGCATCTTGGTGCTCGCGTTGCTCTCGCTCGGGGGGGTCGGGCTGATGTCGTCTGCCCCGGCATCGGCCCACCCCCTCGGCAACTTCACCGTGAACGTGTACACAGGCGTCACCGTCGTCCCGGGCGAGTTCCGGGTGCTCCGCGTGCTCGACATGGCGGAGATCCCGACCTTCCAGGAGATGCCGAGCATCGACACGAACGGCGACGGGACGGCCAGCGCCGCTGAGCGTTCAGCGTGGGCAGCTCAGGAGGCGCCCGGCTTCGGGGCAGCGTTGGGCCTCGAGCTGAACCGCCGATCCGTTCGCCTCACCGTCGTCGCCTCGTCGATGCGCTTCCGGCCGGGCCAGGCCGGCCTTCCGATCCTCCGGCTGGTCACCACCTACCGCGCGGCCGCTCCGAGGACCGGACGGGTCACCCTGACGGAGCACGCGTACTCGGACCGGATCGGATGGCGCGAGATGACGGCCGTGGGAACGGATGGCGAGGCGGTCGGGTCCTCTTCCGTCCCATCCAGCTCCGTCAGCGACACCTTGCTCGCGTACCCGAAGGCGCTGCTGTCGAGCCCGCTCCGGGTGACCCACGCATCCTTCTCATTCCATCCGGGCGTCCAGCAAGGTGCACCGGCAACACCTGCTGCCCCGGAGTCCTCGAACGAACAGCGGCCCGGCGTGATCGGCGGCTCGTTCACGAACCTCGTGGACCGGTCGGGATCGCCGCCGGTGGTTGCGCTGTGTCTGCTGTTCGCGATGGGCTTCGGCGCGCTCCACGCAGTGGCGCCTGGCCACGGCAAGACGATCATGGCGGCGTACTTGGTGGGCGCGGGCGGCCGGGTCCGGCAGGCCCTCGCAGGCGGCGTCGCGATCTCGCTGATGCACACGGCCTCGGTGCTCGCGATCGGGGGCGTCGTGCTCTGGGCGCAGCGGTTTATCCCACCCGAGCAGATCTACCCATGGCTCGGGCTGGCGTCGGGGGTCGTCGTGGTAGGGCTGGGCGCCGTGCTGCTTGTCGTCAGGACTCGCGGACGTCGTCGCAACCAGAGCAACGACCACGACGTGCATGGCCACTCACACGATCACTCTACGGTCGACCCCTCGCGCTCCCTGCTGTCACGGAAGGGTCTCGCGGCGCTCGCCGTCTCCGGCGGCCTTCTCCCGTCGCCGACCGCGCTGGTGGTCCTGCTCGCGTCGGTGGCGATCCATCGGGTGGCGTTCGGCCTGGCGTTGATCGTCGCGTTCAGTGTCGGTCTGGCCGGGGCCCTCACCACCGTCGGCGTCGTCGCCATCCGCGCCCGGGACCTGTTCGCCCGTCGGCTCACAGGAAGGCTGGCCAATGCCCTCCCCGTGGGGAGCGCGGCGGTGATCTTCGCCGCCGGCGCCGTCTTGCTGGCCCGCGCGGCGGTCCAGCTCTAGCCCCGGCCCGTTACAGCGTGGTCGCCCAGCGTTGCAGACCGGTCGGGCCCGTCCCGACCTGTCCCCGCTGCTCCTCAGTGATCACGAGACGCGTGAACCTGGTGAGATCCACGGGAAGGGTCAGGATGACGAGGCCCTGGTCGGGAAGGAAGTCGGCGGCCCGCTCGTTGCCAGACGGCCCCGTGAGCCACACCCGGTACACGCGGCCGGATGCGGGGTCGGGGATGTCGACGCCGATGATCGTGAGATGCGCCTCCCGCGTGTACACCCCCGTGAGGGGTTTCGGCTCATTGGTGCTGTCCAGGCGGAGCCGAGTCGCTGTCGGGTCGGCGATCGCCGTCATTGCTGTCGACAGGTGCCGCTGGGAACGCGCCTCGTCGGACAGTCGGTTGTTCAGGGTGGCGTTCCACGCGGCCAGTCCCACCACGGCCACCGCCGCCGCGACGGCCGACCCCCAGCTGAACCAGGAGCGCCGGCGCGGTGGGGCGGGCGGTGCGAGGACCTCCTTGCGCAGCCGCCGCCACAGCAGGTCCGGCGGCGCCACCGGGGGTGTGGCGAGCGCGAGGTCCCCGGAGACCACGAGGGACTCCTCGAGGAACGTTCGGCAGGTGGTGCAGGTCGGGACGTGCTCGACGAGGAGACGATCGCCCTCGGCGCGGTCCTCGCCCTCCAGGGCGCCGATCGCATGCCCCGCCAGGAGCTCCTCGATCCGCTCGTGGTCCTCGGTCATCCGTCGTCCTCCGACAGTGCCCGCCTGAGCTTGCGCATCGCGGCGAGCGTCCTGGTCTTCACCGTTCCGATCGGGATCCCGAGCTTCTCGGCGATCCGTGCCTGCGTGTATCCGCCGAAATATGCCAGGTCCAGCACCCGACGCTGCTCCTCCGGGAGCGTCTCGAGCGCCTGCCGGACCTCCCGGCGACGCACGACCAGCCACGCCTCCTCGACGATGCCCTCCGCTACGTCTTCGCCGGTGGGCTCCACGAGGTTCAGAGCCCGCTCGGTCCTGCGGCGGAGCCGCTCCTCCCGCCGGACCGTGTCCACGGCCCGGTGGTGGACCAGCGACAGGAAGAACGACCGGAAGGACCCCCTGGCCGGATCGTAGGACTCGGGAGCCCGCCACAGGGCCATGAAGGCCTCGTGGACCACCTCTTGGGCCAGCGTAGCCTGGCCGGTCACCCGCAGGGCCAGGCCGTACGCTGCCGGCGAGTACCTGCGGTAGAGAGACTCGAACGCCAAGGGGTCGCCGGACCGGATCCGGCGATGGAGCTCCAGGTCGTCCCGGGCCGCGCTCTCGACGTCCATCACCACGCTCATTCTCCAGGAGCCGGAAGACGGCTCCTTCGCAGGTAGCATGACGTTTCCGTGCATTCGGTTCGCATGTATTCGCGAAGAACCTGTGGTCTGTGCAATGAGGCCAGGGCGATGGTCGAGGCCGAGCGGGCCAGGACCGGGTTCGAGTTCGAGGAGGTCTTCATCGACGGCGACGACGCGCTGGAGCGCGACTACGGCCTCCGGGTCCCTGTGATCGAGATCGACGGGGAGGATCGTTTCGAGTACCACGTCGACCCGGCACGCCTCGCGGCGCTCGTGTCGGCGACGGGGGGTTGACGGGCCGCCCCAGCGAGGAGTACACCGCCCTCATCCGAGGCGGAGGAGGTGCGGCATGGCAACTGACCTCGAGATCGTGCTCGAGGATCGTCCGGGAACGCTCGCGGACCTGGGAGAGGCTCTCGGGAAGGCCGGGATCAACATCCAGGGGGTGGCCGGTTTCGCGTTCGAGGGTCGTGGCATCCTCCACGTTCTGGTGGACGACGCGGGGGCCGCGAAGGCGGCATTGAAGTCGGTCGGGATCGAGGTCCGCGGTGAGGCTGAGGCCCTGATGATGGAGCTCCCGTCCGATGCCATCGACCAGCCCGGACAGCTGGGGCGGATGGCCCGACAGGTCGCCGACGCCGGGGTCAACTTCACGGCCCTCTATCTCGCGACGAAGAATCGCGGGGTGGCCGTGACGTCGGACAACGAGAAGGCGCTCGCCGCGCTGAGCTGAGACTTCTCTCACCCAGGCCGAGCGTAGCAACGCACGAAGGCACAAATGAAGGCGCTTCCAGTGCCTCTGCCGTGTGCGCGCGCATGTCTACCTCGCGTTTTGGCGTTGTTCCGCGTCGTGCGCTTGTGCTCGCGCTCCATTTGAGAAACCGTTCACAATCGCGCTAGCATCGGCTGCCCGTGAGAGAGCGCCCGATCCCCGAGGCCACCGTCGGCCGCCTACCCGTGTATCTCCGAGCTCTGGTCGAGATGGCCGAGCAGGGGTCCGCCACCGTCTCCTCAGAGGAGCTTGCGGACGCCGCCGGCGTGAATTCGGCCAAGGTCCGCAAGGATCTCTCTCACCTCGGGACGTACGGCACCCGCGGGGTGGGGTACGACGTGGCCTACCTGATCCACCAGATCCGGCGCGAGCTCGGCCTGACCCAGCACTGGCCGGTGGTGATCGTGGGGGTCGGGAACCTCGGGCACGCCCTCGCGAACTACCGCGGGTTCGGGGAACGCGGCTTCCGGGTTGTGGCTTTGGCGGACTCCGACCGGAGCAAGGTCGGGGAGCGGGTCAACGGCCTGGTGGTCCGGCACCTCGACGAGCTCCCGCAGATCGTCACTGAGAACGACGTCGCGATCGGCATCATCTCCACGCCCGCCACCGCGGCGCAGGAGGTGGCCGAGCGGATGGTCGACGCGGGGATCCAATCGATCCTGAACTTCGCTCCGTCGGTGATCTCGGTTCCCAACAGCGTGTCCGTCCGCAAGGTGGACCTCTCGATCGAGCTCCAGATCCTGGCGTTCTACGAGCAACGCAAGGCGGCGCTTGCGGCGGTACGCCACGGGCGCGCCGCGGTGTTGACCTGACATGCCGATCCTGTCGGCCGGAGTGTCGTACCGGCGTGCGCCGGTGGAGCTGCTGGAGCGGCTGGCGTTCCCCACTGAGGAGTTCGGCAAGGCCTACCACCACCTGACGTCGCTGGAGGGCGTGCACGGCGGCGTGATCATTTCGACGTGCAACCGCGTCGAGGTTGTGGCCGAGGTGGAGTCCTACCACGCGGGGTTCCAGACGCTCCGAGGGTTCATCTCCGAATCGCGGGAGATCCCGGTCGAGGAGCTGGGAGAACCCCTCGTCTCCAGGTACGAGGACGATGCCATCCGGCACTTCTTCCAGGTCACGTCCGGGATCGACTCGATGGTGGTGGGCGAGCCACAGATCCTGGCGCAGGTCCGCGCAGCTTCCAAGCGCTCGCACGACGAGGGCGCTGCGACCCCCCTGCTCGGCGCGCTGATCCGGCGGGCCGTGCGGACGGGACGTCGGGCCCGGGCCGAGACGGGGATCGGGGCGAATCCCGCCGCGATGGTGGAGGCGGGCGCGGAGCTGGCTCAGCAGACACTGGGGTCGCTCGAGGGCCGGCGTCTGCTCGTCGTGGGCGCGGGGACGATGGCCGAGCTGGCGGTTCGGAGCCTGGGCGCGAGAGGCGTGGGAGAGGTCGTGGTGCTGAATCGGAGCCCCTCGCGAGCGGAGCGCCTGGCTCTGAGGACGGGGGCGGTCGCCGGATCGCTGGCCGATCTGACACGAGCGCTCGCCGGCGCCGACCTCGCCGTGACCGTGACGGGCGCGACCGGTCTGGTGGTGGAACCGGAGCCGGTACGACGCGCGCTCGCGGAACGGAAGGACCGGCCGATGTTCATCCTCGATCTGGCCGTCCCTCGCGACGTCGACCCCGAGATCGGGACGTTCGCCGGCGTGACGCTGGTCGACATCGACGACCTCCGCGCGGTCGTGGCCGGCGCCAGTGACGACGATCTGGCTCGGGTGCGCGAGATCGTGGAGGAGGAGGTCGGGCGGTTCGCCGAATGGCGCCGCGCGGCGCGACTCGCCCCGGTGATCCAGGCCCTGTACGACCGAGCCGAGCACGTGCGGCGCGCCGAGCTCGATCGGGTCCAGGCGCGGCTGGCCTCGCTTTCGAGGGAGGAGCGGGCCGCGGTCGAGGCCGCCACCGAGGCCATCGTCAAGAAGCTGCTGCACGGCCCCGTGGTTCGAGTGAAGGAACTGACGGAGGACGACGCGGAGCTGCGACTCCTGGCCCGGATGTTCGGTCTCGAGCCGCCTCACGCGCAGTGACTCGTTCCGAGGAACTCTTCCATCGCGCAAACGAGCTGATCCCGGGCGGGGTGAACTCGCCGGTCCGCGCGTTCGGAGCCGTCGGTGGGACGCCGCGGTTCGTCGAACGGGGCGAGGGCGCCTACCTGGTCGACGTCGACGGCAACCGGTACGTGGACCTCGTGCAGTCGTGGGGAGCGTCGCTGTTCGGGCACGCCCGCCCCGAGATCGTGGAGGCGGCGACGCGGGCCGCCGAACGCGGAACGTCGTTCGGCGTGCCGACCGAGGCGGAGGTGGAGCTGGCCGAGCGGATCGTCGAGGCCGTGCCGTCCGTGCAGAAGGTCCGGCTCGTGAGCTCCGGAACCGAGGCCTGCATGAGCGCGGTGCGCCTGGCGCGCGGCTTCACGGGGCGCGACGTCGTCGTGAAGTTCGCGGGCTGCTATCACGGACACTCCGACGCGTTGCTGGCCACCGCGGGTTCGGGCGTCGCGACGTTCGGGATCCCCGGTACGCCCGGCGTGACGGAGGGTGCGTCGCGTGACACGGCGGTCGCTCCGTTCAACGACCTCGAGGCCGTGCGAGCGATCTTCGAAGAACGCGAGGTCGCCTCCGTCATCGTCGAACCCGTCGCTGCGAACATGGGCGTCGTCCCGCCTGCGGCGCGATTCCTCGAAGAGCTCCGTGAGCTGTGCGACGCGGCCGGCGCCCTGTTGATCTTCGACGAGGTGATCACGGGGTTCCGGCTCGCTCGGGGCGGCGCCCAGGAACGGTTCGGCATCGCGCCCGACCTGACCACGCTCGGCAAGGTGATGGGCGGCGGCTTCCCGTGCGCCGCGTTCGGCGGCCGCGCCGACGTGATGGATCGGCTCGCGCCGGGGGGCGACGTCTACCAGGCCGGCACCCTCAGCGGGAACCCGGTCGCCGTGGCCGCCGGGCTGGCCGCGCTGGAGCTCATCGAGAAGGAGTCGCCCTACGAGCAGCTCGAGGCGGCTGCGGAGGAGATCGTCATGGGCCTCGATGAGGCGCTCGGCAGCGAGCCCCACGTGATCAACCGCGAGGGCTCACTCTTCTCGTTGTTCTTCTCGGACCAGCCCGTCACCGACTACGAGTCCGCGAAGCGCGCCGACCACGAGCGGTACGCCCGCTTCTTCCACGGGATGCTCGACCGAGGCGTCTACCTGCCCCCGTCCGGCTACGAGGGGTGGTTCCTCACGACGGTCCACGGCGACACCGAGTTCGACCGCGTCGTTGCAGCGGCGGGGGAGGCTATCTCGCGATCGTGATGAGCAGCGTGATGAAGATCACGATCACCATCACGCCGAAGATGATGAATTGGATGCTTCCGGAGTCGAGCAGCCCAGCGAGCATCTGACACTCCCTCTCTATGCAGGTCCGAGCCACGGCGGGCGCGCGCCGCCGGTGAGCACGGCCTTGCGTTTGCGTTCAGCTCGATCGAGGAACGGGATGTGCACCGCGAACCCCAGGATCGAGATGATCAGGAACGACCACGAGTAGACGGGGACGCTGCCGGAGTTGTGGTACAGCGCCACCGTGATCGTGGGACCGCCGTTGGTATAGAAGCCCTGGCCCATCGAGAGCGACGTATGGCCGGATGTCGAGAACTTCACGTTCTTCACGGTGAAGTCCGTGGTCTGGATCGCGTTCGTGGCGTCCGGATTGATGTTGTGCTCCTGGTTGGCCTGGGCGGCCAGGAACTCCTGGATGGCGCTCTGCACCTCCTGCACCGATGACGCATCCGACTCGTTCGGCGCCCGCCACGGCAGGTCGGGATACCGGTCCACCACGGGGTACGTCTCGGAGGAGACCCCCACCCCAGAGGCGAAGGGTTGCCAGCTCGGCTCCGCCCCCCGCGGCCCCTGGTTCGTGGGGGTGGTCACGCCCGGGATCCCGAGGTGGGCGCCGGCGACCCAGATGACCGACCACAGCATCATCCATCCGAAGAACGCGGTGGCCAGCACGAGATAGCCCATACGGATCCCGAACACCGCCGACAGCACCACGTAGACGCTGCCGATGAAGATGATGGCGGCCATGGCCACGGTGAGGTACCCATAGATCGACGGGCACGTGAGGCCGGGGCCGCAGGAGATCTCGGTTGCGATCATTGCGCGGCCACCACAGGTTGGACGTAGCCGGGCGCCTTCGGATTGATGCACACGTTCTTGCTGAACGGCACGTGCTGCTCGTTGATGTGGATGAGATAGTTCACGAGGTCCTGGATCTGCTGGTCGTCGAGGCCGCCCGCGAACCGCACGCTCCACGACGGCATGTCCGTCCCGGTCCGGCCCTGCATGATGACGTTCCGCACGTCGATGAGGTTGTGGATCTGGGGGTGCCCCGTGTTCGGGCCGCCGCACACGGTCTGCAAGTCAGGCGTCTGGATGATCGAGCCGTTGAAGAGGTTGTGACCGCCTGCGACGTCCGGCCCGTGACACCGCACACACCCCACCCCGAACGTGTTGGTCTCCGTGAACAGCTGGACCTCCTTGGCCCCCCGGTCGATCGACTCCGTGGTGAACTGCTGCTCCTGGTTCTTGTTGGCGGAGGGTTCGGCCAGCCACACCACGGGGATCCAGATGGCCAGGAAGAGGAACGACACGAGCGCCCATCCCTGGAGCTTTTCCAAGCGCGGCTTCTCGAGCTCGGTGTCGATCGGGCCCGGCTGCATGGCGGGCGGGATGTCCGGTCGCTCGGCCCGCTCTCTCCGCTGGCGGCCCTGCGCGACGTACCGGAGTCCCAGGAAGAACAGGACGATGGCGATCCCGCCGATGGTGAAGCCGATGGCCTGGGCGGTGGAGAGCGCGAGCATCCGTATCATCCCGGCGCCACGCAGAACGGCCCCTGGGGCGATTCGTGGATCGTGTCGGTGCCACGGGGCGGGCCGGTGATGATCTGCGAGGTGTCGACGGTGACGTTGCCGCTGGAGTCGATCGAGATGGGGAACCGGTCCATGCCGTGCGGCGCCGGCCCCAGCTCGTATTCACCGGCTCGGTTGTACTTCGAGCCATGGCACGGGCACTCGAACCACTGCGAGGCCGTGCAGAACGGGACGCGGCAGCCCAGGTGCACGCAGCGCTGGTACAGCGGCATCAGGCCCTCCGCAACGACTCCGTCGGTGATGTAGTCGGTGTCGGTCGCGGGATCCTTGCCCGAGCCGTTGTACGGCACGATGTAGAACCGGCCGGTCCCGGAGTAGAAGGGCTGGTTGGTCTGGTTGATGAACGCCTTGATGTCGTCCACACGCCCGGCCTGGATGACCGAGCCGAACCCGCCCTTCAGGTTCGGCCACAGGAACGCCAGCGAGGCGCCCCCGAACTCAGCGCTGAATACCAGCACCGATCCGATCAGCGACCGACGGAAGAACTCCCGTCGGGTGACCGCCGGGGGGGGCTTGCGGGGCTTCTCCTCGGCCGGCGCCGTGGGCGGGGCCTGTCCCGCCTCCGCCATCGCCGCGGCGGCCCCTGCGCGGCGGGTCCGGACGAACGTGGTGGTGAGGATGATCATGAAGAGGACCACCACCACGACGACGACGAGCGCCGCGACCTTGCTCGAAGAGAGGGCGAGGACGAACGTCATAGTTCGAAGAACAACCCCTGGTTCCACGGCCACACCCAGTTGAATCCGGGGCCCCGGAAGAAGCACCCAGCGATGGTGAGCGTCGCGCCAAACATGAAGAGCATCGTGAACAGGAGGATGGCGAGCTTGCGGTCGCCCGGCCGGATGGACGGGTTGCGGTCGATGTACGGCACGGCCGCCAGCCCCACCAGGATGAACCCGGGGATGGTCACGCCGGCCACCATGGGGTGCCAGTAGCGCAGGAGCTCTTGCAGGCCGAGGAAGTACCACGGCGCCTTCGAGGGGTTCGGCGTGAGATTCGGGTTGGCCAGCTCGCGGAGCGGCGCGTTCACCAGGGTCGAGAATACGGTGAGGAACACGGTGACGACGAGGAGCGCGACGAACTCCTCCACCATCAGGTGCGGGAACGTGTTCACCCGGTCGCCCTGCTCGCGCTCCACCCGCTGGACCCCCTCGGGGG
>JBKOXF010000020.1:0-11063 GCA_046724795.1 Actinomycetota bacterium | reverse complement strand
TGTCCTTGGGGCTCTCGCCGTGCGCGATCTGCGTCTTGTCCGCGTCCAGGAAGATCCCGTGACCGCCGAGCTGCGTGATGCCGGTCTCGAACGCGTTGCGAGTCCGTGTCGACTTGTCCAGGAACAACAGGTAGATCGTCTTGTCCGGCAGCAGACGATGCCGCTTCCCCTTCTTGAACCGCTTCTTCAGCCATCGGGAGACGTCGACGACGTCGTCCAGCTCGTCGGTGGTCCAGTCGATCGTCTCGATGTAGTCGCGGCGCGTGAGCTTCGCGAGCTTCTTCTCCTTTAGGCCCATCACTCCCCCTTGTCGTCGGTCATGAGCGCTTGTTGGCCAACGCCGAGGCCGGCGGCCTCGGGAACCGGCGTCTGCCACGGCGGCGGCGGATTCGGCGGCCAGGCGCCCCTTGGCTGGGCCGGGCCTCGGAGGCCGGCCACATCGTCGGGACCCACCGGCGCGCGGTTCAATTCGAAGCCGGTGGCGTCGCGGATCGCGGCGACGACGGCCGCGGTCGCCACGATCGTCGAGGACTCGCCGATCCCCTTCACGCCGTACGGCACGTCAGGCTCCGGGTCCTCGATCACCGCCGAGCGAACCGGCGGCACGTCGAGGATCGTTGGGATCAGGTAGTCGGTGAACGAGCCATTCGTGATACGGCCGTCGACGAGCTGGACCTCCTCCAGCACTGCGAGCCCCAGCCCCATGGCCGTTCCGCCCTCGATCTGGCCGTATACGCCTTGCGGGTTGATCATCCTCCCCACGTCCTGGGCCGCATCGACGCGCACGACGCGCACGAGGCCGAGGTCCCGGTCGACCTCCACGACGGCGCGCTCCGCGCCGAACACGAGGCTCACGTGGATGTCACCCTGCCCCTTCTCGTCGAACCGCGTCGTCTTGCGGTGGTGGTACTCGGCATCGACGACGACCGGCTCGAAGAGCCACTCGGCGATGTCGTCGATCGTTGGGTCGAGGGTGCGGCCGGCTCGTCCGGACAGGACCTCGAGCGCGTCACGACAGGCGAGCTGCACCGCTCCGCCGGCCATCATCGTCATGCGCGACGCGGATGTGGACCCGGCGGACGGAACGCCGGTGTCATGGGGCGCGAACACCACCTGCTGGACTCGGAGCTCGGTTCGGGCGATCTGCGTCAGGACCGTCAGCAGGCCCTGTCCGCATTCGACCGCCGCGGTGTGGATCTCCGCGATCGGCCCGTCCGGACCGTTCGACAGCGTCAAGCGCGCGGCCGAAGAATCGTCGAACCCCTCGCTGTACGCCACGTTCTTGTAGCCCACGCCATAGCCGACGCCGCGCGCGAGGCTCTCGCCTCTGCTCACGTTGCCGGCCCCTCCCGGGTACGCGATCGCGTCGCGCCCGATCGCTGGAGCCTCGGGGACGGATGGCATGGCCTCGAGGGCGTCGAGGAGCTTCCGGACCGGAGCGGCGCCCCGGACGACCTGACCCGTCGGGAGCATGGAGCCTGTGTCCACCGCGTTCCGCCGCCGGATCTCGAGCGGCGACACTCCGACGACAGCTGCGAGCTTATCCATCTGCGCCTCGTGCGCGAAGCACACCTGCGGAGCGCCGAATCCGCGCATGGCGCCGCACGGCGGGTTGTTCGTGTACACGGCGGTGCCGTCGATCAGCGCGTTCGGCACCTCGTATGGCCCCGCGGCGAAGGTCGACGCGTTCGCGATCACCGGGCCCGACGACGAGGCGTACGCACCGCCGTCGATGAGCATGCGAACGCGTACCACCGTCAGCTTCCCGTCGTGCGTCGCGCCGGTCCGGACCCAGATCCGCGAGGGGTGACGGTGCTTGTGGCCGCGGAAGGACTCCTCCCGCCCGTACTCCATCTTCACGGGCTTGCCGGTGGCGAGGGCGAGCATGCACGCGTGCACTTGAAGGTGGAGGTCCTCGCGCGCCCCGAACGCGCCGCCCATGCCCGCGGCCGTGATCCGTACCTTGTCTTCCGGCATGCCGAGACATGCCGAGATCTGATGGAGGTCCACGTGGATCCACTGCGTGTTCACGTGGAGGTCGACGCCCCCGTCGTCGGAGGGGAACGCCAGCCCGGCCTCCGGACCGAGAGGCGCGTTGTCCTGCATGGCCGTCTCGTAGTAGCCCTCGACCCACACGTCGGCCTCCGTGTCCGGATGACCGTGCTCGATGTGGACGTGGCGGAGAACATTCCCGAACGGGTGGAGCTTCCGTGCGTTCGGGTCCAGGGCCCGTTCCATGTCCACGAGCGGCTCGAGCACCTCGTACTCGACGGCAACCAGTTCGGCCGCCCGCCGCGCCGTCTCGGGGTCGATTGCCGCGACGACCGCCACCGGCTCCCCCTCGAATCGCACGAGGTCGTGCGAAAGCACCGGCTGGTCGTCGAACTCCAGACCGAACGTGGGCTTGCCGGGGACGTCCTTCTGCGTGAGGACGGCTCGAACGCCGGGGACGGCGAGGGCCGGGCCCACGTCGATGGAGAGGATCCTGGCCGACGCGTGCGGGCTCCTCGTCGTGGCACCGTGGAGCATGCCCTCGGCCCACAGGTCGCTCGCGTAGTCGAACGCGCCCGCGGTCTTGGGGATCCCGTCGACGCGCGGGGTCGATTCGCCGACGCCGCGAACGAGCTCGCGCGTGGCGATGGCCGGGGTCATGCCGCGCTCCCCGCGAGCCGACCCGCTCGCTCCGCGATCCGCCGGCCCAGGCGATGGCCATCCGCGGCGATGCGCTCTTCGTCCGGCCCGGTAAGACGGCCGTCACGGACGACGGCGCGGCCCTCCACGAAGAGGTGCCGCACGCCGCGCGGCGAACAGAGCACGACCGAGGCGATCGGGTCGGCGTCCGCACCGGCATGGCCCAGCCCGGCGACGTCGAACAACGCGATGTCCCCACGCTTCCCCGGCTCGATGGTCCCCAGGTCGTCGCGACCCAGAACCGACGCACCGCCGCGCGTGGCCACCCGGAGGGCGTCGCGGGCCGACACTGCCGTCGGGTCCCCGGCGGCTCTCGCCACGAGCATCCCCTGCCTCGCCTCGGCCAGGAGGTCGCCGCCATCGTTCGATGCGGAACCGTCCACGCCGAACCCCACGCGGACCCGCGCGTCGAGGAGCTTCGCGAGCGGCGCGATGCCCGACCCCAGCCGGAGGTTCGACGTCGGACAGTGCGCCACGCCGGTTCCGCCGGACGCGAACACGCCGATGTCCTGGTCACTCACGTGAACGCAGTGCGCGAGCCAGACGTCGTCGCCCAGGAACCCGAGGTCATTCAAGTAGTCGACCGGGCGCCGCCCGAACCGTTCGAGGCAGTACGCCTCCTCGTCGCTGGTCTCGGCGATGTGCGTGTGCAGCCGAACCCCGGCCCCCCGGGCCAGTTCGACCGACTCCCGCATCAGCGTCGCGCTCGCTGAGAACGGCGAGCACGGGGCCACGGCCACCCGGACCATCGCTCCCGGCTCCGGGTCGTGGTACCGATCGATCGACTCCCGCGTCGCGGCGAGCACGGCCTCGGGCTCCTCAACGATGTCGTCGGGGGGGAGGCCGCCGGCGGACTCGCCGACATCCATCGAGCCCCGGCATGCGTGGAGGCGGATCCCGACCGCACCTGCGGCCTCGACCTCCGCTCCGATGAGGTCGCCCGTTCCGTGGGGAAAGACGTAGTGGTGATCGCTGCTAATCGAGCATCCGGAGAGCGCGAGCTCCGCCAGTCCGACCAGCGCGGCCGTATGGACCCACTGGGCGTCGAGCCCAGCCCACACCGGATAGAGCGTCCGCAGCCAGTCGAACAGGCCCGACTCCGGCGCCCACGTCCGTGTCATCGTCTGGTACAGGTGGTGATGGGTGTTGATCAGCCCGGGAACGGCCACGAGGCCCGCTCCCTGGACCACCACGGCATCGCCGGGAGCATGGGGCGGGTCGCCGGATCCGACCCACGAGATCACGCCGTCCTCGACGAGGATCGAGCCGCGCGGGATCTCGGTCCCCTCGTCATCCATGGTGGCGACGACATCGCATCCACGGATCAACACAGCGCTCACACGCGCGTCCCCTGCGCCCGCCGAGCCGCGAGGTGCACCGCGTCGATGATCTTCTGGTACCCGGTGCACCGGCAGAGGTTGCCGGCCAGCGTCTCCCGGATGAGCTCCTCCGAAGGGTCGGCCTCGCGCCGAAGCAGGTCCGCGACGGCGACGATCAACCCGGGCGTACAGAAGCCACACTGCACGGCACCTGCGTCGACGAACGCCTGCTGCACCGGCGCGGGCGAAGCCTCGTCGCCGAGCGCTTCGACCGTGCGCACCTCGCGGCCGTCGGCCTGCCCGGCGAGCACCAAACACGCACACACGACCTCGCCGTCGAGCCATACCGAGCAGGACCCGCACTCTCCCTGCTCGCAGGCGTTCTTCGTCCCGAGGAGATGGAGGTCGTCGCGGAGGAAGGACAGCAGGCTCGAACCAGGCCACGTGTCGGCTTCGCGCTCCTGCCCGTTCACGCGCAGCCGGACCAGCATCAGCCCGCCACCCGCACCGGCGTCCGACGATCCTCCAGCGCCCACGTCAGCGCGCGACGGCCCATGATCTCGCACGCGTGACGCCGATAGGCCGCTGTCCCGCGCACGTCGTCGATGGGCGTGGCCGCGGCCGCCACGAGCGCACCGAACTCCGCGATCTTCGGCTCCGGAAAGATGGCGGTCGGGTCGTCCCACGCCCCGGCGTCCGTGATCGCCTGCCCGGCGAATGCCTCGGCTTCGGGCGCCCGGATCACCGTCGGCGCGACCGACCCCAGCGCGACCCGAACCTCGTCGGCGTCCTCGTCGATCACGAGACAGAGCCCCGCGACAGCGATCACCATGGCGTTCCGGGTTCCGATCTTCGAGAACGAACCGGGACCCCGCACCACCGGCCACCGCGCTCCGAGGATGAGCTCCCTCGGCTCCAGCGCTGTCCGCTTCACCCCGATCAGGAACTCGCGCCACGGGATGGACCGTGTGCGTCCGCCGCTGCTGCCCACCATCACCTCGGCCTCGTAGACGGCGAGCACCGGCAAGGCATCACCCGCCGGGGAGGCCGTTCCCAGATTCCCTCCCACCGTCCCGCGGCGCCGGATCTGGGGCGAGCCCACCGACCGCGACGCCTGCACGAGTGGGGGGAAGTCGAGGAGCTCGTGCTCGATGCGGTCATACGTGACGCCGGCACCGAGGAAGAGGTGTCCGTCCTCGCGGCGGAGCTCGTGCAACTCGGGAAGGCGACTCACGTCGAGGAACGCCTCGGGGCGGAGGCGGCCGAAGTTCACCGCGACCATCACGTCCGTCCCGCCCGCGATCGGGACGGCCTCCGGACGGGCCGCTTTCATCTCGAGCGCTTCCTCCAGCGATCGGGGCAGAAGCACGTCCATCTCAGAACCCCTCAGAAGTCCCCGTTCGCGAAAGCCTCGATCATCGCGCCGACGTCCGGACCGAGCGGATACAGAATCGGACACGTGCAGCCGTTGTCGACGTACTCGCGGACCTTGGCCAGGCACTCGTCGGCGGTCCCGCTCGCCGTGATGAGCTGCACGACCTCGTCGGGCACGAGCTTCATGGCCCGGCGGATCTCCTCCGGCGTCGCCGGCCACGTGAGCTCCTTGCCGATCTCGTCGAGCAGTGACTGGTCGACGCCGCTCGCCTTCATGATGTGCGGCTGCTGTCCCAGGTACTGCGTGACCAGCTCCCGCGCCCGGTCCAGGGCCACCTCGCGGTCGTCGTCCATGGAACACACCACCAGTTGCGGCCGGTCCACTTCGTCGACAGTTCGGCCGGTGCGCCCTGCGCCCTCGGCGAGCGCCTCCATCGCGGAGCGGTTGTACGCCGGACCCACCAGGTAGTTCAGCACGACGCCGTCGCCGATCTCACCGGCGAGAGCCATCATCCTCATCCCGGTCGCGCCGATGTAGATCGGGACCTCCTTCGGCGAGCGGTCGCCGTGCACGATGTCGATCTCGACGTCGTCGAGGTGCACGAACTCCCCCTCGAAGCTCACGCGCTCCATGGCGAGCAGCCGGCGGGTCACCTCGACGGTCTCGCGCATCGCTCCGAGTTCGTGATGCCGGTGGATGCCGACCTTGCGCGCCAGCGGATCCCACCACGCGCCGATCCCGAGGATCACGCGGCCCGGCGCGAGGTCATCGAGAGTGGAGAACGTGGCGGCGAGGAGCCCCACGTTGCGGGTCCAGTTGTTCACGACGCCCGAGCCGACCTTGATGCGGTCGGTCACCGCGGCGAACGCCGCCATCGGGACGGTGGCCTCGCGGACGAGCCGGCTCTCCGCCTGCCACACGGCCTCGAAGCCATTCGCCTCTGCGACCTGCGCGTACCGCATCCCGTCGCGGATGGGATGCGCGTCCTGCAGGTACAGCGCCACCCGTCCCTCGCTCGTGACCGGCATCCGGTTCACCCCCCCTTCGGTTGGAATGGATGAGGGCCGATCTCCTCCATCCGGTCCCACATCCGCTTCGCCTCCACCGCCGCCTTCGCAGCGAGCTCGTCCTGATCGAGCCGCGTGAGCCGCCGATCGCGCACCACCACCTCGCCTCCAACGATCACGTCGCGGACCGCTCGAGACGACAACCCGAACACCCAGTGCCCCGGGAGGTTGCCGCCGGTGAGCGGGGCCGGCGATGCGTAGTCGAGAACCACGATGTCCGCAGGCGCGCCCGGCGCGATCGTCCCGAGGCCCGGCGCGTCGAACGCTTCGGCGGCGAGACGCGCGCCGCCGGCGAGATGCGCGACCGGCCAGTCGAACGGGGCGTCGAGCGTGTCCTCGCGGAGCCGGAAGAAGCCGGCCCGAGACTCCTCGAACATGTCGGCACCGATGCCGTCGGTGCCGAGGGCCACGCGGTCCCCGAGCTGCTCGAGGGGGGTGCGACCCACAGCGTTGTTCATGTTGGAGCGGGCGTTGTGGGCGACCCGCGCCCCGGTTTCCCGGACCAGCTCGCACTCGCGGGCGTCGAGGTGCACGCAGTGCGCCAGGAGGGTTCGCCGGTCGAGCGCGCCCGCGTCGGCGAGCCGCTCGGCGACCCGCCGGTCGAAGCGGGCCTCTGCGTCGCGCTCGTCGGCATCGTCCTCGGCCGCGTGGACGTGGATCCCTGCGTCAGCGTCGCGCGCGGCGTCGACGCACGCGGCGAGGGTCGCCTCGGACAGCGTGAACGAAGCATGTGCGCCGACCATCCCGCGCGTGAGCGGCCGGTCGCCCACCTCCGCGAGGAACCGCCGGTTCTCCTCGACACCGGCGGCCGCGCGCTCCGGCCCGTCACGGTCCGTGACCTCGTAGCAGAGCACCGAGCGCAGCCCGAGCGACTCGAAGGCGTCGGCGATCGCGTCGAGCGATCCCTCGATGGCGTTCGGCGATGCGTGATGGTCCACCAGCGCGGTGGTCCCTGCGAGGAGCGCTTCCATCCCGCCGACCAGCGCGGACGCGCGCACCGAGTCCTCGTCCAGCGCCCTGTCCAGCCGCCACCACACCCGCTGCAGGATCTCCACGAAGTTCGTGGGTGGATCCAGCGCGAACGGCATCCCTCGTGCCAGCGCGGAGTAGACATGCGTGTGCGCGCACACGTTTCCCGGGAGCACCAGACATCCGCCGCAGTCGATCCTGCCGGCGCCGGCGGCGTCGAGGTCCTCGCTCACCTCGATGACCCTGCCGTCCGCGACGAGCACGTCCCCGTCCACGACCCGTCCCGGTGCCAGCGACGTCACCACGCGGCCGCCCTGGAGCAGCAGCGCGGTCATCCCTCGTCCCTCGCCGCCGCCGCGGCGAGTCGGGGCAGCGCGGCGCGAGCCGCGGGCGAGTCCTTCATCGGGAGCCGCGTTCGCCACACGCCGTCGAACGCGTACAGCGCGCCGGCCACCGCGCTGGCGGTGGGGACGAGCCCGATCTCGCCGACGCCCTTCGCGCCGTACGGGCCCTCCGGCTGCGGCACCTCCACGAACAGGCACTCCACGGGGGGCATGCCGAGCGGCGGGATGATCCCGAGCGACTTCAGCGAGTCGGTCACGACGTGGCCGCCCTCCACGACGAACTCCTCGGTGAGGGCCTGCCCGAGCCCCATGTGGACGGCGCCCTCGATCTGGCCCTCGAGCAGTGTTGGGTTCAGGACCTTGCCGACGTCGTGGCACGCCACGAATCGCTCGATGGCGCCCTGCTCGTCGAGGATGCACACCTGGGTGGCCCACCCGTAGGCGAAATGCGTGGGGCCGCCGTCGGGGGCGTTCTCAGGACGGTACGTCTGGGGCATCTTGACCTCCGCGCCGAACTCCCGGCCGCTCAGCGCGGCCAGCGAGCCTCCGTTCAGCGCTGCCTTCAGCTCCCGCGCCGCCGCGATGATGCCGACGCCCCCCAGCACGCTCCCGCGCGACGCAGTGGTCTGCCCGCCGTCCAGCTCGTGGGACGTGTTCACCACCATCCGCACGAGCTCCCGAGGAAGCCCGAGCTCCGTGCACGCCACCTGTTGCAGCACGGTGTGCACGCCCTGCCCCATCTCGGTCCACTGGTGGAAGACGGTCACGCCGCCGTCGTCGTCGACCCGGATGACGGCGCGGCCCACCTCGGGCAGGCCGTTCCCGACGCCGGTGTTCTTCACGGCGCACGCCAGACCGGCGGCCTTGCCCGCCGCTCGCGCTTCCTCCCACACCGGCTTCACCGCTTCGAGCGTCGCCTTCACGCCGACGCCGGGGCCGAGGATCTGCCCGGTGCCGAACCGATCGCCGGGCCCCACGGCGTTGCGCCACCGGATCTCCCAGCGGTCGATCCCGGCCATCTCGGCCAGGCGGTCCAGACACCCCTCGATGGCGAAGTTTGCCTGGTTCGATCCGAATCCCCGCATGGCTCCGCACGGCGGGTTGTTCGTGTAGACCGCGCGACCTTCGATGTCGACGTTGTCGACGCGATACACGCTGCACCCGTGCCCCACTGCACGCTGCAACACGGCTTCCCCGACGCTCGCGTATGCGCCGGTGTCGCCGACGATCCGCGCCTTCACGGCGAGGAGCCGCCCCTCGCCATCGCACCCTGCCCAGTACTCCATGGTGAGCGGGTGGCGCTTCGAGTGGAACAGGAGGCTCTCCCGGCGCGACATCGTGATGCGGACGGGCCGGCCCGTCCGCATCGCGAGGAGCGCGGCGTGACACTGCACGGAGAGGTCCTCCTTCGCCCCGAACGCACCGCCGTTGCTGACCTGCGTGACCAGGACACGGTCCTCGGGGATCCCGAGGAACAAGGCGATCTGCTCGCGGTCGTGCCACACCCCCTGTCCCTGTGAGAACACCTCCAGGGATCCGTCCTCGTTCGGGACGGCCAGCGATGACTCCGGCTCCAGGAACGCATGCTCGATGAACTGCGTTCGGAACGTCTCGTGCACGACGTGCGGGGCGCCGGCCAGCGCGGCCTCGGCGTCGCCGCGCTTGACCACGTGGAGCGCGAGGACGTTGCCCTCCTCCGTCTCGATCTCCGGATGGAGCACGGGTGCGTCCGGCAGCATCGCGTCGAACGGATCGGTGATCGGCTCGAGGACCTCGTATTCCACCTCGATGAGCTCCGCGGCCTCGCGTGCCGCCCGCCGCGACTCCGCCGCCACCGCGGCCAGGATGTCGCCCACGTACCGGGTCGTCTCGCCCTCGCCGGTGAGCTGGGGCCAGTCCGGCCGGATGTCGCCCTGATAGTTCTGCCCGGGAACGTCGGTCGCCGTGATGACGGCGACGACGCCCGGGTGCGACCGAGCCTTCGAAGTGTCGATCCGGGTCACCCGGGCGCGCGGGTGATCCGAGAAGCGGACGGCGCCGTGCAACATGCCCTCGACGTGCATGTCGTTGATGTACGGCTTGTCGCCCAGCGCGAGCTCGTCGCCCCGGTACCGAGGCGCGCGCGTCCCGACCTTTCCCGAGGTATCGACCTCCCGCCCCGCCATCTCCTCGCTCCGCCGGCCCGCAGCCGCCAGCTCGATGGCGTCCACGACCTTCACGTACCCCGTGCACCGACAGAGGTTCCCGGCCAGCGCCCGAGCCACCTCTGCGCGATTGGGCGAAGGGTTCTTCTCCAGGAACGCCTCGGCCTTCATCACGATCCCCGGCGAGCAGAACCCGCACTGCGAGGCCCCCGCGCGGATGAAGGCGTCGGCCCACCGGCCGCGATCCTCATCGGAGAGCCCCTCATGGGTGGTGATGCTGCGTCCCGCCGCCCGGCGGGCCGGCTGGGCGCACGAGACGACGGCCTTGCCGTCCACCATCACGGTGCAGGCGCCGCACGACCCCTCCGGCGCGCACCCGTCCTTCATCGAGGTCAGCCCGCAGGCATCGCGGAGAAGATCCAGGAGGCTCGATCCATCCGGAACCTCGGCCGAGACCTCTCGGCCGTTCAGCGTGAACTCCACCAGGCGGACCCCCCGCGAGGACGTTGGACCCCCGGCGTTCCGGGCTCGACCATAACGGTACGACACGGGCGCCCCGACGCGGAAGGGGCCGGGGGACCTGAGCGACGGGGGCCCGGCGTCCCCTGTGAGGAACTTCCTCCGGCGGTCATACTTGGTGCACATGCCGACCCTGGGGCTGGAACGACACCTGGTGGACGCCGACGCCTACCAACGGGCCGTGGGGCGGTTCGCGGAAGCCGGCATCGTCCTTCCGACGTTCGCGGAACTGGCCGAGCCCGCCCGGATCCCCGAGCGCATCCGATCCTCCCTCGCGGGGGTCGACCCCGACGAGCCGAACCCGCTGAACCTGTTCCGGGTCCACTGGTTCAACGACGACGCCCGCACGGGGATGGCCGACGTTCCGTCGCACATCGTCCTGCCGAGCGAGCTCACCGGCGTGGACGCGCGGATCGTGGTAGCGCTGGGTGATCGGTTCCCGATGATCCACGCCCACAAGGTGCTGGCCGCGTACGGCTGCCTTGCGCCGCGCATCGTGACCGGGCAGTTCGACCCCACCGTGCATCGAGCGATCTGGCCTTCCACCGGCAACTACTGCCGGGGCGGCGTGGCCATCTCGCGGATCATGCAGTGCCACGGCGTCGCGGTCCTGCCCGAGGGGATGAGCCAGGAAC
>JBKOXF010000030.1:0-8758 GCA_046724795.1 Actinomycetota bacterium | reverse complement strand
GCGGTACGGGCCGTCGCTCGCGCCGCCCGATCGTTCGGAGAAGGCGGCCAGGAAACCGTCCCGCTCCAGGGCGGTGGAAACGATGACGTGGCCTCCGTCGGGCAGCGTCCGGCGATCGAAGGTCATGCGAACGGCCTGGGCAGCGGCGTGTGCGGGGGCGGGGAGCACCGCTCCGAAAGGCGGGGGAAGGTCGCCTCGCGCGAGGTCTCCCCCGCCCCCAGCACGTCCGCGGGGCCGCGCGGGGCTCCGCGGGGTCTCACGTCAACTCTTGAGGAAGTCCGGGATGTCCAGGTCTTCCTCGGCGTCGAAGACCACGGTCTCCGGCGCGGACTTGAAGATCTCGTCCTCCTCCTCCTCGTCCTCGAGGAGCGAGGGAAGGACGATGCGCTCCTCGTCGCGCTGCTCGGAGGGACCCTCGAGCAGCCGGGAAAGGCGGCTGCTGGCGTCGCCGAGCCCGGGACCGAGCTTGTCGAAACCGGCGGCGATGACGGTGACCCGGACCTCGTCGCCGAGCGCGTCGTCAACCACGGCACCGAAGATGATGTTGGCGTCGGGATGGGCCACGCGCGTGATCGCCTCGGCGGCCTTGTTCACCTCGTGCAGCGCGAGGTCGGTGGGGCCGGCGATCGACAGCAGCACGCCCTTGGCACCCTCGATGGACGACTCCAGCAGCGGCGAGGAGATCGCGCCTCGCGCCGCTTCCTCCGCTCGCTCCTCGCCCGCCCCGACACCGATCCCCATCAACGCGGAGCCCGCCCCCGTCATCACGGCCTTCACGTCGGCGAAGTCCAGATTGATGAGTCCCGGTGTCATGATCAACGAGGTGATGCCGTCCACGCCCTGATACAGGACCTGGTCGGCCATCCGGAAGGCGTCCACCATCGGCGTGTCGGGGTTCGACACCTGGAGGAGCCGATCGTTCGGCACGATGATCAGCGTGTCGACGGCCTTCTTCAGGTCGCCGATCCCGATCTCCGCTTGCGTCGCGCGCTTGCGGCCCTCGAACCCGAACGGCCGCGTCACGACTCCGATGGTCAGCCCGCCGAGCTCCCGAGCGATCTCCGCCACGATGGGCGCACCTCCGGTGCCGGTGCCGCCGCCCTCGCCGGCGGTAATGAACACCATGTCGGCGCCCTTGAGGATCTCCTGGATCTCCTCGCGGTGCTCCTCTACCGCCCGACGTCCGACGTCTGGGTCTGAACCGGCGCCGAGACCACGCGTGGTCTCCCTGCCGATGTCGAGCTTCACGTCCGCATCGGACATCAGGAGCGTCTGGGCATCGGTGTTGACGGCGACGAACTCGACGCCCTTCAGCCCCGACTCGATCATCCGGTTGACGGCATTGACCCCGCCCCCGCCGATGCCGACGACCTTGATCACGGCGAGGTAGTTCGCTGGAGCCTGCATCATCCCGATCCTCCGGTGCTCAGGTGCGCTCCGACTACCTGCGGAAACGCGTCTCCTCCCGGCCATAGCTCAATCTCCAGTTGAGCTTTATTGTTATCTAAACCTCACGTTCAAGTGGGGGAAGCTACTACGCATGCCCAGGTCCGTCAAGCGCGACGGACGGATGTACGTAGACGCGTTGTTCTGTCTCGTAGCAGATTTCCAAAGGGCCCTCCCAGCTCGTCGGACATGGTGGTATCAACTCGTGTCATGGACGATCCGTCGGCCGGCATCTCTCTGGAGGAGCTCCAGCTCGCTGCGCGGAACCACGGAATGCCGCTGGAGGCGCTTCGAACGGCCCTGACGCCGGTCGGGTTGCACTACGTCCTCACCCATTACGACATCCCGGTGGTGGACCCACACACGTGGCGCGTGTCGATCGACGGGCACGTGCTGCGGCCGATGCAGCTCACGCTCGAGGAACTCCACGACATGGATCGGATCACGGTGCCGGTGACACTCGAGTGCGCCGGCAACGGCCGGGCGCTGCTCTCCCCTCGTCCGGTCTCGCAGCCGTGGTTGTTCGAGGCGGTGGGGACGGCGGAATGGACCGGGGTGCCACTCTCCACGATCATCGAGCGGGCGTCCCCCGGTCCGAACGCGCGGGAGATCGCGTTCCGCGGCGCCGACCGGGGCGTCGAGGGGGGCGAGACGCAGAACTACGAGCGAAGCCTGCCGATCGCGGACGCGATCGCTCCCGGCGTCATCCTCGCCGACGAGATGAACGGCCGCCCCCTCCCCGTGCAACACGGGTTCCCGGTCAGACTCGTCGTCCCCGGGACCTACGGCATGGCCAGCGTGAAGTGGCTCGACCGGATCGTCGTCCTCGACGAGCCCTTCTCCGGCTACCAGCAGGCTCATTCCTACCGACGAAAGCAGAGTGAGGACGAGGTGGGCGAGCCCATGACGAGGATCTCGCCCCGCGCGTTGATGTTGCCGCCCGGGATCCCCGAGTTCCCGAGCCGGCTTCGGCATCTCCGGCCCGGTCGGGTCCGGTTGTCGGGACGGGCGTGGTCCGGGTGGGGCAGGGTCATCCGGGTCGACGTCAGCGACGACGGCGGCCGCACATGGAACAAGGCGACGGTGGGAGAGCCCCCAGGCCAGTTCGCCTGGGCCCCGTGGACCTTCGATTGGGAGGCCCGGCCAGGAGAATCCGAGCTGTGCGGCAGGGCCACGGACGAGACCGGCCGGACGCAACCGCTTGAGCAGGAATGGAACCTGGGAGGGTACGGGAACAACGAGGTCCAGCGGGTTCGGGTCGTGGTTCGAACCGAACGCGACTAATGCCCTCCGGCATCGTGTCGGCGCTTCTTCGTGTGGCCCGGGGATGGTGAGGGCGACGGGGAAGGTGCTGGCGACGCCTTCACGTGCTTCTCTCGGGTCTTGGACGGAGAGGGAGCCGGGGCCGGAACCGGGGCGGGCGGCGTGTACGGGAGCTGCGCCGTCGGCGCCAGCGGAGTCCTGACGTCGATGGACTGCACGGGCTTCGCCCCGGCGAACGCCCATCGCAGGACGGCTCCGAGAGCTCGGTCCTTCGCCGCGGCGGCCGTAGTGTCGCCGTAATAGGCGGGGATCCCGGATCGGAGCCGGACGACCAGCGTCCCGCTCCTCGCGTCGATGGCGCGGACGTGACCGCGGAGCCACGGGTCCATCCCAGCGGCAACACTCGCCGCGATCGACAGTGCACCGGGCTTGGCCCGATCGACGAGGAGCGCCGGATAGGTCGTCCCGGGGTCGTTCGCTCGAGCGAGCGTCGTCCCATCCGACGCGACGACGTTGTAGCCGCCGCTCGGGTCGGGGACGACGGCCACGGGGGTTCGCTCCTGGATCCGGATCGAGATCGTGGACGGGAGCGACCGCGACACCGTTGCGCTCGCGATCCAGCGATCGGCCTCCAGGCGTTCCTGAACGGCACCCGAGTGCAGCCAGAACACGTTGGTCCCTCGTCCCACCCCCGCAAGGTCGAGCACCGCCGCCCTGCTGAGATGCGATCGACCGGTCACGTCGACGTGTCGAGCCTCGAACATCGGCGATCGCGTGAAGACGTATGCCGCAGTGAGGAGCACGAACGAGGACACCGCGATCACCATGAGCCACTTCGCGCGCGTGTCCATCGAGCCGCCGCGTCGCAGCAGCCCTCTGGGCCCCTCGACCGTTTCGGCGTGCTCGTCAGCGCGCGGCGGGTCGATCTCCTGCGAACTCCCCGACAAGACGGACCTCCAGCTCGAGGGTGATCCCGGAACGTTCGCGCACCAGGTTCTGTACGCGCTCGATCAACGAAACCACGTCGGAGGCGCTCGCTCCAGCATCCGCGACGATGAAGTTGGAGTGCTTCGTGGAGACCGCGGCCCCGCCCACGCGCATGCCTTTCGCGTCCGCCGCCTCGACCAAGCGAGCGGCGTGATCGCCCAGTGGATTCGTGAACACGCTTCCGCAGTTCGGCTCGGCGAGCGGCTGGGTGCGACGACGCCACTCCCTCGCCTCGTCCATCCGCCGGCGGATGTCCTCCCCCTGGCCCGGCTCGAGGTGCACCGTTGCGCCGATGACGACCGCATCATCGGGAAGGGACGTGCTGCGATAGCGGAACCCCACGTCGGATGCGGTGATCGTCGCGGTGCGTCCATCGCGGAGCGTCGTGATCTCGACGGACTCGACCACCTGGTCGAGCGAACCCTCGTGCGCGCCGGCATTCATCCGGACGGCACCGCCGAACGAGGCCGGGATGGCCACGCCGAACTCGAGCCCGGCGAGCGCGTGCTGCAGCGCCACGTTCGCCAGCGCCGGCAGCGGCATGGCGCCGCCCGCCGTCAGGCGCATGCCGTCGCGGGCGGCCCACCGGAAACCCCGCCCCAGCCGCAGCACCAACCCGGAGAACCCCTCGTCCGACACCAGCACGTTCGAGCCCTTGCCCAGCACGGCGAACGGGATGTCCGACTCGCGGACGGCACGGCTCGCCGCCGCGAGGTCGCGCATCGACTCCGGCTCGAGGAACAGGGCCGCCGGCCCGCCGATGCGGAACGTGGTGAGCGGCGCGAGCGGAAACGACGTGCGAACGCGGTCGCCGCACGCGGCCCGCAAGATCTCCTCTGCGCGCGCCACCGGAGAGGCCGTCACCCGCCACCTCGGATCCGGTCCATGACCTCCTCGGCCACCGTGGTCACGTCGCCCGCGCCCAGGGTGAGCACGAGATCGCCGGGGCGCAGCGCGCCGACCAGGTACTGGATCACGTCCTGGCGCTTCGGCAGGTACGCCACTCGCTTCGTGGGCGCGAACTCGGCCAGCCCATCGACCACCAGCTTGCCGGTCACACCGGGCATCGGAGGCTCCCCCGCTCCGTACACGTCGGTAACGACGACCACGTCGGCGCTCGCCAGGCTCTCGCCCAGCGAGCGCCACAGCTGGCGGGTCCTCGAATACCGGTGCGGCTGGAACACGGCGATGACTCGGCGGTGTCCGTCGCGCGCGGCGGAGAGCGTCGCGGCGATCTCGGTCGGATGGTGCGCGTAATCGTCGAACAGGTCCGCCCCGCGAACGGCCCCGCGGTACTCGAAGCGCCGGCGAACCCCGGTGAACGAGTGGAGGGCCTGAGCTGCGCGCTCTGGATCGACCCCCGCGAGACGGGCCGCCGCGATGGCGGCGGCCGCGTTGAGCAGGTTGTGCGTGCCGGGGACGCGCAACTCCACGGCCACCGCCCTCCCCTCGACGTCGACCTCACCGCGAACGCCGGATCCCGCCAGGTGACCCACGGACACTTGCACCCGGTTGTCATGGCCGAGCCCATACGTCACGGCATCCTTCCTCGCCTCCAGCACCGCGCGGACCCCGGGGTCGTCGCCGCACGCCACGACTGCGCCGCATCGACCGACGAACGTCCCGAACGCGGCCCTGATCTCGCGGCCGTCGCGATAGAAATCGAGATGGTCGTCCTCCACGTTCGTCACGACGCCGATCTCCGGCGTCGGCAGGAGGAAGGAGCCGTCGCTCTCGTCGGCTTCGGCCACGAACCATTCCCCTGCGCCGGTCCGCGCGCCCGAGCCGCTCTCGTTCAGATCGCCGCCGATGACGAAGGTGGGATCGAGACCGGCTCGGTCCAGGATGACGCAGAGCATCGACGTGGTGGTGGTCTTGCCGTGCGTCCCGGACACGGCGATCGTGCGGGACCCCGACATCAGCGCCGCCAACGCTTGGGCGCGCTTCCAGACCGGGGTGCCTCGCTCGATGGCGGCGAGAACTTCGGGGTTCGTGTCGGGGATCGCGCTCGACGTGATCACGGCGTCGACTTCGACGTGTACGTTCTCGGCGCGGTGTCCCGCGGCGATCTCCGCACCCTGCGCCCGGAGCTCATCGAGGCTTCGAGACTCCTTGAGGTCCGAGCCGCTCACCGTCACCCCTCGCGACAACAGGAGCTGCGCGATCCCCCGCATCCCGGCCCCCCCGATCCCCACCAGGTGGACACGCTCGATCCCCTCCAGCGACGGGACGTCGAGCGTGGGGATGCTGCCGGGGGGCGGCTCGTACCGGCTCATCGCGCCGCACCGATCACGAGCTCCGCCACGCGTTCGGCGGCGTCGGGCCTGCCGAACGCGGCCGAGCGCTCCGCCATGGCCTCCAGCCGCTCGTCGTGATCGACCAGCGACAGGATCCGCTCCGCGAGCACCTCCGCGTCGAGCCGATCGTCGAGCAGCACACTGGCACCGCCGGCCCGCTGGACCGCTCGCGCGTTGGCCTCCTGGTGTCCGGCCGTGGCGTACGGATACGGGACGAACAACGCCGGGATCCCGCACGCGGTGACCTCGGCGATCGTCGTCGCGCCTGCCCGAGCGACCACGAGATCGGCGATCGCGTACGCGAGCTCCATCCGCTCGAGGAACGCCGCAGTCCGCACGACCAATCCGCCGTTCGACGGAAGCGAGCTCCGAACGGCTTCATGATGGGCGCGCCCCGTCAGCAACAGTACCTGGAGATCGGCGCGGTCCCGGAGAAGGGCCGCGGCGCCGACGACGGCGCGATCGAGATGCAGCGCCCCCTGGCTCCCGCCGAAGACCACGATCGTCTGCCGGCCCTCGTCGAGATCGAGGTCGCGAATGGCCTCCTTCGCGAGCGTCTGCCGATCCGCCGTGACCCGCAGGATCTCCTCGCGAACCGGGTTGCCGGTGGCGACGGTGCGGGCGCGACGGGACAGGTGCGACGCTGCTTCCCCGAACGACAGCGCCGTCGTTCGGGCGAACCGTGCGAACAGGCGGTTGGCGGCGCCAGGAACCGCGTTCTGTTCGTGCAGGACGATCGGCCGCCGGCCAAGGATGGCGGCCACCACGACCGGACCGCTCGCGTACCCGCCCATCCCGAGGACCACGTCGGCGTCGGCGACCAACCCGCGGCACCGACGGACCGAACGCAGCAACGCGAACGGCGCGCGCAGCGCGGCCGGAGAGAACGTTCGAACGAACGGGCGCGCTTCGACGCCGGTGAAGGAGAACCCCAGGCCCGGGACGAGCGTGGCCTCGAGCCCCCTCTCCGTGCCGACGAACCGCACGTCGGCGCCGTGGCCCTCGGCGAGCACCCGGGCCACCGCGAGGGCCGGGAAGACGTGGCCGGCGGTGCCACCGGCTCCGATGACGATCCTCATGCGGCGTCCGCTCCCACCGGCGAGCTCATGGCCTTGCCCCTCGTGGACGGCCCGCAGACCCCCATACGGGCGTGCCCGACTTCGCTGACGGTCGCCTCGTCCGCTTCAAACGAACGGGCTGCTTCGACCTCGACGGCGCCTTCTTCTTCGTGGGCGTCGTCGGTTTCGTCGGACGGGGCTTCGGCGCGGAACGCCAGTCGCCGGCCGTGGAGGCCCGGCCCGCGGAAGGCACGGCTCCCGCCCGTCCGATGCTCACGAGGATGCCGATCCCGGCCAGCGTCACCACCAAGGAAGAACCCCCGAACGACACGAGTGGAAGCGGAACGCCGGTGATCGGCAGCAGCCCCGTGACCCCTCCCAGGTTCACCAGCATCTGCAGCCCGATCCAGGCCACGATCCCCCCGGCGAGGAGCCGTCCGAACCTGTCGGGCGCCCGCACCGCCACCCGGACCCCCGCGTAGAGCAGCATCCCGAACAGACCGAGCACCACGAGCTCGCCGATCAGTCCGAGCTCCTCGCCCAGGATCGCGAAGATGAAGTCGGTGTGCGCGTTCGGCACGTACATCCACTTCTGCCGGCTCATCCCGAGGCCCACGCCGAACCATCCGCCCGACCCGAGCGCGATCAGCGACTGCACCAACTGGTATCCGGCGCTCGTTCGATCGGCCAGGGGATGCAGGAACGACAGCCATCGTTCCTTCCGGTACCCCGCATGCATGATCAGGTATGCGCCGATGCCGGCGCCCGCGAGCGTCCCGACGACGAGGTGGCGCATCCGCGCTCCCGCCAGGAACACGAGCACCATGATCGACGCGGCGATCAGGAGCGTGGTGCCCATGTCGGGCTGGGCCATGATGAGCGCGCAGACGACGCCGACCACCGGGAGGAGCGGCATCAGGAGGTGCATCGGCTCATGGAGGCGGTCCTGCTTCCGCGTGAGGATCGTGGCGGCGAACGCGATGACGGCGAGCTTCGCGAGCTCCGACGGCTGGATCGTGATCGGCCCGATGGCGATCCACCGAGCCGAGCCGCCGGCCACGGTTCCGGCGCCGGGGCGCAGCACCAGGAGGAGCAGCGCCACCGAGATCGCCACGAGCGGGAGCGCGAGCCGTTGCCAGATCGCGTAGCGCATCCGGGCCGTGGCGAGCATCGCCACGGCCCCGACCGCCGCGTAGATGGCCTGCCGTTTGAAGAACAGGAAGCTCGACCCGTACTGCGCGAACGACGACACTGAGCTCGCCGACAACACCATGACCAATCCGAGCGCCGTGAGCGCAGCGGTCGCTCCGATCAGGACGAGCACCATGCGCGAGTGTCTCGCGGCTACCTCGGCCGGCGTGCGCTCGTCTCGATTCACCAACCGGAGGTGCCTGGGCGCCTCGATCGTCCTGGTCGCCATCAGCGCTCCGATCCCTCATGCGCGAGTGCTGCCGCGGCGGCGGCGAACCGCTCCCCCCGTTCCTTGTAGTCGCGGAACATGTCCTGGCTGGCGCAAGCCGGGGCCAGGAGCACCGTGCCCCCCTCCGGCGCGAGCTCCAACGCCAGTCGGGAGGCCTCCTCGATCGATCCGGCCTTCCGTACCGGAACGACGGAATCGAACAGCGCCGCGATCTCCGCGGCGGCGTCACCCATCACGACGACACCCGCCAGGCGGGAGGTCGCCGTCCTGAGCGGCGAGAGGTCCAC
>JBKOXF010000102.1:0-35155 GCA_046724795.1 Actinomycetota bacterium | reverse complement strand
TCGCGCGTTCCGGGCGAGAAGATGTCGTCCCTGGAGAAGCTGTTCTCGACGCATCCCCCGATCCAGGACCGGATCCGTATCCTGGAGGAGATGTGAAAACAAGGTAAGAACCGGGAACAATCCGGTCAGGTATTTGAGGTGCCCTGTAACCCTCGGTACCATCGGCGCGTTCCAACCTCAGGAATTCAAGTCCCCTTGTAAGGAGGTCCTTCAACTTGGCCTTGACCAAACGCGGAAAGATCGTGGCTAGCATCGGTGGCGGCGTCGTCGGCATCGTCGCGCTCTCGGCCGTCCTGGCGCTGACGGGGAAGGGCCCGGAGCCCTTGCAGACGATCGGGCGAGTCGTCACCGGCAGGCAGCCCACCAAGCCCCCACCCACCGCTCCGCTGACCGGCGTGCAGCGCCACGTGCCGGATCGCCCGGCCCTCGCGATCAAGGTGGAGAACCTCCCCGATGCCAGGCCCCAGGCCGGGATCGACAAGGCCGACATCGTCTACGAGGAGCCGGTGGAGGGCGGTATCACCCGGTTCATCGTGCTCTTCCAGAGCCAGGACGCCTCGAGGGTCGGGCCCGTCCGAAGCGCCCGTCTTACCGACGCCGGCATCCTCAAGCAGTACGACCATCCGGTGTTCGGGTACGCCGGCGGAGTGCCGTCGGTCCTCCAGGCCGTGGATGCGGCGGGGGTGAAGGACGAGAACTACAACATCGCGGTGAGCGCGTACACGCGCGACCCCAACCGTTCCGCGCCGCACAACCTGTACACGAGCACGCAGGCGCTGTACAAGGCTTCCCACGAGAAGGGCAAGCCCGCGCCGGTCTTCACGTACGACACTTCCGTCCCGCACCCCTCGAAGAAGGTGGGCTTCGCGCACCTCGACTTCTCTTCCTATTCCGACGTGTACTGGCGGTGGAACGCGAAGAGGCAGGTGTGGCTGCGCTTCCACGGCACGGTGCCCCACACGCTCGAGGGAGGCCAGCAGGTGTCGGCGAAGAACGTGGTCGTGCAGATGGTGAAGATCATCTATCCGGGCCAGAAGGACGTGAGGGGAACGCTCTCGCCGGAGGTCGTGGCGGTGGGGACGGGCAAAGCGTACGTCTTCCGGAACGGCCGCATGGTCGTGGGGAAGTGGATCCGGTCGAACACATCGGACGTGACGAAGTTCGAGACCAAGTCGGGCGACGTCATCGCTCTCACACCCGGGAACACATGGGTGGAGCTCTTCCCACAGAACCTGAAGCTCGAGACCGGCAAGTAACCGGGCTCGGCTTCTGGCCCCGCGGGCCGCTTCGCTACACTGACTGCGTGACTGCGCAGGAGGGTGGAGCCGTGGAGCGCGAAACCGGCACGTTCCGGGTCAAGTCCGGGTTGGCCGAGATGCTGAAGGGCGGCGTGATCATGGACGTCACGACCGCAGACCAGGCCAGGATCGCCGAGGAGGCCGGCGCCGTCGCGGTGATGGCGCTCGAGCGCGTGCCGGCCGACATCCGGGCTGAGGGAGGCGTGGCCCGCATGGCCGACGCCGCCAAGATCCAGGAGATCATGGACGCCGTCTCCATCCCGGTGATGGCCAAATGCCGGATCGGCCACTTCGTGGAAGCCCAGATCCTGCAATCGCTCGGCGCCGACTACGTGGACGAGAGCGAGGTCCTCACTCCGGCGGACGAGGAATTCCACGTCGACAAGTGGCAGTTCACCGTGCCCTTCGTGTGCGGGGCGCGCGACCTGGGCGAGGCGTTGCGTCGGATCGCCGAGGGCGCCGCGATGATCCGAACGAAGGGTGAAGCCGGGACAGGGAACGTCGTGGAGGCCGTCCGGCACATGCGCGCGATCGTGTCGCAGCTCAAGCACCTGACGACGCTCGGCTCCGAAGAGCTGGTCCGAGCGGCGAAGGACCTCGGCGCCCCGCTGGAGTTGGTCAGGCAAGTCGCCGCGAGCGGCAAGCTCCCAGTGGTGAACTTCTCGGCCGGCGGGATCGCCACGCCGGCTGACGCCGCGCTGATGATGCAGCTCGGCGCGGAGGGGAACTTCGTGGGGAGTGGCATCTTCAAGAGCGACGACCCCGCGCCCAGGGCCCGAGCCATCGTCGAGGCCACGACGTACTTCAACGACCCCGACGTACTGGCCAAAGTGTCGCGGGGGCTCGGCGAGCCGATGCGGGGCCAAGAGATCTCCCAGCTCGCGGAGAAGCTCCAGGTTCGCGGCTGGTAACAGCGAAGGAGCCGTCCGAACGGGACGACTCCTTCGGATCTCTCGCTCGACGGTGTGGTTACCCCACCACGGTGGCGCATCCGTCCAGCGAACCGAGGTGGTACTTGGCCAGCGGAGCCACGAATCCGGCTCCGAACCCGCGACCCGCGAGCTCCGAGACCTCGCCTCCCACGGATCCGGCCGGCAGCTCAGTTGCTTCCCAGCTCGTGACGATCCCGACGCATCCGGCCCGGGGGCTCTGGGTCCCCGCCGACGCGGGCGCCGCCGTGCCGAACACGATCGTCGCGGCCACCGCTGCGAACAGCGCGCTCACCCGTCGCCTCATCACGATCCTCCCTTCTCCTGGGCGACGCTCGAGAGGTTCCGGAGCGTCGAACGGATCTGCTTCTTCCCCTCCGCCAGCACGAGCTTCCGGGTCAGTGGGAAGCGACCGATGAATGGCATGTTCATGATGCGCACGATGCGGCTGCGGTAGGTCACCCGGCAGCCTGAGCCCTCCGCCTCGATCTCGTATCGGTTCACGTTCGTCATCTCCGTCGTCGTGCCGCGCTTCGGCGACCGCCGGGCCTCCGTGACGAACTCGAAGACGGCCGGTCTGTCAGCCTCCGTGACGACGGAGCGGTCGGCGAACCGGGCCGAGTGGTCCGTGCCGGTGCTTGTGAACTCGGTCCCGACCGTTGCCGGGCCCGAAGGCGCGACCAGCGTTTCCAGGCGCGTCTTCCGGGGCTGTCGCCGGCCGTTCCACTCGAGATGGGTGGAGAGGTCTGCGATCAGGTCGTAGACGACCTCCGCCGGAGCCGGGCAGGAAACCGAGACCGTCGACTCGAAGATCGCGGCGTCCTCCGGCGCCCGGAGTGTTCGCTCGCTCATCCCTTCCTCCTTTCGCTCCATGGGAAGCAGGATGAAGGGGGAGGGACGGAGAAGGATCGGGAACGTTCCCTATTTCGGGACGGTTTCGTCCTCAAGGTAGCGGCGGGCGTACGCGGCAGCCTCGGTGCGGCTGCGCAGGCCGAGCTTCATCAGGATATTGCTGACGTGGTGGCCGGCCGTCTTCGTGCTGATGTACAGGCGAGCGGCGATCTCGGCGTTCGTGAGCCCCTCGGCGACGAGGCGAAGGGTCTCCAGCTCCCGCTTGGTGAGCAGCCCGAGGCCCTTGGGGCCCGTGCGTCCGGCCGCACCGAGTTCGCGGAGGAGCGCCGCTGCGGTGTCGGCCGGCCGAGTGGCGCCGAGGCGTTCGAACACCATCAGTGCTTGCCTGGCCTCTTCCACGGCTCGTTCGGGGTCACGCGCTGCCGTCGATTTCGCCAGCGCAAGGTGCGCGCGGGCCTGGCCGAACGGCGTGTTCAGGCGGGTGAATCGCCCGAGCGCCCGTTCCAGGGGCTCGATCGCCCTCTCATCCCTGCTGGCGCCGAGCACGAGCCCCTCCGCGAGATCGGCCTCCGCCAGCACCCGATCCCCGCCCGTTCGTTCGGCGATCCCCCGTAGAGATCCGGCGGTGGAAGCTGCTGCCGATCGATCACCCTGCACGAGTTGGACGTCGACGAGTTGCACGAGAAGCGGAACGGACAACAAGGACTCGCGGCCGATCTCGTTCAGCCGTCGCAGGAGCCTCGCCGCCGCGAGCGCGGTCTGACCCCGAGCAAGATAGAGGGCCACGAGCGGCTGGACCGCCTCCGGGAGGTCCTCGTAGCCCTCGAGCAACCGCTCCGCCTCCTCGAGCCTGCCCTGGAGGACCCGCATCGACGCCAGCCTCGTCGCGGGGTGCACGCATCGCGCCCGCTGGCCAGAGGACTGCAGTGCGTTCAGCGTTTCCGTGAGCCACCGCTCGCTCTCTTGCCAGTTCCCTCCGGCCGCCTCCGCCTCGGCGCAGCACGTGCCGCAGAACGTGAGCAGCGCCGGGTGGTTGTGGCGCTGCATGAAACCCATCACGACTTCGTTCCACTGCTCGAACCGCTCCATGTCGAGCGTGAGCTCCGCGGCCACCGTCAGCGAGCAGTACAGGTCACCGAGGGTCCTGAGGTCCGCGGCCTCGCCGCCGGTGGCCGCCGCCATGGCTTCGTCGAACGCAGCCATGCCCCGCTCGACGTCGCCGGTCGTGATGCGCGCGAGGCCAAGCTGGCCCAACGCGGTCAGCTCCAGGTCCGGGTCACGAGATGTGCGAGCGATGTCGAGCGCCTCCGCGGCCAGCGCCATCGAGGCTGCCGGATCGGGGGTTGCATCGGCCTCAACCAGCCGGAGCCAGCCGTGGGCCGTCGAGGCCGGCGCGTCAGGCAGGATCTCGGCCGCCCGGTGCATCCATCCGACGGCCGCGGCTGAGTTCCCTCGAGCCTCCCTGTACTCGCGGGAGACCAGCAGCGCCATCCGCGCGGCCGCCTCGTCGTCGCCGGCCTGCCGGTACTCCGCGTAGGCCCGCTCCCATGCGTCGATGGCACCTTCCACATCCGACAGCCACCAGAGCGCCCGGCCCAGCCCGTCGAGCGCGGCCGGCTCGCGCGTATCACGAAAGGCGTCCCTGGCCGGCTCCCACTGACCGGCGGCAAGGGCGGCCCAACCGGCCTCCAGCGTGTCTGGCGTGGCCACGGCGCAATCCTGCCAGGGGCGCGACCCGGGGACCATCCCCCGCCACGCTCCTATCATTGAGCGGTCATGAAGGTCGGGGTGCTGGCGCTGCAAGGTGATTTCCGGGAGCACGGGTTCGTGCTCGCCGACCTCGGCGCGACACCGTTGGAGGTCCGGACCCCCGAGCACCTCGCCGAGATCGATGCGCTCGTGATCCCGGGCGGGGAGTCGACCGCCATCGGGAAACTGGCCCGGCTGTACGGCTTGGTCGATCCGATCCGGGAGCGCGTCGCTGCGGGGATGCCGATGCTCGGAACCTGCGCGGGCATGATCGTGATGGCCGAACGCGTCGAGGGGGGCAAGCCGCTGCTCTCATTGGTGGACCTCACCGTCCGACGCAACGCCTACGGCCGGCAGGTGGACTCGTTCGAGACGGACGTCGAGGTCGAGGGGCTCGGACCGGTCCGGGGGATCTTCATCCGAGCGCCGTGGGTCGACGACGTCGGCGAGGGCGTCCGCGTCCTCGCAGAGCACGACGGCCGTCCGGTGGTCTTGGAGCAGGAGAACTTGGTCGTGTGCACCTTCCACCCCGAGCTCGCGCGCGACGGGCGACTGCACGAGTACCTCCTTCGGAAGGCGGGCGGATAGATGTCCGGCCATTCCAAGTGGTCGACGATCAAGCGCAAGAAGGAAGCCACCGACCAGAAGCGCTCCAAGATGTTCGCCAAGCTCCTGCGCGCCATCGAGGTCGCGGCGCGGGAAGGCGGCGGCAACATCGAGGGGAACATGACGTTGGCGTCGGCCGTCGAGAAGGCGCGAGAGGCGTCGGTTCCGGGCGACAACATCGATCGAGCCATCAAGCGCGGGGCGGGGGAGCTCGAGGGCGCGCGGTTCGAGGAGGTCACGTACGAGGGCTACGCCCCCGGCGGGGTGGCGCTGCTAATCGAGGCCCTTACCGACAACCGCAACCGCACCGGGCAGGAGATCCGTCACGCGCTCTCCAGGCTGGGCGGCTCCATGGGCGATCCCGGCAGCGTGGCGTGGATGTTCCAGCGGAAGGGCGTGATCCTTCTGGAGAAGGACTCCACACCGGAGGAGGACCGGTTGCTCGAGATCGCGCTCGAGGCCGGAGCCGACGACCTGTTCGACCAAGAGAGCCACTGGGAGATCGTCACGGAGCCCTCCGGTTTCAAAGTGGTCGCGGACTCGCTCAAGGAGTCGGGTGTGAAGGTGGTCTCCGCGGAGATCACGATGCAGCCAAGCGTCACCGTGCCGGTCGAGGGCCAACATGCCCGGCAGGTGCTGTCGCTGGTGGACGCGCTCGAGGACAACGACGACGTCCAGAACGTCTACGCGAACTTCGACATCCCTGAAGAGGTCCTCGCCGAAGTCGGCTGAGCCAGAGGTCAGTCCGGGGTCCGGAGACCACACGCCGGGGGTGGGGTTGGGGAGGGGGCTGGCCCTCTCCCCAATGTTCAACAAATGTCGTTGCCCGGCGGTAGGGTCGACCCTAGGATGAACAAGTGTTCGATGACACCCGGGTCCTGGGCGTGGACCCCGGTCTGGCTTCAACCGGGCTCGCGGTGCTGGCTCGGTCGGCATCAGCCTCAGAGATCGTGTGGGCAGACACGGTGCGGACACCGGCTGGCCTGGCGGAGCCGGCTCGGTTGCGGCTCCTCCACGAGGCCGTGGCAGGGGCCATCCGTGAGCAGGGCGTCGGGACGCTCGCTGTGGAACGGGTCATGTGGGGCCGGAACGTGGGCAGCGCTATGAGCGTCGCCCGGGCCACGGGCGTGGTCTTGCTGGCCGCAGCGCAAGCGGGGATCGCCGCCGAGGAGTACGCGCCCCTGGAGGTGAAGATGGCCGTGGTGGGAGTGGGGAACGCGCCGAAGGACGCCGTGCGGCGGTCCCTCGTTCGCACACAGGGCCTGACCGGCGTCCCGGAGGAACCGAACGCCGTCGACGCCGTGGCCGTCGCGTTCTGTCACCTACAACAGTCCCGGCTCCGGGAGGCCGTCCGCGCGTGATCTCGTTCCTCGAGGGCGAACTCATCGAGAAGGCCGGCGATCGCGTGACGATCTCCGTCCACGGCACCGGGTACGAGGTGCTCGTGCCGGCCACGACGGTCGCGTCGCTCCCGTCGGTCGGCAAGCCGGCCCGCGTGTTCACCCGGCTCCAGGTCCGCGACGACGCGCTCGTCCTGTACGGGTTCTCGTCGGCGGATGCCCGCAGCGTCTTCGACCTCCTCGTCACGGTGAACGGCGTGGGCCCCAAGGTCGCGCTGGCGTTCCTCTCCGTGCTGTCGCCCGACGCGGTCCGGCGGGCCGTGGCAACCGGCGACGAGGCCGCGCTCACCATCGTTCCCGGGGTGGGGAAGAAGGTCGCCACTCGCGTGGTCATGGAGCTCAAGGACAAGCTGGGCGCCGGGGGGCTCGAGCCTGTCGGGCCGCTCGCGGAGGTCCGCGACGCGCTCCTCGCGCTCGGGCTCTCAGCACAGGAGGCACGAGACGCGCTGGAGGCGCTCGCCCCGAACGGGGACAAGCCGGTGGAGGATCTGTTGCGCGAGGCCCTCCAAGCGGTGGGGAGGTAACGATGGACGTCGAGAGCGTGGACCGGATGGTGGGCGGAGTGCTTCGCATCGAAGACACCGACTTCGATGCGACGCTCCGCCCCCGGTCCCTCGCTGAGTTCGTGGGGCAGGAGCGCATCAAGGAGCAGCTCGGCCTGCTCGTAGAGGGCGCTCGGGCCCGCGGCGACGTGGTCGATCACCTACTGTTCTCCGGGCCGCCCGGGCTCGGGAAGACCACCCTCGCAGGGATCGTGGCCCACGCGATGGACGTGGGCTTCCGACCAACCTCCGGTCCCGCGTTGGAGCGGGCAGGCGACCTCGCCGCGATCCTCACGAACCTCGAGGAGGGCGAAGTCCTTTTCGTGGACGAGATCCATCGGCTGCCCCGGCCCGTGGAGGAGTTGCTGTACGCGGCGCTCGAGGACTTCAAGCTCGACGTGGTCATCGGCAAGGGGCCGAGCGCCCGCAGCATCCGCCTGGATCTCCCGCGGTTCACCCTGGTCGGCGCCACCACCCGCCCCGGTCTCATGACGCTGCCGCTGCGGGAGCGGTTCGGGTTCTCCCCCAGGCTCGACTACTACGACACCCCGGACCTCGTCCGCATCGTCGCGCGCTCGGCAGGGATCCTCGGGGTCTCGGTGGAGTCGGGCGGCGCGGAGGAGATCGCCGGCCGGTCCCGAGGGACGCCGCGCGTAGCCAACCGCCTGCTCCGGAGAGTCCGAGACTTCGCCGAGGTCCGCGGCGACGGCCGTATCACCGGCGACGTGGCTCGAGGGGGCCTGGAGGTGTTCGAGGTGGACTCCCGGGGCCTCGACAAGGTTGACGTAGCCATCCTCTCCACGCTGGTGACGAAGTTCGGTGGGGGACCGGTGGGGCTGTCCACGCTCGCGGCGAGCGTCGGCGAGGAGACCGAGACCATCGAGGATGTCTACGAGCCGTACCTGCTCCAGCTGGGATTCCTCAGGCGAACCCCGCGGGGCCGCGTGGCCACCGACGAGGCCTGCCGCCACCTCGGATTGACCCCCGAGGGTGCCTTGCCGCTCTCCTGAGAGCACCCGCTTCTTCTGCTGCTCAACCAGTGTTCAGCCTGTATGCTCAATCGCCGAAGGAGGCCCCCACGGACGCCCTGATCGCAGCAAGCAGCAGTAGTTCCGGTTCATCGACGGCCCTGCTGATCTCGCTCGGCCTGATGGTCGTGATCTTCTACTTCCTGTTGATCCGGCCCCAGCGCCGCCGGGCCATGGCGCAGCGCGACCTCGTCGAGAGCCTGGGTGTCGGGGACGATGTCGTGACGGTCGGGGGGATGTTCGGCACGATCCGCGCACAGGACGACGAGTCCGTCACGGTGGAGGTGGCACCCGGAACGAACATCCGGATGCTGAAGTCGGCGATCCTGCGGAAGGCATACGCGGACGACATCGCGGACACCACCGTCCCGGACGAGGAGCCGGGCGAGACGTCGTAGCCAGGACCAGAGGGATCGGACGCACGTGAAGCAGACCACCAAACTCGGACTCTCCATCGGCATGGTCGTCGTGCTCGTGGGCCTCACCATCACCGCGTTCGTGATGGGGATCGTGCCGCAGCAGGGCCTCGACCTCGTCGGCGGTGTCTCCGTGGTGCTGGAAGCTCCTTCCGGCACGAAGGCCGACGTGATGGACCGCACGGTGAACAACATCCGCGACCGCGTGGACGCGCTCGGCGTGGGCGAGGCCCTCATCGGGCGCCTCGGGTCGAAGGACATCCAGGTGGAGGTCCCGGGTCTCGGCCACGGCACGACTCCGATGAAGAACGGGAAGTTCTGCGCGATCACAAGCGACAACAAGAACCTCGGCTGCGACTTCGACTCGAAGGCGGCGGCCGAGTCGGCGATCCAGCAGGAGGGTCAGTCCAGGCTCCTGGCGATCATCGGTCAGACCGCCAGGCTGGAGGAGCGGCAGGTCACCGGAAACGCGACGCCGGCGGACAAGGTCACGGCGTGCCCGTCTTCGCTGGCGAAGGACCCGAGTTGCAACACGACCAAGACGGTTGATTGTCCGCTGGCCCAGGTTGACGCGACGACGGGACCCTGCTCCCAAGCGAGCCTCACTAAGAAGGACGTCGTGTATCTGGGCAACCCCCTCACGCAGGTGTCGTGCACGACCTTTGCCGCGTGCCCCCGCAACAAGCTCGGTCCTGTGCTCATCACAGGGGACGCCATCGCCAGGGCGACAGCCGTGTACAACACCCAGCCTCAACAGGGAACCCCGGCGGGGTGGCTGATCAACTTCGACCTCACGAAATCCGGTACGTCGACGTTCGCCGACGTCACCTCGCGCCTGGTGGGCCAGAAGCTCGCGATCATCCTCGACCGGGAGGTCGTGTCGGCGCCGGTCATCCAATCCGCCATCACGGGCGGACACGGCCAGATCACGGGCAGTTTCAGCGAGTCCGACGCGAAGGACCTCGCGCTCGTCCTGAACCAGGGCGCGCTGCCCGTCGACCTCAAGCGACTCAACGTGGAGACGGTGTCACCGACTCTGGGGAAGCAATCCCTGCACCAGGGCCTCATCGCCGGGCTGGTCGGCTTGGCCCTGCTGATGCTGTACCTGGCCTTTTACTACCGCCTGCTCGGGGTGGTCACGTGGTTCGGGATGGCCATCTGGGCCATCTTCGCCCTGGGGTTCGTGGCGGTGCTGGGCCGGGGCATCTCCTACCGCCTCAGCCTCGCCGGCATCGCCGGGATCATCGTGTCGATGGGCATCACCGCCGACTCCTACATCGTGTTCTACGAGCGGCTGAAGGACGAGGTCCGCAACGGGAAGACCTTGCGCACCGCGGTGCAGCCCGCGTTCAAGCGATCGTGGCGGACGATCGTCGCGGCCGACATCGTCACCGCGATCGGTGCCGCGGTGCTGTACGTGGTGTCCGTGGGCTCGGTCCGCGGGTTCGCCCTCACCCTGGGGTTCTGCACCGCTCTGGACCTGTTCGTCGTGTACTTCTTCAAGCGGCCCACAGTGTTCCTGATCGCGCGAAGTCCGAAGCTGTCGAACCTGCGGGGGATCGGGCTGCGCAGCGGCGTGGCAGCGGATCCCGTACCCACCGCCCTCCCGGCGCCCGTGGCGGGAGCCTCCGAGTGAGGACGCCGTGACGCTCCGGGGAGCGATGGCCAAGTTCCGCGGTCACGAGGTGCCGCACGTCAACATCATCGGGCGGACGAAGTTTTGGTTCGCCCTCTCGGGGTTCTTCATCGTGTTGTCGATCCTCGGGCTGGCCATTCGGGGCCTCAACTTCTCCATCGACTTCAGCGGCGGCTCACTGCTGACGTATCCCTGTCCCAACTGCGCGACCGGCGAGGTCACGGTCAACGACATCGAGGACACGCTCTCGAAGTTCGGGTTCACCGACTCGCAGGTGCAGATCGTGAACGGGAACCAGGTAGCCGTCCGGACGAGCTCCCTCACCACCCTGGCCAGCCAGCCGTCCACGGAACTCACGCTCCACAAGGCCGCCGTTTCGGTGGAGGACCTCCAAACCACACTCGCGGAGCACGGCTTCGACGATCCCGACATCACCTCCACGCCCACCGAAACGACCATCAAGACGCATCCGCTTTCCGCGAAGCAGACGGGGGTCACGCTGACCTATCCGAACTCGAAGAACCTCACCTCAGCCGATCTCCAGACGGAGCTCGCGAAGCTGGGGTACCCCGGGACGCGCATCGACGTGATCGGACCGACCGTCGTTTTGCGGTTCGGCTCGCTCCCGGTCCATCCGCCCAAGCCGTCGCCCGCGCCATCGGCGAGCCCGTCGGCGTCCGCGGCACCGTCCCCGACGGCGTCCTCCGGGAAGGGCGCGGCGAAGGCCGGGGCCACGAAGAAACAAGGCCCGAGGGCCTCTCCGTCTCCCAGCGCCTCTCCCGCAGCGTCCCCGACGCCCGCCGCGTCGCCCACCCCGACGGTGAAGGGGCGAGACGACGTCATCGCCGCGCTGGCCAAGCAGCAGGGCATCTCGACGAACGAGGTCAAGATGAGCGACCTCTCCACCGTGACGGAATCAACGGTGATCGACGCGGTGGCGAAGACGGCGGGGGTCGATCCGTCGCAGATCGACGTGAAGGAGGTCAGCGGGAAGGAGCAGCAGCAACTGCTGGACGCGCTGGCCACCCAGGCCGGGACCAACCCGGTCAACATCACGGAGAAGGACGTCGGCCCCACGTGGGGCGCACAGATCACCGACAAGGCCGTCAGGGGCCTCATCCTGTTCCTGATCCTCGTTTCCGTCTACATCGCCTTCCGGTTCGAGTGGAAGATGGCGGTGGCCGCGCAGGTGGCGCTCCTGCACGACCTGATCATCACGTTCGGCATCTACGCGCTGGTGGGCCGGACCGTGTCGCCCGCCACGATCATCGCCATCTTGACCATCCTCGGGTACTCGCTGTACGACACCGTCGTCATCTTCGACAAGGTCAAGGAGAACACCGGGGAATCGCTCGCAGCCGTGTCCCGCGACACCTACTCCGGCGTGGTCAATACCTCGCTGAACCAGGTGTTGATGCGGTCGGTGAACACCTCTCTGGTCGTGCTGCTCCCGATCCTGTCGCTGCTGTTGTTCGGCGGGCAGACGCTGAAGGATTTCGCGTTCGCCCTGTTCGTCGGCGTGGCGTCGGGCACCTACTCGTCCATCTTCGTGGCATCACCGCTCCTGGCCGTGTTGAAGGAGCGGGAGCCAAAGAACCGGCAGATCCGGGCACGGGCCATGCAGCGCGCAGCGGCGCCGACCGCCACCTTGCGGCCGGTCCGGACCGGGGACGGCGGCGACGGCGGCACCATCCCCGCGCCCGCCGCGACACAGGCGACCGCGCCCAGTGGGCCTCGTCCTGCCGGAGAGAGTGGGACCAAGTCCGTGCCCAAGCGACGGCGTAAGACCACCGCCGCTCAGCGGCGGCGTCGCTGAGCCATGGACGCGGAGCGTCTGAAGTCGCTGATCCGAGACGTTCCCGATTTCCCCCAGCAGGGCGTCGTGTTCCGGGACATCACGCCGTTGCTGGCCAACCCGGTGGCCTTCTCCACCGTCGTGGACACGATCGTCGTGCACTTCGGCCGGGGGAACGTCGACAAGGTCGTGGGCATCGAAGCCCGGGGTTTCATCGTGGCCGCGCCCGTTGCGTATCACTTCAATGCCGGGTTCGTCCCCGTTCGGAAGGCGGGCAAGCTTCCGTGGGAGGCCGAAACCGAGGGCTACGAGCTCGAGTACGGGACCGAGACCCTCGAGATCCACAAGGACGCGTTCCTTCCAGGGGAACGAGTGCTCGTGGTCGATGACGTGCTCGCCACCGGTGGCACGGCCCGGGCCACGGCCAGGCTTGTCGAACGCCTGGGCGCGAAAGTCGTGGGAATCGCCTGCATCATCGAGCTGACGTTCCTGAACGGGCGGGAGAAGCTCGGAGACCTGGACTTCTTCTCCATCATCAAGTACTAGATTTCCCACCATGGTCGACGAAAAGCGTATCGAGGAGCTCATCGGGAAGCGTCTCGAGGCCGGGCTCTCCGACGACGAGGCCGACGAGCTCGGCAAGCTGTTCGCGGAGCAGGAGGGAAAGCCCTACTCGAACGCGAAGCTCTCGAAGCTTCCACCCGGGGAACGAGGTTCCGACGCCCTGATTCCGGATGCCATACCCGAGGAGTTCCGAGCCGTCGAGGAGGTCGACGCCCTCTCACAGCAGGCCCGGGAGGCAGAGGAGATCGACAAGGCCGGGGAAACCGCGGACGAGTAGACTCGGGCGGGCTCGACCCTCCCGGTAGACTTGATCCGTGGAGGGTGCGGAGCAGGTCAAGGTGGAGCGTCGGGGTGGCATCCTGTCGCGACTCCGCCCGCAGGAGACCTCAGCTGCCCCGGCCGGCGTCGAGCCGCTGCTTCGAACCATCAAGTCCTACAACCCGAAGGCGGACCTCAAACAGGTCCAGCGAGCGTTCGTCTTCGCCGAGGTCTCGCACCGAGGGCAGAAACGGCTCTCCGGCGACGACTTCATCGAACATCCGCTCGGCGTCGCTGAGGTCCTCGCCGATCTCGGCCTCGACACCACCACCATCGTTGCGGCCCTGCTGCATGACGTCGTGGAGGACACCGAGTTCTCGCTCGATCAGATCCAGGAAGAATTCGGCGAGCGTGTGGCGCAGATCGTCGACGGGCTGACCAAGCTCGACAAGATCACGTTCCGGAGCCGCGAGGCGGAGCAGGCCGAGAACGTCCGGAAGATGATGGTGGCCATGGCCCGGGACATCCGGGTCCTGCTCATCAAGCTGGCCGATCGCCTGCACAACATGCGAACGGCGGACGCGCTTCCGGCGGACCGCCAGCGGCGCATGGCCACGGAGACGCTCGAGATCTACGCGCCGCTCGCGAACCGCCTCGGCGTGGACCGCATCAAGTGGGAGCTCGAGGACCTGTCGTTCCTCACGCTGTACCCCAAGCGCTACCAGGAGATCGGGGCGCTCGTCGAACAGCGCGAGGGGGAGCGGCAGGAGTACATCGAGCGGGTCTCGAAGATGGTCGACGCTCGCATGCGCGAGGCCAAGCTCAAGGCGGACGTCGAGGGACGGCCCAAGCACCTGTACTCCGTGTACGAGAAGATGGTGTTGCGGGGCAAGGAGTTCAGCGAGATCTACGACCTCGTCGGGATCCGTGTCCTCGTCGATTCCATCCGCGATTGCTACGGCGCGCTCGGCGCCATCCACGCGCTGTGGACCCCGGTTCCGGGGCGGTTCAAGGACTACATCGCGAGCCCCAAGTTCAACATGTACCAGTCGCTGCACACGACGGTGGTCGCGCTGGAGGGTCGCCAGATCGAGATCCAGATCCGAACGCAGCAGATGCACCGCACCGCGGAGTACGGGATCGCCGCGCACTGGCGGTACAAGGAGGGCTCGCGCAAGAAGACCGACGCCGCCGAGCTGGCGTGGTTGTCCGCGATGCTGGAGTGGCAGAAGGAGATGTCGGATCCCCGCGAGTTCATGGAGGGGCTCCGCATCGACCTGTACGAAGGCCGGGTCTTCGTATTCACGCCGAAGGGCGACGTGGTCGACGTCCCCGCCGGGTCCACCCCGATCGACTTCGCGTACGCGATCCACACGGAGGTGGGCCACCGCTGCATCGGGGCGAAGGTGGGCGGCAAGCTCGTCCCCCTCGACTACCAGCTCCAGACCGGTGACGCCGTCGAAGTGATCACGTCGAAGGCCCAGGACGCGGGGCCGTCTCGGGACTGGCTGCACATCGTGAAGAGCCCCCGGGCCCGCAACAAGATCAAGCAGTGGTTCAGCAGGGAGCGCCGCGAGGACGCGCTCGAGACCGGCCGCGAGTTGATGAAGGCCGCCATGCGCAAGCAGCACCTTCCGCTGAAGCGGCTCGCCACCGAAGAGGCCATGGAGCAGTTGGCCGCGGAGCTGAAGTACCCCGGGCTGGACGCGCTGTACGTGGCGATCGGAGAGGGGCACGTGTCGCCGCAGTCCATCGTGGCCCGGCTCTCGCGGAGCATCTCCGGCGAACCGGAGGAGGCCGACGAGGACGTCCCGCTCTCACGGCCCGTCAAGATCAAGCGCGAGCCGCAGCAGGGCGTCGTGGTGCCCGGGGCGACCGACGTGTGGGTTCGGCTGGCGAAGTGCTGCATGCCGGTGCCGGGCGACGAGATCATGGGGTTCGTCTCGCGCGGGCAAGGCGTCTCGGTACACCGGACCGACTGCCCGAACGCGAAGGCCCTGGCCCGGGAACCCGAGCGCATCCTCGAGGTGTCGTGGCGGCCCGGCCGGTCGACGTCCTTCGTCGTGTCGATCCAGGTGGAGGCGCTCGACCGCAAACGGTTGCTGTCAGACGTCGCCACCGTGCTGTCGGACCACCACGTGAACATCCTGTCCGCGTCCTCGGCGGTGGGGGGCGACCGGATCACCAAGCTGCGGTTCGTATTCGGGCTCGCCGACATCACGCACCTGTCGTCGGTCCTGCAAGCGGTGAAGAAGGTCGACAGTGTGTTCGACGCGTACCGCGTCGTCCCGCGTTGAGGGTCGTCCTCCAGCGCGTCTCTCGAGCCTCGGTCACCGTCCGCGAAGAACCCGTCGCGTCGATCGGGCCGGGGTTCCTCCTGCTGGTGGGCGTGGGTGTCGACGACGACCCCGCGGGTGACGCCCGGCTCGCCGAGAAGATCGTCCATCTACGCGTCTTCGAGGACGACGAGGGGAAGATGAACCGGTCGCTCGCCGACATCGGTGGGGAGATCCTGGTGGTGCCGCAATTCACGCTCTACGGCGACGTACGAAAAGGTCGCCGGCCCTCGTGGATCGGCGCGGCGCCACCCGAGATCGCGAGCCAACGGGTCGAGGCCTTCTCCCGCGCGCTCTCGTCGCTCGGCGCCTCGGTGGCCCGAGGCGCCTTCCGCGAGCACATGGAGGTGAAGCTGGTGAACGACGGGCCGGTGACGCTCGTCCTCGATGCGGCAACTCTGTAGCGACCTTCCTTTACGTCCGGCAGTTCGCATCGGATACTTTTTGAACACGGTTTGGACCAAAGGGGGATCCATGTTCAGGAAAGCAGCTGTTGTCGCCATTCTCGTGGCCGCGCTCGTGGCCATCCCGCTCACGGTGCTCGCGCTCACGTCCGGAAGGTCGGCCCGCCTCGATCGGCAGACGAACGCCATCCGTGGCAGGGACATCACCACGTCGAGCACGAGCTGGCGGAACGTCCCCAAGCTGACCGACGTGCTGATCTGCGCCCAAGGGCAAGTCACGGCCATGCTCTCGGCCAACGTCTCCGGCGCGCCGGTCCGGTTCCGGGTGCTGTACGAGGACGGCCCGAGACTCTTCCCGGCGAAGACCGAGTTCGACCCGGGAACGGGGACGAAGGGGTTCTCCTTCACCTTCGTCGGTCCGGCCTCGACGTTCGAGGGCGTGGACGGTCACGTCTACACCGTGCAGTGGCGCTCTGCGAACGGATCCCCGACCACCCTCCGCGAAGCGATCCTCGACCTGCTGTATCAGCGAGGCACACACTGCTGAGGACATCAACGAGGGGAGCTTGCGTGGGCGGTGTGCCTTGAGCCTGGCCGCCGTCGTGGCGATCGAGCACTTGTCACGCGACGTGGGCTGAGGGACCGGGACACCCCGAGGTCAGGCGAAGCGCACGGTGGGGGCCGGTAGGATGTCGCGTCAATGTATCTCGAGGTTCATTCCGACAACCCGTTCGACACGAACTGCTGGCTGATCGCGGCGGAAGGGAGCGACGAGGCCCTGGTCGTCGATCCTGGGTTCCAGCCGAACCAGGTCCGGGCCATGCTCGACAGGGCCGGCAAGACGCCGATCGCGGTGCTGGCCACGCACGGGCACTACGACCACATCGGCTCGGCCGGCGCGTTCTGCGGCGACGACATCCCGTTCTACATCCATGAGGCCGACCAGCTCGCGCTGACCGACCCGACGTCGTGGGGATCCGGTTTCCCGACACCCCCCGCGCCGGTAAAGGACGTCCGGACGATGGCCGACGGCGACGTGCTCGACCTCGGGGGATTCCGCTTCGAGATCCTGCACACACCGGGCCACACGCCCGGGAGCGTGTGCTTCAAAGCGGGCGACCAGTGGTTGTTCGCCGGGGACCTGGTGTTTCGAGGCTCGATCGGCCGCTACGACTTCCCCAACTCGAGCGGCGCCGACATGGAGCGGAGCCTCCGCCGGTTCCTCGAGCTCGACGATCCGCTGCCCGTCTATCCGGGACACGGGCCCGACACGACCGTGGGCCTGGAACGCCGAACCAACCCCTTCCTCCTCGAGCTGTGACGGAGTTCACGCCGCCACGCGGAACGGAGGACCTGCTTCCGCCCGAGTCGCAGGCCATGGCCCTGCTGTTCGACCGCGCGCACCGACTCGCTCAACGCTACGGCTACCGGTACGTCGAGACGCCGGCGTTCGAGGCAACCGAGCTGTTCGCGCGGAGCTCCGGGCAGACCAGTGACATCGTGAGCAAGGAGATGTACACGTTCACCGACCGCGGCGATCGCTCGCTCACGCTTCGGCCGGAGGGAACCGCGCCGGTCCTTCGCGCCTACCTCGCGCATCAGCAGGAGCTCGGCGCGCCGTTCAAGGCGTACTACGTGAACCAGGCGTGGCGATACGGCCGGCCGCAAAAGGGACGCCTGCGCGAGTTCCGTGTGTTCGGGGTCGAGGTGATCGGCGTGGCGGGACCCGAGCCGGACGTGGAAGTCATCGCGCTCGGGGACGTGTTCCTTCGTGGGGCGGGGCTGCAACGCTACGCGCTCCAGCTGAACTCGATCGGCGATGAAGTGTGCCGCCCTGCCTACCGCGAGCTGCTGATCTCGTACCTCGAGGGACAGCGCGAGCGCTTGCGGGACGAGCATCGCGACCGGTTCCGCGAGAACCCTCTGCGTGTGCTCGACTGCAAGGACCCGGCATGCCGGGACGTGGCGGAGGACGCACCGAAGATCGTCGACCACCTCTGCGACCCCTGCCGCGAGCATTTCGACGGCGTGCAACGCGGGCTCGAGGCGGAGGGCTTGAAGTTCGAGCTGACGCCGACCCTCGTCCGGGGGCTCGACTACTACACGCGCACGGCGTTCGAGTTCGTCTCGGAGATGCTCGGACCACAGCAGTCGACGGTGTGCGGCGGGGGACGGTACGACGGCCTCGCCGAGGTCCTCGACGGGAAGCACACCCCGGGGGTGGGGTTCGGCCTCGGGTTGGATCGCCTGCTCCTCGCAGCACAGGAGGAGGGTGTGCCTCGTCCGGCTCCCGGCGTCACCTGCTTCGTGGTGTCGCTCGGCGAGGGTCGGAAGAAGGCGGCAGAGCTCCTTCGAACGATCCGCGGCGCGGGGGTCTCGGCCGACTCCGCGTTCGAGGAACGCCCGCTCGGCGCGCAGATGAAGATGGCCGACCGCGCGGGCGCCCGGTTCGCGCTCATCCTCGGCGACCGAGAGGCCGAGTCGGGGAGCGTCACGGTGAGACGCCTCGAGGACGGTCATGAGGATGCCGTGCCGATCACCGACGTCGCGGCGTGGCTCTCGAGGCAGGAGTCCTCGTGAGCGACAGGGCCACCTCGCTTCGAACGCACACGTGCGGCGAACTTCGCGCCTCCGACGCCGGCATCGACGTCGTTCTCTGTGGCTGGGTCGCGCACCGCCGCGACCAGGGCGGTGTGACGTTCGTGGATCTTCGGGACCGCGACGGCATCGTGCAGGTCGTGTTCCACAAGGAGACCTCGGCGGAGGCACTGGAGGAAGCGTCGAGCCTGAAGACCGAGTCAGTCGTTCGCGTGCGCGGCCGGGTCGGCCCGCGGCCGGAAGGAACGATCAATCCCGAGCTCGGGACCGGCGAGATCGAGGTGATGGCGATCGACGTGGAGGTCCTCTCCGAGGCCGAGACGCCGCCGTTCCTGGTCGAAGCCCGCGCCGAGATCGACGAGGGCATCCGGCTGAAATATCGCTACCTGGACCTCCGCCGCCCCGAGGTGGCCCGCGTCATGCAGGTCCGGGCGCAGGTCAACGACATCATCCGGCGGTACTTCGCCGGCCGCGGGTTCGTCGAGGTGGAAACACCGATGCTCACGCGCTCAACGCCGGAAGGAGCTCGCGACTTCCTCGTGCCATCGCGGCTCTCGCCGGGAGAGTTCTACGCGCTGCCCCAATCGCCGCAGCTGTTCAAGCAGATCCTCATGGTGGCGGGCCTCGACCGGTACTACCAGATCGTGCGGTGCTTCCGAGACGAGGACCTCCGCGCCGACCGACAGCCCGAGTTTACGCAGCTCGACGTGGAGATGTCGTTCGTTCAGGAGGAGGACGTGATCGGGACGATCGAGCCGCTCGTCGTGGAGCTCGTTCGGGAGACCAACGGCGTCGAGGTCCCCACCCCGATCCCGCGGCTCACCTACGCGGAGGCCGGGGAGCGCTATGGGAGCGACAAGCCCGACCTCCGCTACGGCATGGAGCTCGTCGACCTGTCACCGGCGTTCGCGAACACGTCCTTCCGCGTGTTCGGGAACGTGCTCGCCGACGGCGGCGTGATCAAGGCCATCGTCGTGCCCGGGGCTGCATCGCTTTCCCGCAAGGATCTCGACGACCTGGTGCAAGAAGCCAGGGGCCGCGGCGCGTCTGGCCTGGTCTGGATGGCCTTCGACCGATCCGACATCCGGACGCCCGTGTCGCAGCACATCTCCCCGGACGAGCTGGGTGCCGTCGCCGCGACCACCGGCGCGGGTGACGGGGACCTGGTCCTCATCGTGGCGGACAAGCCGAACCGCGTGGCCGTGGCGCTCGATGGGCTCCGGCGGCACATGGCCGAGAAGATGAACCTCATCCCGGAGGACGTGTGGTCCTTCGTGTGGATCACCGAGCCGCCCTTGTTCGAGTGGTCCGAAGAGGAACGCAAATGGTCGTCCGTGCATCACCCGTTCACGTCGCCGGCCACCGACGACCTGGCGCCGGAGACAGCGAGGGCTCGCGCCTACGACCTGGTGTTGAACGGCGTCGAGCTCGGCGGGGGGAGCATCCGGATCCACCGAACCGACGTGCAGCGCGAGGTGTTCGAGGCGCTCGGCCTCACGCAAGAAGAGGCTGAGGAGAAGTTCGGGTTCCTGTTGCAGGCGTTCCGGTACGGCGTGCCGCCGCACGGGGGGATCGCGTTCGGAATGGATCGCATCGTGATGATGCTCGCGGGGAAGGACAATATCCGCGAGGTCATCGCGTTCCCCAAGACGCAGACTGGAACCGACCCCCTCACCGGCGCACCGGCCGAGGTCCCCGACACGCAGCTGCGAGAGCTCGGGCTGCAGCTCCGTCAGGCCAAACGCCCCACTTGACAGCTCGGAGGGGCGAGGCGGAGCATCGAGCTTCGGAGCATCCCTCGAGCTGTGTTGTGGACCAGCACTACAGCACAGGGAGCCCGGCTCCGGTGGCGGGAGTCGCACCCCGAAAGGGGTACGCGAAGGCGCCGGGAGGGCACCCAAACTTCGTGGGCCTCGGTTCACGGGATCGGCTCGAGGGTGCTCCGTTTTTCTTGGGGAGCGGCTGCCCCTCCCCAACCCCCACCCCCGGCGTCAGGCGATTCGCGCCGCCGTTGCGAACTCTCAGTGCGGGGTGCGAGCTCCCAGGAACGAACGGTCGCCGATCCATTGGGCCGGCGTCGCGGCTACCCGCACGGCTAGCGCGTCGAGGCGACCACCGTACCGTGCCCGCAGCTCGCTGAATCGGTCCCAGGCCAGATCGCGATCCCGGAGCGGGACGTCGAGCCCATGGAGCTTGTCGAGGACCTCTTCGAACTCCGAGCGCTCGATAACGGCAACCCGGTCGGGGATCCGGAAGTAGCGCCACAGATCCTCGACGGCGTGTGTACCAGTCGCGTAGAGGAGCTCCGCCGGATCACTCGGATGATCGATCGCTGCGATGGACAACGTCGCCGCGTCGAGCACCGCGCCGAGTGCCGTCACCCAGGAGGTGTAGTCGTGCGGCGATCGGAAGAACGCCAGCAACGGATACGACAGGTGGGTCTCCAGCACATCCGACGCCCAGCGCTCCCATTCCCGGAACAGCCGATCGAGATCCGTATGCGCCCCGCGGTTCTTGGCTCGGATCAGGAGCTCCGGCCCGGATGGGGGTGAGCCCGCCCGCGCGTCGAGCAACATGATGCCGACCTCGCGGCGATTGAACGACTGATAGAGCACGGGCAGATACGCGATCACGACGGCGACCAGGCCGAGCCCTGTAGCCGCCTCGACCACGACGAGGATCCGGGCCCACCCGGTCGCATGGATCACGCCGCTGAACCCGACGGTCGTGAACGACGTGCCGCTCACGTACAGGAGGTCGCCGAAGGTCCGTGCGCCGTGGATCCCGTCGTGGAACAGCGGACTGAGCATGATCAATGCGTACGCGATGATGGCCAACGCCGCCCACACCAGCAGCAGGGCGAACAACGCGAACGGCGCCGCGGGCGAGAGCACCTTCTCCCGGGCCTGAGGCGATTGCTGCCTGACGCCCAGCCAGGACCAGGGCCGCCACAGCGCCAGGAAGAGCACGCGTGTCAGTCGGAACCGCCCGCGCGCCGCCCGAGGCATCACCATGGTTCGGAACGCGTCGAGCAGCGTGACCGCGAGCAGTGCGATCCCGGCGGGTAGCGCGATCCAGCGCATCAGCGAAGCCTACCGTCCCATCCGGGAGTCCCGGCCGGACGGCCGACGGCCGGAGTCCGGGGCGGACAAACCGTGGAAACCCTTCGGGGACGCGCCGCGTATACCCAAGAGTGCCAATTTGACGTAGACACGCGGACATCGGAGGTTCATCCAGTCGGCCTGCGGGGGCAGGTCACCGAGCGCATTGGAGGGGCTGCATGCGCAGACACCCGGTTTCCCGGATCTCGATCGTTCTGATCGCGTCCTTGACGATCGTTGCGATCGCGTCCGGCCTGAGCCGGGCCACCACGGTCACGCTGACCAAGGTGAGCCCGGGAACCGCGGGGGTCACGCACTTCCCGCAGAACAAGCAGAACGAGTCGCCCATGGCCGTGAACCCGGTCGACCCGTCGAATGCCATCACCGGCGCGAACGACGAGATCCAGGAGCCGGACTGCACACCGGCGACGGGAGGCCCGTCGAGCTGCCCGTTCGATCCCACGGTGGACACGAGCGGCGTCTACGTGACCACGAACGGCGGCGGCAGTTGGTCGCAGCAGATCCTGGATTGGTTCCCGAGCTCCAACATCACCTCGGACGGAGACCCCGTGGTCGCGTTCGGTCCAAAGCCGGACGGCAGCGGGGGATTCACCTACGCGAACGGTGCCAGGGCGTACTTCGGGTCGCTCGCGGGTAACCCGTCGTTCGGGCCCGCGCACGAGCTCCTCGCCGTCTCTCGTTCCGACGACAAAGGCGCCACGTGGAGCGCGCCGGCCGTGGCCACCAACAAGCTCAACCCCGTCTCGTTCAACGACAAGATCTCAATCTGGGCGGACGCCGACCCGTCGAGCCCGTTCTTCGGACGCGTATACGTCGGGTGGACGCTGTTCACGGGGAACCCGACGCTGTCGTTCGGCAACTCGAACACCTTCTCGCCGGAGCCCATCGTGGTCGCGCATTCGAACGACGGCGGGCTCACGTGGTCGAAGCCGGTGAGGATCACCCGGGCGGCCAACAACGGGGCCGTCGGCGGCCGGCAGGACTCGTTCATCAGAACCACCCCCGACGGCAACGTGTACGTGTTCTTTGATGGATCGCTGAACCGGCAGAGCGCCGTCATGGGATCCCGCTCCACCGACGGAGGCGTGAGCTTCGGGAAGCCGTTCCTGGTTTCCTTCAAGAACGACAACCCGTCGCCCCTGCCAGGAGCCAGCTTCAGGGACAGCAGCAACCCGCAGGCCGACGCCGACGCCAGCGGCAACCTCTACGTGACGTGGACCGACTACGCGAGCGGCCACGGCGTGGTGAAGCTGGCCAAGTCGACGAACGGTGGCGGGACCTGGACGACGAGCACGGCGGCGGACGTGTCGGGGCGGAGCGCGTTCTTCGCGGCGCCCGCCGTGAACGGATCGAACGTCTTTATCGGCTTCACCGCCATCGACGACGTCGCGGCCGGCACCGATCCGGGGGCAGGCGTCGTCTCGTACGACGCGTACTACGTCCTGTCCTCGAACGGCGGAACGAGCTTCGGCGCGCCGGTCCTGATCGCCGGGACGACGTCCGACCCGGACGCCGCCACGACCAATGGACTGACGGCGCAGTTCCTCGGTGACTACAACGGAGCCGACGCGGGATCCGACGGCGCGTTCTGGTTCTCGTTCACCGGGACGATGCAGGGCGACACCTGCTCGGCGATCGACGATTGGAGAGCGGGGAGGGCCCCCGAGCCGAACATCTACGACTCCTGTCCGACGGACTTCGGGAACTCCGACATCTTCGTGGTGAAGGTGAGCTAGCCCCCGGCCCGGGAAGTCGGTGAGAGGGGGCGCCTTCGGGCGCCCCTTCTGCGTCCGGCGGTCGAGTACCCTCGGAACCGGCATGGCCGAGGCTCCGCTCGCGACGAGGATGCGCCCCCGCAGCTTCGACGAGCTCGTGGGACAGCAACACCTCTTCGGGCCGGGGAAGGCGCTGACGTCCCTGCTAGAGGGCGGGCACCTCCCGTCCCTGATCCTGTGGGGGCAAGCCGGGACCGGCAAGACCACCATCGCGCATCTGCTGGCCGAGGCCGTCGGCGCCGAGATGCAACAACTGTCCGCGGTGGCCTCGGGCGTGGCCGATGCCCGCAAGATCATGCAGTCGGCGAAGCAGGAGGGGATGTTCCGAACCGTTCTGTTCGTCGACGAGGTCCACCGGTGGTCGAAGGCCCAGCAGGACGTCCTGCTTCCGGCGGTGGAGGCCGGAACCATCACGCTGATCGGAGCGACCACCGAGAACCCGTACTTCTCGCTGGTCACGCCCCTCCTGTCCCGATGTCTCCTCCTTCGCCTCGAGCCACTCTCCGGGGAGGACCTCCGACTGGTCATGGACCGGGCCTTGGCCGACGCCGAACGCGGCCTGGGTGCCTTCAACGTGAAGGTGTCGGACGAGGCCCTCGAGCACCTCGTCGAGATCGCCGGGGGCGACGCCCGGGTCGCCCTCACCGGCCTGGACGCGGCCGTCCTCTCGGCGCGCGCCGCGGGGGGGGACGTGGTCACGCTCGAGCGTGCCGCCGACGCCGTGCAGAAGAAGGCCATCGTCTACGACCGCCAGGGCGACGCCCATTACGACGTCATCAGCGCGTTCATCAAGTCGATCCGGGGCAGCGACGTCGACGCCTCGTTGTTCTGGCTGGCCCGGATGATCGAGGCGGGCGAGGACCCTCGGTACATCGCCCGGCGGATGGTGGTCCACGCGAGCGAGGACATCGGGATGGCCGATCCTCGGGCGCTGCTCATCGCCACCGCGGCTGCGAGCGCCGTGGAATACGTCGGGCTTCCCGAGGTGGCGATCAACCTGGCCCACGCCACGATCTACCTGGCTTCCGCGCCGAAGTCCAACAGCGTGATCTCGGCGATCGGACGAGCCACCGAGGACGCCCGGTCCGCCGAGCCGGTGCCCCGGCACCTCCGCGACGCGCACTACCCCGGGGCCCGCAAGCTCGGGCACGGCGAGGGCTACAAGTACCCGCACGACTATCCGGACCACCACGTCGAGCAGGAATACCGACCGCAGCGCTACGAGGGGCGCCGCTACTACGAGCCAAGCGACCAGGGCGAGGAAGCCGAGGAGTGAGCCCGGGAGGCACGCCCGACAAGGCCCTCGGTATGATGCCGCCCGCGTGAGTCGAGGAGGGAGCGCGTGATCGCGAATTTCTCCGCCGGCGACGTCTCGCTGGTGGTGCTGGCGGCCTTCTGGGGCCTGTTGGTGCTGTTTCTGGGGCTCGTCCTCATCACGCTCTTCCGGGTCCTGGAGAGCACGAAGACGCTCATCGACGGGATCCGCTCCGAGACCGTCCCCCTGCTCGGTGAGGTCAAGGAGACCGTGTCCGGCGTGAATCGGGAGCTCGATCGGGTGGACACCGTGCTGGACTCGGCCGGGAGGATCTCGAAGTCGGCGGAGCGGATCACGGTCGTCGTCGAGCAGACGGTGTCGAACCCGCTGATCAAGTTCGCCGCGTTCGCCGCGGGGGCGTCGCGGGCCTTCAAGCGCGTCCGCAGGGAGGACTAGCGTGCGACGCGCGTTCTGGGTGGCCCTCGGCCTGGGGGCCGGGGCTACGGCCGCCATCATCGCTTCCCGCTGGATGCGCAGGCAGGGCCAGCGGATGGCCCCGGCCAACCTTGGGCAGCAACTCGGCTCGACGGCCCGCGATCTGGGCCAGCTCGCCCGGGAGGCTGCGGAGGAGTGGCGGCGGGGCGCGGCCGAGAAGGAGGCGGAGATCCGCGCGCAGCTCGACACCACCTAGCCGCTTCCACGGCGGCACCCGAACCGCCGCCTAGACTAGAGCCCCGTGCAGGGTTCAAAGATCCGCGATCTCTTCCTTCGCTACTTCGAGGAGCGCGGACACACGCGTGTCCGATCGTCGTCCCTGATCCCGTCGCCGGAGACGGGGCTGCTGCTGGCGAACGCCGGCATGAACCAATTCATCCCGTACTTCCTGGGACAGGCCGAGCCGTCGTTCCTTCGCGCGACCTCGGTGCAGAAGTCGGCCCGCACCGTGGACATCGAGCTGGTGGGACGGACCGCACGGCACTGCACCCTGTTCGAGATGCTCGGGAACTTCTCGTTCGGCGACTACTTCAAGTCGGGCGCGGCGAAGTACGCGTACGAGCTGGTCACCGAGGGCTACGGGATCGACGCCGAGCGTTTGTGGGTCACCGTGTTCGAGACCGACGACGAGGCCGTGGACGTGTGGGCCGACGAGGTGGGGGTCCCTCGCGAGCGGATCGTCCGCCGGGGCAAGGAGGACAACTTCTGGTGGACCCACGCGGCGGGTCCCGGCGGGCCGTGCAGTGAGATCTTCGTCGACCGAGGCCCGAAGTACGGCCCGGACGGCGGCCCGGCCGTCGACGAGAACCGGTTCATGGAGATCTGGAACCTCGTGTTCATGCAGAACCAGATGAACGACGAGGGCGAGGTCGTGGGGGACCTGCCCAAGAAGAACATCGACACCGGGAGCGGACTGGAGCGTGTGGCCACCGTCCTGCAGGACACGCCGACGTACTTCGAGACCGACCTGATGTGGCCCTTGATCGAGGTTGGACTGTCCATCTCGAACGCTCGCTACCGCGAGGACGAGAACACGACCGTCAGCCTGAAGATCGTGGCGGAGCACTCCCGCGCGGTGACGTTCCTGATCGGCGACGGCGTGCTTCCATCGAACGAGGGTCGAGGCTACGTGCTGCGTCGGCTCATCCGTCGCGTCGTCAGCCACGCCCGCCGCCTCGACGTGCATCAGCCGGCGATCACGGCGCTGTCGGAGCGTGTCATCGAGATGTACGGGGAGGCCTACCCCGAGCTCCGGGAGAACCGCGAGTTCATCCTGCAGGTGGCCGGCTCGGAGGAGGAACGGTTCTCCGCCACCCTCCGTCAGGGCCTGACGTTGCTCGAGCAGGAGATCGCGGAACCGGGATGGGCGAAGCACTCCGGAGACGTGGCGTTCCAGCTCCACGACACCTTCGGGTTCCCCATCGAGCTGACGCGTGAGCTGCTGGACGAGCAGGGGCTGTCGCTCGACGCCGATCGCTTCGCGACGTTGATGGAGGAGCAGCGGCGCCGGGCCCAGGAGTCGGCCCAGCGCGGGCTGGTGACCGAGGAGGAGGCACTGGCTGCGGCGTCGGCGCGGCTCGGTCGAACGGAGTTCCTGGGCTACGAGACGCTCTCGGCCGAGGCCCGGATCGAATCCCTCATCTGGAACGGTCGCGACACGGACGTGGCCTCGGAGGGCCAGGACGTCTCCGTGGTCCTGTCACGCACACCCTTCTACCCGGAGGGCGGAGGCCAGGTCGGCGACAGCGGCGTGATCCGCACGGCGGGTGGAACGATCCGCGTTGGCGACGTCCGGCACGGGCCCGGGGACGTCATCGTCCATCACGGCACCGTGACGTCAGGCGAGGTGCGGCGGGGCGAGACGGCGCTGGCCGAGGTGGACCCCGAGTTCCGCGGCGGCGCCGCGCGATCCCACACCGCCACCCACGTCGTGCACTGGACGCTCCGCCACCTCCTCGGCGAACACGCCCGGCAGGCTGGATCGCTCGTGCAGCCAGGGAGACTCCGGTTCGACTTCACGCACCACCAGGGGGTGCCTCGCGACGTCCTCCAGACCACGGAGTACACGGCGAACGCCAAGCTCGCCGACGACGACCCGGTCCGTGCATACGAGACCACCATCGAGTACGCGCGAGGTGAGGGCGCGATTGCGTTGTTCGGCGAGAAGTACGGCGACATCGTGCGCGTGGTCGAGATCGGCGATTACTCGAAGGAGTTGTGCGGTGGCACCCACGTGCCCCACACGGGCAAAGTGGCCATCGTGCGGATCCTCGGTGAAGGGTCGATCGGATCCGGGATGCGCCGGATCGAGGCCCTGGTCGGGCCGGATGCCCTCGAGCACATCAACGCGGAGCGCACGCTGCTCGAGGAGGTCACCGCCGCCCTCGGCGCCGGCGACCCCCAGCAGGCGCCGGAACGCGCTCGCCGGGCCATCGAGCGCGTGAAACAGCTGGAGAGCGAGCTCGGCAAGCTCCGCAAGGAGGAGCAGAAGGGGGAGCTGGAGCGTCTCCTCGACACCGTGGCCGACCTGGACGGCGTGAAGGTGCTCGTGGAGTATCGGCCGGGCAGCGACGCCTCGACCCTCCGTGACATGGCCCTTCGGCTGAAGAGCTACCTGTCGAACGACCCGGCGGCGGTCGTCCTCGCCACGTCGGGAGACGGACGATCGAACGTGGTCGTCGCGCTGACGAAGCCGTTGCTCGACCGGGGGTTGACGGCAGCAGACGTGGCGCTTCCCCTGGCCGCCGCGGCGGGCGGCCGGGCCGGAGGCAAGCCCGATCTCGCCATCGGCGGGGGGCCGAAGCAGATCTCTCCAGAGGATCTGGCGCCGACGGTCCACGCGCGGCTGAATGAGCTCCTCGCGCAACGCTGAGACGGGGCGGGTCCTGGGGCTCGACCTGGGGGACGCGCGCATCGGCGTCGCCATCTCCGACCCAGAACGGACTCTGGCGGTGCCCCTGGGGACGGTGCCGACCGGCGCGCCCCAGGACCTGAAAGCCATCCAGAAGCTCGTGACCGAGAACGACATCGCCGTGGTCGTCGTGGGACACCCCATCTCGATGTCGGGAGCGGTCGGGCCTCGAGCCCGGCAGGCCGAGGAGTTCGCCGGCGCACTCCGGTCGTTCCTGGCAATCCGGGTCGAGCTGCACGACGAACGGTTGTCGACGGTGGAGGCGGACCGTGCACTCCGGGAGGCCGGCGTCGGAGGGCGGGAGCGGCGTCGAGCCGTCGACCGCTCTGCCGCGGCGATCATCTTGCAGGCATGGCTGGACCGCCACCGCGGGTAGACTCCGCCGGATGTCGAGCCTGTTCGATCAGCTCGAAACGGGCACCCCCACAGGAGGACCTCCCGGACGCCGTCGCAAGCGCCGACGGGGTCTGATTCTCGTCCTCGTGCTCCTGCTGCTCGTGGTCTCCGTCGGGGTCGCGGCGTTCACCTATTACCGGTGGTGCCAGGGAGGCTCGGGCTCCGGACGCGACGTCACCGTCGTGGTTCCCCGAGGCGCATCGGGCACCGAGGTGGTTTCGATGTTGCACGACAAGGCCGTGATCCGCTGCGGCGGGCTCGTCTCTCGGATCGCTCTTCGATCGAAGAAGCAGAGCTTCCAGGCCGGCTCCTACCGGCTCACGACGAATATGGGATTCGATGCCGCGCTCGCCGCGTTGGCGAAGGGACCGGCCGCGGCGCCCGCCGTCCGGTTCACGATCCCTCCGGGATGGCGTGTCACCCAGATCGCGGCGCGGGCGGAACAGCTCCTGGACGTCCCGAGGCAGGAGTTCGAGGACGCCGCGTTCGGCGGGACGTACTCCCTCCCGCCATATCTGCCGAAGGGGTCGCCCTCGGTCGAGGGGTTCCTGCTCCCGAACACCTATCAGTTCCCGAAGCACAAGAACACGGCCGACAGCGTGATCACCTACCTCCTGGACCAGTTCCGGTCGCAAGCCGGGGGCCTGCCCTGGAAGAACGCGAAGAAGCTCGGCGTGAACGACTACGAGATCGTCACGATCGCATCGATGATCGAGAGGGAGACCGGATACCCACCGGACCGCGCGAAGGTCGCCGCCGTGATCTACAACCGGCTGAAGATGGGGATGGCGTTGCAGATCGACGCGACGCTGCTGTACGACGATCCCACGCCCGGCGACAACTCCCTGAGCAACTCGGATCTCGAGTCGAACAGTCCGTACAACACACGCAATCGCCCGGGGCTGCCCCCGACGCCGATCGCGAGCCCGAGCCTGGCATCGCTTCGCGCCGCGCTCCAGCCCGCGGACGTCAACTACCTGTACTACGTGAAGTGCGGATCGAAGGGCCGAAGCGCATTCACCGCGTCGTATCAGGAGTTCCTGCACCTCAAGGCGCAGTGTCTTGGATGACCTCCCACAAGAGATCGAGTCAGCAGCCCGTGCCGCGGGGACCATCACGGGGACGACCACGCTCGCCGGCGTCATCGGCTGGCCGGTGGAGCAAAGCCTGTCGCCGGTGATCCACAACGCCGCCTATGCGGCACTCGGGCTCGACTGGGTCTACGTGCCTCTTCCGGTCGGCCCGGACTCCCTGCTCACGGCGCTGGCGGGACTGCGGGCGATGGGATTCGCCGGCGCGAATGTCACCATGCCGCACAAGGAGGAGGCCGCGACGGCGTCCGCGACCCTGTCCGAGGACGCCGAGCTCGTCGGTGCGGTGAACAGCCTGGTGTTCGGGGCGGAGAGGTTGGAGGGACACAATACCGACGTGGCCGGGTTCGCCAGGTTCCTCGAACAAGACGCCGGCTTCGACCCGGCCGGGCGATCGATCGTGGTCTACGGGGCCGGCGGTGCGGCACGGGCCTGTATCGCAGCGGTCGTGCGGGGCGGAGCAGTGAGGGCGACCGTCGTGGTCCGGGACCTCAAGAAGGGAGAAGGGCTGCTCGCCGAACGGCTCGCGGACCGCGCCGAGCTGCATGTCGCGTCCTGGAACGATCCGCCGCCCCGAGGCGCCGATCTCTTCGTGAACGCCACGCCCGTTCATGGGGACCTGCTCCCGCTTCCACCACTGCATGCTGGCCAACTCGTCGTCGACTTGCTGTATCGCCCCACCGTGACGCCGCTGGTGGCGAGGGCGCGCGAGACGGGCGCCAGCGCGTTCACTGGGCTCGGCATGCTGCTGCATCAAGCGGCCCTGTCCTTCGAGCTCTGGACCGGTCACGTCCCACCTCTGGACGTCATGTCGGCAGCCGCATTGGCCGAACTGGGCCCCGCGGCTGCCTGAACACGCTCAAGCGCCTCTCCACGATCTCCGATGCATCTACAGAGAAGCCTTCATGGACATCGACTACTCGGCACTCGCTTCGAGGGTCGCGTCATTCAGCGACGTCCTCGGCTGCATCATCCTGTCGTCCGACGGGCTCGTTCTCGGGACGTTCCCGCCCGCGGACGGAGACGGAGACGGGATCAAAGAGGCATGGCTGCGTTTCGCCGCCATCGGCAACCCGGAACGTGGATTCGTCAAGGTCGACGACCAACTGTGGGCCTATCTCAGCTCCGGCCCGTACGCAGCATTTGCCGTCGCGGACGGTTCGACTCGCCCCGGCGTCCTGATCGACCATCTGGAGCAGACACTGGCGGTGGCGGGAGAGTCCAGGGACAACCTGGCGGTGGCGAGGCCTCCCGACCGGGTCGAGTTGGTGGAGGGAACGACGCCCAAGGCCATCGCCCAGGGGCCCGACGAGCCCCCCAACGGTGTGTCCGGTCCCGCAGACAACGAGTTCGAGCGTCTGGACACCGAGTTCGAGCCTCTGAGCAACGGCTTCGAGCCTCTGAACAACGGGTTCGAGCCTCTCGATAACGCCTTCGAGCCGCTCCCCGCGCACGCCGCGCCACCGGTCGATCCAGTCGCCGAGGCCGACAAGCCGATCTTCGAGCGGATCAAGACGCACATGGTGGAGCCATTCGAGGACCCGCTGAGCGCGCGGTTCGCGCGCCTCGTCCCGGAGCCGGTCGGCGCGGAGCTACAGCCGCCTGCCGCGGAGTCCGGAGCGACGGAGTTGGAGATTCCGTTGGCAGAGCCGACGGACCCGATCCTCGACGGGCAGTTCTCGGAGCCCCTGGGGTCGTCGATGACCGGGCCCGTGTCGGAGGCGCTGGACCCGCCATTGAACGAGATCGCGGAGCCGCTCTCGATCGAGGAGCTGCAAGAGCCTCTCGCGCCCCCGGTGGACGAGGTGCTGCAGCCCCTTCCGCTCGAGGAGCTACCGGACCCTCTCGCGCCACCGGTGGACGAGGTGCTGCAGCCCCTTCCGCTCGAGGAGCTACCGGACCCTCTCGCGCCACCGGTGGACGAGGTGCTGCAGCCCCTTCCGCTCGAGGAGATGTCCGACCCCCTGGGGCCGCCGGCGGACGAGCCCCCCGCCGGCTCGGGTGAGGGGACGGATGAGGGACCCGTTCCCTCGTTCATCGACGACTCGGAGATCGATCCAGTCGCGCTGGCCCGAGAGTTCGCCGGACTCCTACAGGAAGACCGCCGTAGTGACGAAGACTCTGCATGAGCACTGACGGGGGCATGGATCCGTGAAGAAGAAGAAAGAGCTGGGGCCCATCCTCGTCGAGGAGGGCCTGATCACGCCCGATCAGCTCGAGTTCGCGCTGCAGGAGCAGGAGCGCGTGCCGAAGTCGATCGGTCGCATCCTCATCGACCACGGGCTGATCCGCGAGGTCGACCTGGTTCGCGCGCTCGCGCTCCAGGTCGGCCTGGAGTTCGTGGACCTCACCGAGACCCCGCCGGACCCGACCGTGGCCGGCCTCATCCCAGAGGGAGTGGCCAAGCGTCACCGGGCGCTGCCGTACGCGGAGCGCGACGGCAAGCTTCTGGTCGCCATGTCCGACCCCGCCAACGTGTATGCGCTGGACGACATCCGCACCATCACCGGCCGGGACATCCAGCCGGTCGTGGCGACGGCCGCCGACGTCGTTGCCGCGATCCGCAAGTTCAGCCACTTGGAGGGGTCCGTCGAGGCGCTGACGGCCGAGGCCGCCGAGCAGAGCGATGACGTCGGCCCTGCCGACGCGGAGACGGCTGTCGAGGACGCCCCCATCGTCAAGCTCGTCCACATGGTCCTGACCCGGGCCGTCGAGGACCGGGCCTCCGACATCCACATCGAGCCCACCGAGTCCGACGTTCGGATCCGGTTCCGGGTGGACGGCGTGCTCCACGAGATGATGCGCTCGCCGCGCAACATTCATTCCGGCCTGGTCTCGCGCCTGAAGGTCATGGGCGACATGAACATCGCGGAGAAGCGCGTCCCGCAGGACGGCCGGGTCGGGCTGAAGGTCTCCGGCCGGAGCGTCGACCTGCGGCTCGCCACGCTCCCGACCGTGTTCGGCGAGAAGGTGGTCATCCGGATCCTGGACAAGGAGTCCGTGCTCCTGAAGCTGGAGCAGCTGGGGTTCTTGGAGGATTCCTACAAGCGGTTCGAGACATCCTTCCGCAAGCCGTACGGCGCGATCTTCGTCACCGGCCCGACGGGATCGGGCAAGTCGACGACGCTGTACGCCACGCTCAACATCTTGAACGAGCCCGACCGCAACATCATCACGGTCGAAGACCCCGTCGAGTACCGCCTGCGCGGGATCAACCAGGTTCAGGTGCACACGAAGGCCGGATTGACGTTCGCGTCGGCCCTGCGCTCCATCCTGCGCGCCGACCCCGACATCGTGATGGTCGGCGAGGTCCGCGACCGCGAGACGGCGATGATCGCGATGGAGGCGGCCCTCACCGGTCACCTGGTGCTCACCACGTTGCACACGAACGACGCACCGTCCGCGCTGACCCGCCTCCAGGAGATGGACGTCGAGGCCTACCTGGTGGCGTCGGGCATCGACTGCGTCGTGGCCCAGCGCCTCCTTCGGAAGCTCTGCGACCGCTGTCGCGAGGGATACGAACCCAACGAGAGCCAGTTGGCTGCGGCGGGGTTCCCCGAATATCAGTGGCAGGACATCCCCACGCTGTACCACGCGGTGGGATGCGGGAACTGCGCGAAGACCGGCTACAAGGGCCGGATCGGACTCTACGAGGTGATGCTGATGAGCGAGGAGATCGAACGCATGACCGCGGAGCGCGCCTCGTCTGAGGCGATCCGCCACCTGGCCGTCGAGCAGGGGATGAAGTCCCTCCGCGACGACGGCCTGGAGAAGGCTCGGCTGGGGATGACCTCGGTCGAGGAAGTGCTGCGGGTGGTCGTATGAGCGCCCAATTCGAAGACGCACCCCCGCCCATGGAGGCGCCAGTCGAGGGCGCCGGCAACGGTCAGACGGCCGTCGCCACGCAGGTCCAGGCGCAACCCCCGGAGCACCAGCTGCTCATCCCCGACCTCCTGGACGTCGTCCTCGAGCGAGGGGCGTCCGACCTCCACCTCACGTCGGGGTCGCCGCCCGTGCTTCGGCTGCTCGGCGAGCTGGTCCGTCTGGACGAATACCCGGTGCTCACGCCGCAGACCCTGCGCACGATGATCTACGCGATCATCTCGCAGCGGCAGCGGGAGAAGCTCGAGCAGGAGCTGGAGCTCGACCTGTCGTACTCCGTGCCGGGCAAGGCGCGGTTCCGTGTGAACGTGTACTTCCAGCGCGATTCCATCGGCGCCGCGTTCCGGCTGATCCCCTTCGAGATCAAGAACCTGGACGACCTCGGGATCCCGCCGGTTGTCGGGGAGTTCGCTCGCTTGCCTCGCGGGTTCATCCTCGTGACCGGCCCCACCGGCTCGGGCAAGTCCACCACGCTCGCGTCGCTCGTCGACATCGTGAACGTGGAGCGCGCGTGCCACATCATGACGGTCGAGGATCCGATCGAGTTCCTCCACCGGCACAAGCGATCCATGGTGAACCAGCGCGAGATCGGGACCGACACCCACTCGTTCTCCGAGGCCCTCAAGCACGTCCTACGCCAGGACCCAGACGTGATCCTGGTCGGTGAGATGCGTGACCTCGAGACGATCTCGACCGCCATCACGGCGGCCGAGACGGGACACCTCGTCTTCGCGACCCTGCACACGCAGGACGCCCCGCAGACCATCGACCGGATCATCGACGTGTTCCCCCCGCACCAGCAGCAGCAGATCCGGGTCCAGCTGTCGACCACGCTCCAAGGGGTCGTGACCCAGCAGCTCCTGCAGACCGCGGACGGACGGGGGCGGGTGGCCGCTACCGAGGTCCTGATCGCCACGCCGGCGGTCCGCCACCTCATCAGGGAGGGCAAGGTCCACCAGGTCTATTCCGTGATGCAGGCCGGCGGCCGGTTCGGGATGCAGACCATGGACGCGTCCCTGGCCCGCCTGGTCAAGGCCGGCCAGATCACGCACGACCTGGCCACGGAACGCTCCCACGACCCGGAGGAACTCAACCGATTGCTCCGTACTGCCGATGGAATGGTGCAGGGATCGGCGGCGGGCTACGGCGCGAAGGGCTACGACGTTGGCTGACAACTACGCATACCAAGTCAGGGACCGCCAGGGGAAGCTCCGCACCGGCACGATCTGGGGCGACAACGACCAGGCCGTCCTGGGCCGCTTGCGCGAGATGGGCTACACGCCCGTCAAGGTCAACAAGAAGCGCGAGGGGCTCTCCATGGAGATCAACCTGCGCCCGGGCCACGTCAAGCCCAAGCACATGGCCGTCTTCTCGCGCCAGTTCGCGACGATGGTCAACTCCGGCCTCCCCATCCTGAAGGCCCTGACCATCCTGGGGAACCAGACCGAGAGCAAGCAGCTCGGCAAGATCGTCACCCAGGTGCGGCTGGACGTGGAGCGAGGTTCGTCCCTGTCGGTCGCCATGGCCAAGCACCCCAAGACGTTCTCCAGCCTGTACGTGGCCATGATCAAGGCCGGCGAGACGGGTGGTGTGCTCGACCAGGTGCTGCTTCGCCTCGCCGACAACACGGAGAAGGAAGTCGCGCTCCGACAGCGGGTCAAGTCGGCCATGACCTACCCCGTCGTGGTCCTGGCGATGGTCTCGTTGATCCTGGTCGCGATGCTGATGTTCATCGTGCCGCAGTTCAAGACGATCTACTCGCAGCTTCACGGCACGCTGCCGCTGCCGACCAGGATCCTCCTGGCGGTGTCGACCGC
>JBKOXF010000093.1:0-25119 GCA_046724795.1 Actinomycetota bacterium | reverse complement strand
CGATGGGGAGGGCGTCGTCGGGGCCCACGTAGCCCACGATGCCGCACATGAGGCGCTAAGGGTAACAGCAGGTCAGGCGATCGCTACCGAGCGCACCTTCCGCTCGTAGGCACCGATGTCGCAGCGGAGGCCCTGAGGCCGGTGCACGCCGCGCTGATCAGTGGACACCGAGCAGGCGGCCTTGGGGATGGCGTTGAAAGCCGGGCTCGAGAGTGCGATGGCCATGGTCTGGGTTGGCCCGCCGTTCCCTTTCAGGGCACCAAGCTTGGGATTGACGCCGACCTTGTCGGTGCTCTTCTTGGTGAACGAGCATCCTGCCGTGTTCCGGATGAGATTGCCTCCGTGCGATACGGGCCCTCCGGAGCAGTCCGGTGCCGGGGCCGCGACGTTGTTCGTCACGATGGTGGCCTTGAAGGACACACTGGCATTTCCGTCAATCCCGCCTCCGTTCGGGCTGACCGCCGCTCCCGTCCCCGCCGTGCTGTTGCCTGCCACCGTGGAGTTCACCAGCGAGCCCGAGCCGCCCATGTAGATGCCACCGCCATTCATGTAGGACTGGCCGCCCGGGTTGGGTGAGGTCGCGACGATCTGGTTCAAAGCGATCGTCGAGTTCGTGAAGTTGGCGGCTCCGGCCCAAAAAAGCCTCCGCCTTGCCCGGTGGCCTGAGAGGAGGCCGAGGTCCTCGAGTTAATGATGTTCCGCGAGATGGTCGACGCGGTCACGGTTGTCGACCCGGAATAAAGGCCGCCCCCGTCTCGGCCAATGCAACCCCTCCGGAGGATGTCGCAGTCACCGCGTTCCCGTTCACCGTGGATTGGGAGAGCGTCACAGCGGCCCCGTAGAGTCCGCCCCCCGTGGCGCTGCTTTGGCCCGACCCAGACGCCGTGGCACGGTTCGCCGAGATGGTGCTCCTCTTCACGACGAGCTTCCCGCTGTTGACGTAGATGCCGTCGCCGTAGGCGTTGGCATCTACGGAAGAAGGATCGTCGGTTGCCCGGTTCCCGGAGATCACCGAGCCCGTGATCGTGAGGTTGCCGGAATTGACGTAGATCCCTCCGCCACGAACGGAGGTAGAGGTCCCAGTTCCGAACGCGCGGTTGTCGCTGATGGTCGACGCCGAGACGATGAGGTTCCCGCTCGTGTTATAGATTCCTCCGCCGAACGCACCCGAGAAGTCCAGCTGTGCCAGGTTGCCGGTGACACGGGTCCTGCTCAGGGTGAGGAGGCCCGCCTGCTTGCTAATGCCTCCTCCGTCTCCGGTAGGGGCGCCAGACCGGCCACGTTGCCCGTGTCCGTCGTCGAGGCAAGGAGACCTATGCCCGAGGTCGTGCTGATCGTGGTCGAGGACGTCGCTAAGTTGCCCATCCCCAGCAAGATCGGGTCACCGTTGCTCGCCTGAGCGACACCTCCGCTGATGAGCGTGCCGGCACCCAGGACGACGCAGACGGATACCAATCCGATGATCCTTGGGTACCACTTCCGATCCAGGCTGCATGACCTCTCCTTCTCTTGGTCCACCACGGCGCGTTGTTGCCACCGACATGGCGTTCGCGAAGCCATCTGGAGCGAAAAGAGGACGACAGATCGCGGGTCCACGGCCCTCGAGCACGGAACCGATCGTCCGCCCCCGTAGCCGGCTCCCACACCGGCCACCCTGAATGTCAATCTCGCGCCCTTGGACGAGAGCGCGAGCGTATGCCTGTATCGAGACCGCGGTCAATCCGGAAGACGACCGACGGCTACGCCGAGCCTAAGGATCTCCGAACTCGGTCCGCGATGCTCCGGGCGTGACGCTCGGCTTCGTCCTCGGTCTCAGCCTCGACCATCACGCGGACGAGCTGTTCCGTCCCCGAAGGCCGCACCAGGACACGGCCCCGGTCACCCAGCGCGGCCTCGGCGTCTCGAACGGCGTCCCACACGTCCTCGGCGTCGTCGAGACCATTGCGATCCTCGACCTCGACGTTGACGAGCACCTGCGGGAATCGCTCCATCACGTTCACGAATCGATCGAGTGGTTCGCCCGCGTCCGCCGCCATCGACAGCAGCTTCACCGCGGTAAGGATGCCGTCGCCCGTCGTCGCGTGTTCGCTGAAGATGACGTGCCCGGACTGCTCACCGCCGAGGACGGCCCCCCGGCGACGCATCTCCTCCAAGACGTACCGGTCACCCACCTTCGTCGCGACCACCTCGATCCCGGCGTCGCGCATCGCGCGATGGAAGCCGATGTTCGCCATGACCGTCGTCACCACGGTGTCGTGCTCCAGCGCGCCTCGGCGCTTCAGGGCGAGCGCACCGGCCGCGAGCACGAAGTCGCCGTCGATCGGCTCGCCGCGCGGACCGGCGAACAGGGCACGGTCGGCGTCGCCGTCGTGCGCCACCCCGGCGGCGGCTCCTTGTTCGAGGACGGCCTTCGCCACCACCTCGGGATGCATGGCCCCGCAGTGCACGTTGATGTTCGCGCCGTCGGGCCGGTCGAAGATGGGAACGACGTCGGCGCCGAGCCGGCGGAGCGTTTCGGGCGCCGCTTCGGAGGCCGCGCCGTTGGCGCAATCCACGACCACCCGCATCCCACCGAGGTCCGACTCGGCCGCGCCCACGAGATGCGTCACGTACCGATCCATCGCATCGGCGACGGCCCGAACCTCGCCGGGCGAATCGGATCGTGACTCGTCCCGGACGGCAGCCTCGATCTCCGCCTCGAGCTCGTCGGAGAGCTTGTAGCCCTCGGCGCCGAACAGCTTGATCCCGTTGTACTCGGGCGGATTGTGCGACGCGGAGATGACTATGCCTGAGGACGCGCCGAGATCGACCGTCAGGAAGGCGACCGCTGGCGTGGTCTGCACACCGATGAGGAGCGCATCCCCGCCGGCCGAGCCGACGCCGTCGGCGAGGGCCTCCTCCAGCATGGGACCCGAGGCGCGCGTGTCGCGCCCCACCACGACTATCGGCCGGCGATCGCCGTGGCCTCGGAGGGTCTGCACGGCCGCGGCGCCGATCCGCCGAGCCAGATCCGCCGTGAGCTCACGCCCCGCGACGCCTCTGATCCCATCGGTCCCGAACAGTCGTTCCCTGGATCCCACGGCGCCACAGCGTACCGGAGCCCGAGGGCGGGGCCTCGCCGCCCCTCGTCTTCTCGGAGCGAAACGAGCAGAATGGTCGGGTGGAGCGGAGATACTCGGGCTCGCTCGTCTTGGTCTACACGACACCCTCCATCAGCGACGGCTACCTGGCCAGGGGGCGGCTGGAGGCCGAGGGCATCCCGGTCATGGTGAAGGGAGAGGGCGAAGGACCGTACCGCATGGGCCCGGTCCTTCTCTACGTTCCCGAGGAGATCGAGGTCCAGGCCATGTTCATCCTCGATGAGATCCGCTCGGGTCGCCTCGAAGTCATGGAGGACGAGGACCTGCTCGAAGAGACCGACTGGTCCGAGGCTGAGAGCGAGATCGAGGAGTGGTTGCTGGACCAGTGAGCGAGACCCGGGCTACCGCTTGGAGAACTGCGGAGCCTTGCGGGCCTTCTTCAACCCGTACTTCCGGCGTTCCTTCTCCCGCGCGTCGCGGGTGAGGAACCCCTCCTCCTTCAGCGCCGGACGGAGCTCCGGCTCGAGCTCGATGAGTGCGCGAGCGATCCCATGCCGCAGCGCTCCGGCCTGGCCGCTCACGCCGCCGCCGGAGAGCTTGGCGAACACGTCGAGCTCCTTCTCCTTGCCGACGGTCCGCAGCGGCCCCTGCACGATCATCCGGTGGGCCCGCGTGGGGAAGTAGTCCTCGAGGGAACGCCCGTTCAACACGAACTGACCGGTGCCGGGGACGAGCCGCACCCGGACCACCGCCTCCTTGCGCCGGCCGGTCCCGTTCTGGGCCGTTGGAGCCTGCGTCTGCGCCACCTACTCCTCCTTCGCCTTGGTCCGGCGAGCCGTCGATCGCTTCGCGGCCGACTTCTTGGCCGTGGACTTCTTGGCTGTGGACTTCTTGGCTGTGGATGTCTTGGCCGTGGATCTCTTCCTCGTCGACGTCTTCGCTGCGGTCCGCCTCGAGGTGGAAGCCTTGGCGGCGGGCTCCGCGGTCGCTGCCCGTCGTGCTCGAGCCGGCGCCGCAGCCCGTTTGGGCTCGGGCGCCATCTTCGGCTCTCGGACGGGCAAACCGCTCCAGGCCGGCACGGTCCCCAACGTGAGAGCCTCCGGCTTCTGGGCCTGGTGCGGGTGCTCGGGCCCGTCGTAGACCTGCAACTTCGATGCCATGGCCCGGCCCAGACGGTTCTTGGGCAGCATGCCCTTCACCGCCTTCTCCACGACGTATCGGGGGCGCCTCTCCAGCAGGTCCGCGTACACGGTCTCGGTGAGTCCGCCCGGATAGCCGGAGTGCCGGTACCCGATCTTCTTGTTCTCCTTGCCTCCGGTGAGGCGGATGCCCCGTGCGTTGATCACGACGACGTGGTCACCCACGTCGGCGTGGGGTGCGTAGATCGGCTTGTGCTTGCCCCTGAGGATCTTGGCCACCTCCGAGGCCAGCCGGCCCAGCACGACGCCATCGGCGTCGACGACGTACCAGCGACGCTCGATATCGGTCGGCTTCGGAGCGTAGGTCCTCATACGAAAAGAAGCGGCCCGGCGGGCCGAGGACCCATGCTACCTGCGGGTTCGCTCCAGCGTCAAAGGTTGAAAGAAGGCCATGTGGGACGCCGGCCCCGCGTGGCCTCGCGGATCCCCTTCGGGCACTCAGCTCCCCAGGATCTTGGCCTTCTCTGCGGCGAACTCTGCCTCGGTGAGCACCCCGGAGTCGCGGAGCTCCCCGAGCTCCTTCAGCTGCTGGATCTTGTCCGGTTGGGCCGGAGCAGCTGGGGGAGGCGGAGCGGCTTGTTGCGCGGGCTGCATGTACCCGGGCTGCGTCGCCCCCTGTTCCGCCCATTTCGACGCCTGACGGCGCGACACGCGATTCGACACCGCGGTCGCCGTGCCGGCGACCACGGCGGTTCGGGCCACCCCGCGGAGGAGTCCTGGCATCGTGCATCCACCCCTTTCGTTCGTTCGTTACGCGCTCGGGTCGGCTGCTTCGGCCTCGTCGAGCGCTTGGATCAACGCGTTCACCGGGATCCGACCCTGAGCGACCAGCTGCGCTCCACTGCGGCGAAGCGCAGTCGCGAAGGGGGCGGCCCAGGTGTTCTCGTACAGCAGGATCGCAGCCGCGCTCCCAGATTCGAGTGCGTTGCTCGCTTCGTCGTAGTCATCCTTGCCCAGGAGACCGGACGATGCCCCTTCGAAGACGGCCAGCTCCGGGTTCCCGTCGAGATCGAGGTCGCCCAGGTTCAGTCCGACGATCGTTCCGTCCGACTCCTTCTTCACGAACGCGAGATCGAGGATCCGGATCACGCCCCGGTCGACGAGATCGACCAGAAGCGGAAAGGCCGCCCCGGTCGGTGGCGCGTCCGGCGGCCACTCCACCACGATGTAGTCGATCGGGCCGAGCTCGACGTCGTCGCCCATACGAACACCCTCCCCTCTCGAGTCGACCGACCTCGAGGGCCGTCGAAACGGCCACTGAGTCGGCTCGAAGCCTCACAATACTCCGCGTTTCGCGACGCGGGCACCCCGTAGTTCGGCAGAGGCAGGTCGCTACGAAGTCCGTTGAAGGTTCCCCGCGCCGTACCAGACTCGCTCCAGGGTCAGCCCGTGCGGTGGCGCCACGGGCCCGGCCCTGGACCGGTCCCGGTCGGCGAGGACCTCTCGCATCGAGCTCGGATCGAGGCTCCCCTCCCCGATCGCGACGAGCGTCCCCACCAGGCTGCGGACCATCTGGTGGAGGAACGCGTTCGCCCTTGCCGAGATCTCCAGGCGATCCCCTTTGCGGGCCACGGCCAGGCGCTCCAGCCTGCGGACGGTGGAAGCGCCCCGCTCCTGCGGTGGCCGTCCAAAGGAGGCGAAGTCGTGCTCCCCCACCAGGTCTCGGGCCGCTCGGCGCATGGCAGAGAGGATCAGCGTCCCGGGCCGGTGCCATACGTACCTCGCCGTGAACGGGTCGGGGTTCGGCCCGAGATCGATCCGGTATCGGTACTCTCGAGCGCTCGCGCTGTGGCGCGCGTCGAAGCCCTCCGGGGCTCGCTGCGCGGACAGTGCGACAACTTCCGGAGCGAGGATCCCGTTCACGGCGCGCCGGACTCGCTCTGGATCGATGTCCGCTGCCTTCACCGACACGACCTGGCCGCGAGCATGCACACCTGCGTCGGTCCGGCCGGCAACGCTCAGCACCGGGTCCGCCCGAAGCACTCGCGCGAGCGCCCTCGCCAGGACCCCCTCCACCGTTCGGAGCCCGGGCTGCTTCGCCCACCCGTGGAAGTCGGTGCCGTCGTACGCCACGACGAGCTTCAGGACCATGGGTGAAGCCTAGGCCCAGGACTGCCGATGCCTACCCCAGCCGACGGCGGACCCCAAGGCCGCCGACGCAGGCACACCGACAGGAAGGAACCGTGATGAAGAAGACGTTCCTGGCGGCCGCCGTGGCCCTCGTGGCCGCCGGCGCCGGCGTGGGCGCCGCCGTCATCAGCGCGTCCGGCCACGACGACGTGACAGCCCCGCCGGCCACGAAGCCCGTCACGCATCCCGCGAATCCGGAGATCCTGCGGTTCGTCAGCAAGGATTCGAAGGACAACTACGTCGACGCGAAGCCAACCGGCCTGTCAGCGGGAGATGTACTGGCCCAGCATTCCACGTGGTACGTCCAGGGCGAGCGGACCGGCGTGATGGCACTCACGGCCACCGTGACCCTGCGGACGAGCGCCCAGACCGGCGAGGTCATGTTCACGGCGGTCGGCCGCCTCCCGGACGGCGACGTGACGATGACCGGCACGTTCAACATCGTGCCCCAGAACCAGACGTTCGAGGCGGCGATCACCGGCGGCACGGACAGGTTCGCCGGCGCGCGTGGTCACGCCGTGTTCGACCAGGTGTCGGCCAGCGCCACTAGGATCTCGCTGTACCTGGAGCGGTAGCTACTCCTCCGCCGCGAGCAGCTCGATCCGGGCCATCGGCGCGCCGTCGCCCTTGCGCTGCCCGAGCTTCAGGATCCGCGTGTAGCCGCCGTTCCGTTCGGCGAACCTGGGCCCGATCTCGCTGAACAGCTTGTGCACGACGTCGCGATCGGGGACGACCCTCAGCACCTCACGACGGGCCGCGACGTCCCCTCGCTTCGCGAACGTGATGAGCCGCTCTGCGACCGGCCGAAGTGCCTTGGCCTTCGCCTCGGTGGTCGTGATCCGCTCGTGCGTGAACAGGAATGCCGCCTGGCCGGCCAGGAGCAGGCGCTGGTGCGCCGGCCCCGAGCCCAGCCTCGGTCCCTTTCGCGGATTCGGCATGTCCCTCGCTCCTACTCCTGGTTCAGGCCCAGCCCGAGTTCCTCGAGCTTGCCCTTGACCTCGTCGATGGACTTCTGGCCGAAGTTGCGGATGTCCATGAGCTCCGCCTCGCTGCGCTGCACGAGATCACCGACCGTGTTGATGCCCTCGCGCTTCAGGCAGTTGTAGGAGCGCACGGACAGGTTCAGCTCCTCGATCGTGATGGCCAGGTCGCCCGAGAGCTGCGTTTCGTCCTGGGCCGGACCCACGGCGAGGCCGGGGGCCTCCGCGAGCTCGGAGAACAAGGTGACCAGCTCCATCAGGGTGGATCCCGCCGACGCGAGCGCCTCTCGTGGTGTGATCGACCCATCTGTCTCGACGTCGAGGATCAGGCGGTCGCGGTCGGTCATCTGCTCGACCCGCGTGTTCTCCACCTAGTACTACACTCGAGTGACTGGCGAGAAGATCGAGTCCACCGGGATCACGCCGATCGGATCGCGCGGCTTCTTGTTGCGCTCCGCCGAGCGGTACCCGACGCCGCGCTCCACCACCAGCTCCATCTCGAGCGAGGCGGCCTTGCCGACGGTTGCGATGTGCAGGTCGGGGTTCAAGACGTCGACGCCCGCAGGGGGTGAGATGTCCGCGGCGGTGACCTCGCCCGGTCCCTTGGCCTTCAGGTAGATCGTGGAGGGCTCGTCGAGGTCGGACCGGAGCACGAGCCCCTTCAGGTTCAGGATGATGTCGGTGACGTCCTCGGTGACCTTCGGGATCGTCGAGAACTCGTGCAGGACGCCGTCGATGCGGATCGACGAGATGGCCGCTCCCGGGATCGAGGACAGCAGCGTCCGGCGGAGCGAGTTCCCGATGGTGTAGCCGAACCCCGGCTCGAGCGGCTCGATGACGAACTTCGAGCGCGTGTCGGTCAGGGTCTCTTCCTGGATGGTTGGTCTGGCGACGATGAGCAACTGCGTTACCTCCCTGGCGCGGGATCATCCACTCCTACCGCGCCTCTCTACCTGCCGGCCCGCACACGCGCGACCGGCCTCCGCACGCATCCTGTCGATCGAGGGACCGCCGGCCTGCGGCCAGCTCCCCACTCGAGCTCCCTAGACGCGGCGGCGCTTCCTGGGCCGGCACCCGTTGTGCGGTACCGGCGTGACGTCGTTGATGCCGAGGATCTCGAGCCCCGTCGCGGCGAGCGACCGGATGGCCGTCTCGCGGCCGGAGCCCGGACCCTTCACGAACACGTCGACCCTTTGCAGGCCGTGCTCCTGCGCCCGGCGAGCTGCGGCCTCCGCGGCGAGCTGCGCCGCGAACGGCGTCGACTTGCGCGAGCCCTTGAACCCGACGTTGCCGGCGCTCGCCCACGACAGCGTGTTTCCCTGGAGGTCCGTGATCGTGACGATCGTGTTGTTGAACGTCGACTTGATGTGGGCCTGCCCGTGGGCGACGTTCTTCTTCTCTTTCCTTCTGGGCTTCTTGGCCTTCGCCTTCGCCACGGATTACTTCCCCTTCTTCCGCTTCACGCCGACGGTCTTCTTGGGGCCCTTGCGGGTCCGCGCGTTCGTGTGCGTGCGCTGCCCGCGGACCGGCAGCGACCGCCGGTGCCTGATCCCCTGATAGGACGCGATCTCGATCTTGCGCTTGATGTCCTGGGCCACGTCGCGTCGCAGGTCGCCCTCGACCTTGTAGTTCCGGTCGAGGAACTCGCGGATCCGCACGACCTCCTCCTCGGAGAGGTCGCGGACCTTGGTCCCTGCGTCGATGTTCGTCGAGCTCACGACCTCGGCGGAGCGGGTCGGACCGATGCCGTAGATGTAGCGCAGCGCGATATCCACGCGCTTCTCACGGGGAAGGTCGACGCCTGCGATACGGGCCATGTGTCTATCCCTGCCTCTGCTTGTGTCGAGGGTTGTTCGAGCAGATCACGAGCACGCGACCGCGGCGCCGGATGATCTTGCACCGGTCGCACACCCTCTTCACGCTCGGCCTGACCTTCATCCCGAACCCCTATCGATACCTGTACACGATGCGCCCTCGCTGCAGGTCGTACGGCGAGAGCTCCACCAGCACCCGATCCCCCGGGAGGATCCGGATGTAGTGCATCCGCATCTTCCCAGAGATATGGGCCAACACTTTGTGTCCGTTGTCGAGCTCTACCCGGAACATCGCGTTGGGCAGGGGCTCGGAAACCGTGCCCTCCACCTCGATCGCATCCTTCTTCGGCATGCCGCCCTTCGAGCTCACCAACCGGACATCAGCACGTCCGCCCAGTCCTGATGGTCGGGATCCGGGACGAGACGAACCGGCCCCGAGATGGCCCGGAGCCGAAGAAAAAGTATACGGGCGTCGTGCGTGACTCGTCCAGGATCGGAAAATGCCTGGTCAGGCGGCCTTTGCGGGCTCGACGACCCTCCGTGGGACGGACGAGACGCCCAGGATCCGGATCCGCCGGAGCCCCCAGCCGAACGCGGCGAGCCACAACACGGCCAGCAAGGCGACCAGCGCGTACGCGAGGTCCTGGAGGACGGTGCTCCCTCCGACGGCCTCGCGTTGGAGGGCCTTCTTGTCCCGCTCGAAGTGCCGGGTGAAGTGGGAGAACGCCGGGACCAGCTGCGCAGGGATGGCGGGGTCGTACGGCATGTAGATCGGAACCACCTGGACCTCGGTGCCCTTCTGCAGCCGAAGGAGTGTCTTCCACTGACCGTACACGGGGACCGGTCCGTCGGCCCGATACAACCCCGGGCCGATGGGGCGGAGGTTCGCGATGACGAGGCCACCGTCCCCCGGACCGGCGCCCTGCCAGGACGTGATCGTGAACCAGTTCGCGTCCTCAGCCGCTTCGGCCGGGTGCATCCGAACGGTCGCCACCGCGGTCTTGTGGGGGAAGGGTCGGACCTCACGAAGGGAGACCGTCGCGCTCTGGCCTGCGTCCGCGGTCATCGGGAGCGGGAACCCGATGCAGAACGCTGCGACGACTCCCGCTGCCACGGCAGCGGCGACCGGGATCCGGACGCGTCGCATGGGATCGTCGCTCACCGCTCGTCCGATCAGCGCGCCGATCACGCTTCCCGCGAGGGCGGCGGCGAACCCGAGGACCGCCGCTTGCGGCAGGAGCGAGGCGTGCCACGGGAGGGGCATCCAGGCATGGCTCCAGGCCCATTCGGCCGCGAGACCGACCGTTCCGATCAGGGCACCCGACACCAGCGCGAACCGGAGCAGGCGTTCGCGCGCCACCCGCAACGCGGCGGCCTCCACGAGGATCGCCTCGGGCAGGTACAGCGGGAAGTGGAACAGGCTGCGACCGAGCCCCACCGAGATGACCAGGGTGAGGGTGCCGCGGAGGGCCAGGAACATGAGGGCCGCTCCGAGCGCAGCGCCACGCCCACCGATCACTCGCACGGCTACGAGCCCGATCCCCGCCGCCAACATGATGAGCACGGGGTGATAGAGCTGCCGGAACTGCGGAACGCCGTAGTCGAACTCCCCCTGGAGCGTGGAGAGACCCATCAGGAACGCACCTCCGGCGACCGCCCACCACACCTTCTGATGCCGGGGCGTCCTGCCCACGGTTCGGACCGCCTCGACGTAGAGCACCCACAGCGCCAACGTGGCGAGTGACGCGCCCGCGATCATCTGGATGTGCGTCGGTCCCCACAAGGTGACGTCCTGCCCGAACAGCCGATGCCAGATGTCGTCGAGGGGAAATCCGGCCAGCGCGAATCCGCCCGACAACAGAAGGAGGAGGCCGCCCACCGGGGGGCGGAGGGACTTGATGCGTAGCGCGGTGGGCGCCGGTCGCCTCGCCCCGAGCAGAACGGAGAGCGCGCCCGCGACGGCCAGACCGAGCAGCCCCAGGAAGATCCACCAGTGCGCGGGGTTGGCGAACGGACCGGGGTCTCGTCCCCGATCGATGTGCCACGAGACGTCCCAGTAGAAGCCGAACACCGCGGCGAGCAACGAGGCACCGGAGAGGCCGAAGGGCAGAGCTGCCCACGCCGGCAGCCCCGTGACCCGCTCCGACGCGTCCGCCACGCGGTCGAGAACTCTCAGCTGTCCGCGGAGGTACACGAAGCCGAGACCGGCAAGGATCACGAGCAGCCCGACGACGAGGACGGTGGCGAAGATCACGTCCGAGGTCGGAGCCCCCCGGGCCGGAGCAACGGCGCCGATCATGGGCGGCTCCGCCGGATCGGAATGACCTCGGCGATGCGGGGTTCGGTCTCGGTCGTTGGATCCTCGGCTCCGGCAGCCTTTGCTTCGGTGACATGTGTAACGGCGTCGGCCACGAACGTCTCGACGTCTGCCGACGCTCTGCCCGGACGGGACGCTCCGCTCAGGCCCTGCCAGAGAAGCTCGGACAGGAACTCCACCAGACGGCGCCTGGGGAGCACGCTTCCGTCGACCCACCAGTCGACGGACGCACCGACCATGCCGACGATGCCGTGACCCCACACCTCGGCGGGGCCGCTGTCCAGGCCGAGCTCCAGTAGTCGTCCGCCCAGAACGAGCCCGATGTCGTCCCCAGCCGGCGCATGAAGTGCTCGATCGCGCCCTCGGCTGCCACGGAGGGCCGTCCTCGATGAACCAGGAACCGGTAGATGTCCGTGTCTCGCTCCACCAGCCGGACGTAGGAGTCGATGGCCGACTCGAGGACCAGGCGTGGCTTGCCGGTCCTGCGCATCACGCCACGCAGCTCCTTCCCGATCGCATCGGTGAACCGGGTGGCGATGGCGTCCTGGAGGTCGGCCCGATCGCGGAAGTGGCGGTACAGGATCGGCTTCGTCACGCCGGCCTCGGCGGCGATCCGCTCCATCGAGACCCCCGGGCCCGCCTTGCGGATGCACCGGATCGCTGCGTCGAGAAGCTCCTCGCGCCGGGCGGCGCGTCGCTCCACGCCCTCGATCGCCTTGGCTCGTCCCATGGCCCAGTCGTTACCCCCGGTAACAGCTTCTGGGGGGATACCCGGCCTCGGGGACCGCGAACCTGACGATCGGCAGAGGACGTTAAGGACGAGTCCTCAGGATCGGGCGGTGAGGACCTCTGGACCTTCGTCGGTCACCGCGATCGTGTGCTCGAAGTGAGCGGACAGCGACCCATCGGCCGTCACCACGGTCCAGCCGTCGGCGAGCACCCGGGTCTCCCACCCGCCCAGGTTCACCATGGGCTCGATCGCCACCACCAGCCCGGGCTTGAGCTCCGGCCCCCGGCCCGGCGGGCCGTAGTTCGGGATCTGCGGATCCTCGTGGAGGTTCCGGCCGACCCCGTGGCCCACGTATTCACGGACCACCGCGAACCCGGCCCCCTCCACGACGTGCTGCACAGCATTGGAGATGTCGGACAGGCGATTGCCCGCCCGGACCTGGGAGATGCCTGCGTCGAGCGCCTCCTCGGTGACGCGAACGAGCTTCTCGGCCTCGGCGGACCGAGGCTCGCCCACGAACACCGTGACGGCGGAGTCCGCGTGGTACCCCTCCCAGATCGCGCCGAAGTCGAGCGACAGGATGTCGCCCTCCTTGAGCGTCCTCGCTCCCGGGATCCCGTGCACGACCTCCTCGTTGACCGAGGCGCAGATCGAGGCCGGGAACCCCCGGTACCCCTTGAACGACGGCGTGGCGCCCTCGTCCAGGATGGTCTTCTCGGCCACCTCGTCCAGGTCGCCGGTGGTCAGCCCGGGGCGGACGGCTGCGGTGACGGCGTCGATGGTCGCGGCCACGATCCGGCCCGCGCGGCGCATCTTCGCGATCTCCTCGGGCGACTTCAGGATGATCACGGCCGCTCCTCCATGATGTCGGAGAGGGCCTCGACGGCGCGGTCCGTGACCTCGTCCTCGGTGCCTTCGGCGTCGACCTCACGAAGGAGCCCGCGCTCCCAGAAGAAGAACTCCAGCGGCTCGGTGTCGCGGTGGTACACCTCGAGCCGGTGACGAACCGTGCCCTCCGCGTCGTCGTCCCGCTGGGCGAGCTCGCCACCGCAGAAGTCGCACACCGTCTCCTGACGAGCAGGATGGAACTCAACGTTGTAGGTCCGTCCACACCTTCCGCACGTGCGCCGGCCGGCCAGTCGCTTCACGGCGATCTCGTCGTGGATCACGAACTTCAGCGCGGCCGTGAGGGGCCGGTCGCGTTCGGCCAGGGCGTTCTCCAGCGCCTGGGCCTGAGCCAGCGTCCTGGGAAACCCGTCGAGGATCACGCCGTTCTGCGTGTCGGGCTGCTCCAGGCGATGCAGCACCATCTGCACCACGACGTCGTCCGGAACGAGTTCGCCGTTCTCCATGAACTTTTTGGCCTCGCGGCCCAACGGCGTATCGCCCCGCACGTTCTCGCGGAAGATGTCGCCGGTGCCGATCAGGGTCGCGTCGAACCGGTCGGCCAGCCGATGCGCCTGCGTACCCTTGCCGGCCCCGGGTGGGCCCAGGAGGACGATTCGCATGTGCCTACCTGAGGAAGCCCTCGTAGTGGCGCATCAGCAGTTGCGACTCGAGCTGCTTCATGGTCTCGAGCGCGACGCCCACCGTGATCAGGATGGACGTTCCTCCGAACGGGAACTGTTGGATGTTCCACATGTTCAGAACGATGTACGGGATGATGGCGATCGCGGCGAGGAACATCGAGCCTGGAAGCGTGATGCGCACCAGGATGTTGTTCAGGTAGTCCGCCGTTGGCCGACCGGGCCGGATCCCGGGGATGAACCCGCCGTACTTGCGGATGTTGTCCGCCGTCTCCGTGGGATTGAACGTGATCGCCGTGTAGAAGTACGCGAAGAAGATCACCAGCAGGGCGTAGATCAGCATGTACAGGATCCCTCGCGTTCCCAGCTGGTTCTGCACGAAGTTCTGCAGCCATGTGGCGTGGATCGTGGACGCGAGGAGCTGCGGGAAGTACAGCACCGAGACGGCGAAAATGATCGGGATGACGCCGGCCTGGTTCACCTTGAGTGGGATGTACGTGGACTGTCCTCCGTACATGCGCCGGCCCACCACTCGTTTCGCGTATTGCACGGGGATCCGCCGCTGCCCCTGCTCCATGAACACGACGGCCACGATGATGCCGAGCGCGATGGCGAGGATCGTGTAGAACTTCGCGGCACCGGCCTGCTGCAGGATCGCGGTGCCCTGTTGCGGGAGCCGGGAGATCACCGAGGTGAAGATCAGCACGGACATCCCGTTGCCGATGCCGCGTTGGGTGATCAGCTCGCCCATCCACATGATGGTCGCGGTGCCGGCGGTGAGGATGAGCACGATCAACGCCACGTGCGGCGCGGTGAACTGTCCAGCCGGGAAGATGTCGAAGCCGACCCCCCGGCCGAACCGAAGCCCCGCGCGCCGGTGTGGAACAGGAACACCAGGCCCGTGGACTGCAGCAGCGCCAGCGTCACGGTCATGTAGCGCGTCCACTGGGTGATCTTCTTGATCCCGGCCTCGCCCTGCTTCTGCCACTGCTCGAGCCGCGGGATCACGACCGTGAGGAGCTGCATGATGATCGAGCTCGTGATATACGGCATGATCCCGAGGGCGAACACGGCCATGTTCGTGAGCGCCCCGCCCGAGAACAGGTTGATGAAGGACAGGAAGTTGCCCTGGTTGTGGCTGAGCTGGCTCTGAAGCTTGCCGATGTCCACGATCGGCACAGGGAGGTGCGACCCGAACCGGTAGACCGCGATGATGAAGAGCGTGAACAGGATCTTCTTGCGGAGATCCGGGATCTTGAACGCGTTGACGAAAGCCTTCAGCACTCGCCCTGCTCCCTAGGTTCGGACATCTTACGTGGTGGAGGGCCTCGAAAGCGGGACCACCTCCGCGGTTCCGCCGGCCTGCTCGATCTTGGCCCGAGCGGCCTGGGAGAACGCGTGGGCCCGAACGGACAGGGCCTTGTCGATCTCGCCCTGGGCCAGGACTTTCACCGGGAGGCCCTTACGGACAAGTCCGTGCGCGTGCATCTCCTCGGGGCCGACCTGCCCTGAATCGAATACCTCGGAGAGCTTGCGGACGTTCACGGCCGCGTACTCGACCCGATTGGGATTCGTGAACCCCTTGAGCTTGGGAACGCGTCGAGCCAGGGGCATCTGCCCGCCCTCGAAGCCCTTCTTGGACTGGTGCCGGGCTCCCCACCCCTTGGTGCCGCGGCCGGCGGTCTTCCCCTGTCCGGCGGCCTTGCCCCGGCCCACCCGCCTGCGGGGGCGCCTGCTGCCGGGATCGGGTCTCAGATGGTGCAGCTTCATTCGTCCACTTCCTCGACGTCGAGGAGGTGCCGGACCGCGGCGATCATCCCGCGGATCTCCGGCCGGTCCTCCTTGATCACGCTGTCGTTGATCCGATGCAGCCCCAGCGCGCGGACCGTCGCCTTCTGCTCACGGGGCCGGTCGATCACGCTCCGGCGCTGGGTCACCTTCAGCTTAGCCACGGCGCCGGGGCTCCTGCTCCTCGACCGGTTGGAGACGGTCCTCCTCATGCTTGGCGCGCTTGCGCACCTCCGCCGCCTCCACCGCTTCGAGCATGGGCCGCGGCGCGACCTGGTTCACGTCGCGCTCGCGGAGGCGGGCGACGTCCTCCGGCCGGCGGAGCAACCGCAGCCCAGCAACGGCCGCGTGCACGATGTTGATGGCGTTGTCCGACCCGAGGGACTTCGACAGGATGTCCTTGATCCCCGCCGCCTCCACCACGGCCCGGACCGGGCCGCCCGCGATGACGCCGGTTCCGGGCGCGGCCGGCTTCAACAGCACGACGCCGGCGCCGTCCTCGCCCATGACCTGGTGCGGGATGGTCGTGCCCATCATCGGCACGTCGAACATGTTCTTCTTGGCCTCCTCGGACCCCTTCGAGATCGCCGCGGGGACCTCCTTGGCCTTGCCGTAGCCGACCCCGACCCGCCCGGCCCCGTCGCCCACGACGACGAGCGCGGCGAACGAGAACCGCCGGCCACCCTTGACCACCTTGGCCACGCGGTTGATGGACACCACGCGCTCCTCCATGCCGCCCGGACCCTGCTGCCCCGAGGGGTCGAACCTTCGCATCAGATCCTCAAGCCTCCTTCACGGGCGCCGTCCGCCAGCGCGGCCACTCGCCCGTGGTACAGCCGCCCTCCCCGATCGAACACCGCCGACTCGATGCCGGCCTGCTTGGCCCGCTCGGCCAGGAGCTTGCCGGTGGCCTTGGCCCGTTCGGTCTTGTCGCCCGAGGCCGACTCGCTGTCGGAAGCCGCGGCGAGCGTTCGGGCCGCGCGGTCGTCGATGAGCTGCGCGTAGATGTGCCGGTTCGACCGGAACACCGCGAGACGCGGACGGTCCGGCGTCCCGGCGACGCGCTTGCGCACGCGACGATGACGACGCACCCGAGCGATCCGTCGATCGATCACTTCGCCGCTCCCTTCGCCGCCTTGCCGGCCTTCTTGCGCACGTACTCGCCCTCGTACCGGATGCCTTTGCCCTTGTAGGGCTCGGGCTTGCGAAGCTTGCGGATGTTCGCCGCGATCTCGCCGACGGCCTGCTTGTCGTTCCCGCGGATCGTGATGCGGTTCGGCGCCGGGACCTCGAACTCGATCCCCTCGGGCGCCGGCACGGTCACGGGGTGCGAGAACCCCAGCGCCAGCTCGAGAGCCTTGCCCTTCAGCGCGGCCCGGTACCCTACGCCCACGATCTCCAGGCGCTTCTCGAATCCCTTGGTCACGCCCTCGACCATGTTCGCGAGGAGCGTCCGCGAGAGTCCGTGCAGGGATCGATGGAACCCTTCGTCCGAGGGCCGTTCCACGCGGATCTCGCCGTCCTCCCGGACGATGCGCATCTCCTCGTGGAACGTCTGCTCGAGCGTTCCCCGCGGCCCCTTCACCGTGACGCGCGCACCGTCGATGGCGACGTCGACCCCGCTCGGGATCTCCACCGGCTGCTTTCCGATCCGACTCATCGCTCCATCACCACACGTATGCCAGCACTTCGCCGCCCAGGCCCTGCTTCGAGGCTTCCCGGTCGGTCATCAATCCCCGGGACGTCGACAGGATCGCGATCCCGAGCCCGCCCAGCACTCGCGGCAGGTTGTCGCGCTTCGCGTAGACGCGCCGGCCCGGGCGCGACACCCGGCGGAGGTTCGTGATGGTCCGCTGGCGGCCCTTGCCGTATTTCAGCTCCACCTTGAGCACCGGGAACTTGTCCTCGGTGTCCGTACGAACGCTCCGGACGTATCCCTCGCGCTCCAGGATGCCGCAGATGGCTTCGTTCATCCGCGACGCCGGCACGGCGAGCTCGTCCTTCGCCGCCAGGTTCGCGTTGCGGATGCGAGTCAGGAGATCCGCGACGGGGTCGGTGACGTTCGTGGCCAGTCTCACCATGAGGCCTTCGTCACCCCCGGGACCTCACCAGCGTGCGACAGCTCGCGGAGGCAGATGCGGCAGAGCATGAACTTGCGGTACACGGCGCGGGCCCGGCCGCACCGCCGGCACCGCGTGTACTCGCGAACCGCGAACTTCGACCGCTTCTGCTGCTTCTCGATCAACGCTTTCTTCGCCATCTCGTCCTCTCGACGCTCAGACCGCCGACACCGCCGGCATCCCCTGGAAGGGGAAGCCCAGCGCCTGCAGCAGCGCTCGTCCCTCGTCGTCCGTGGTCGCCGTCGTCACGACGGTGATGTCCATCCCCCGAACCTTGACCACCTTGTCGTAGTCGATCTCGGGGAAGATCAGCTGCTCTGTGACCCCCATGGTGAAGTTCCCGTGGCCGTCGAACCCGTTCGGGTCGAGGCCGCGGAAGTCGCGGATCCGCGGGAGGGCCGTGGACAGGAGCCGGTCCAGGAACTCCCACATCCGATCGCCCCGCAGCGTGACCTTCGCCCCGATGGCCATGCCCTCGCGGAGCTTGAACCCCGCGATCGACTTGCGAGCCTTCGTCACGGCGGCCTTCTGGCCGGTGATCGTGGCGAGGTCCTCGAGCGCGGCGTCGAGCATCCGGCCGTCCTTGATGGCGTCGCCCACGCCCATGTTCACGACGATCTTCTCGAGGCGGGGGACCTCCATGGGGTTGCGGAAGCCGCGCTCGGCCTGCAACCGCGAGACCAGCTCGCTCCGGTAGCGGTCCTTGAGGCGGGGGATGGGGTGATCGCTCACAGGTCCGCCTCGCACTTCCGACAGATGCGCGTCTTCGTCCCGTCCTCCTCGATGCGGTGCCCCACCCGGGTCGGCTGGTTGCACGACTTGCACACGATCTGCACGTTCGAGATGTCCACGAACAGCTCGGTCTCGATGATCCCGGCCTGCTGGAGCTGCGAGCCGCTCCGTGAACGCTTGCCCGTCGCGCGCTGGTGCTTCTTCGCACGGGCCACGCCCTCCACCATCACCCGGCCCTCGCGAGGCAGCACGTGGATGACCCGGCCGCTCCGGCCGCGGTCCTTCCCGTTCATGACCCGGACCTGATCGTCCTTCTTGATGTCAACGCCCGGCATGGCTACAGCACCTCCGGCGCCAGCGAGATGATCTTCATGAACCGCTTCTCCCTCAGCTCCCGGGCCACCGGACCGAAGATCCGGGTGCCGCGGGGATTCTTCTGCTCGTTGATCAATACGAGCGCGTTGTCGTCGAACTTGATGTAGGAGCCATCCTGCCGACGCCGCTCCTTCGCGGTGCGAACCACGACGCCTTTCACCACCTCACCCTTCTTCACCGCGCCCCCGGGCAGAGCGTCCTTCACCGAACCGACGACGATGTCGCCCAGGCTCGCGTACCGCCGGCCCGACCCGCCGAGCACGCGGATCACCAGGACCTCCTTGGCCCCCGTGTTGTCCGCCACCTTGCAGCGCGTCTCCTGCTGGATCATCTACTTCGCTCGCTCCACGACCTCGATCACGCGCCACCGCTTCGTCTTGGACAGCGGACGCGTCTCCATCACCCGGACCGTGTCGCCCACGTGCGCGTCGCCTGCCTCGTCGTGCGCGGCGAGCTTGCGAGTGCGCCGGATGGTCTTGTGATACGACCGGTGCAGGACCGAGTGCTCGATCCGCACGAGCACGGTCTTGTCCATCTTGTCGGACACGACCACGCCCTGGCGGACCTTTCGCTGGCCGCGCTCATTCGTGCGGTCCGCCGACTCGGCCGGCACCGCGGTGGACGCCTCCGTTGCCGTTTCGGGTTGCTCGCTCATTTCTCTTCCTCATCCTCCGGGACGTACTCCGCGCCGGCCGCGGCCTCCTGTTCGATCGAAGCGGCTTGGGCCATCTCGCCCAGCGCCGTTCCCTTCTTCTCGCCGCGGGCCTGCGCGTCGCGCGACTCGGCCAGCGCCTCCTCGTCGGCCCGGGCGATAGCTCGAGCGAGTTCCTCCTCGGAGGATCGCTGCCGGAGCACCGTCAAGATCCGGGCCACGTCGTGGCGGACCTGCTTGATCCGTCGCGGGTTGTCCAGCTGGCTGGTGGCGAACTGGAACCGCAGGTTGAACAGTTCCTCCTTCGCCGCTTCCAGCCGCGACAGCAACTCGTCGTCGGGGAGGTCTCGAAGCTCGATGGCCCGGGTCATCCCTCCGCTCCCACCCGTGAGATGAACTTGCTCTTGATCGGAAGCTTGTGGGCCGCGCGGAGCATGGCCTCCCGCGCCGTCGCCTCGGCCACGCCGGAGAGCTCGAACATCACCCGGCCCGGCTTCACGACGGCCACCCACGTCTCCGGGTTGCCCTTGCCGGAGCCCATGCGGGTCTCGGCGGGCTTCTTCGTGACGGGCTTGTCCGGGAAGATGTTGATCCAGACCTTCCCGCCACGACGGATGTGCCGGGTGATGGCCACACGGGCCGCCTCGATCTGACGGTTCGTGATCCAGCCGGGCTCCACCGCGAGCAAGCCGTAGTCGCCGAAGTGGATGTCGGTTCCGCCCTTGGCCTGGCCCCGCATCCGACCCCGTTGCTGCTTGCGGTGCTTGATCTTCTTCGGCGCGAGCATCAGCCTTCACCGCCCTGGTCCGGCTCAACCTTGACGTCGGCGCCGTCGGCCGAGGGCTCCTCGGCCGGGGGCGTCGACTCTGCGGCAGGGTCGGTCTCCTCTTGCACGGTGGGAGCACCTTCCTCGGACTCCGCAGATGCCTGGGCTTCCGGCTCGGGCTCCTCGACCTCGGCGAGCTCCTTCACGTCGGTGATGAGCGCGCCGGTCGAGGCGCCGCCGGCGCCGCGGGCGGCCATCCCGGCCAGGGCGCGCGCCCGCATCCGGGCGGTCTCCTGCTCCTCGATCGGGATCTCGTCGCCGTGGTACACCCACACCTTCACCCCGATGATCCCGAACGTCGTCTTGGCCTCCGCCAGCCCGTAGTCGATCTTGGCGCGGAGGGTATGCAGCGGGACCCGGCCCTCCCGGTACCACTCGCGACGGGACATCTCGGTGCCGCCGAGCCGGCCACCGCATTGCACACGAACGCCGAGGGCGCCCGCACGCATCGCCGTCTGCACGGCGCGGCGCATGGCCCTCCGGAACGACACGCGGCCGGCGAGCTGCTCGGCCACGCCCTGCGCGAGGAGCTGCGCGTCGGTTTCCGGGCGCGACACCGTCGCGGCCTGGTTCATGTCCTCGACCTTCACGTCGGCGCGCTTGCCGGTGATGCGCTCGATGTCCTTTCGGATCCGCTCGACCTCGGCACCCTTGCGGCCGATCACGATGCCGGGACGGGCCGTGCGGATGAACACCTGGATCTGATCGCCGCGGCGCTCGATGTCGATCGCGGAGATCCCGGCGCGTTGGAGCTTGCCCCGGATGTGCTTGCGGATCTGCACGTCCTCGTGCAGCGAGTTCGCGTAGTCGCGATCCGCGTACCAGTTCGACTTCCACGGGTAGATCACCCCGAGGCGGAAGCCGTACGGATTGACCTTATGTCCCACTGGCAGCCACCTCTTCGAACGGTTCGATCGATTCCACGACCAACGTGATGTGCGACGTGCGCTTCCGGACCTTGGTGGCCCGGCCGTACGCGCGCGGACGGAACCGCTTGAGGGTCGGACCCTCGTCCACCCAGGCCGCCTTCACCAGAAGGTTCTCCGGGATGATTCCGGGGTCCTGCTCGGCGTTGGCTACCGCGGAGTCGAGGATCTTCCCCACGGCGCTCGAGGCGCCGAGCGGGGAGAACCTCAGGATACGACGCGCGTCGTCGACCTGACGACCCCGGATCATGTCGATGACCCGCCGGGCCTTCGTCGGCGTGATCCGCACGTACTTGTTGCTCGCTCTCGCCTGCATCGTGCTCCTACTTCAGCGACGTACTGCGCTCGGTGTGATGCCCGTGCGTCCGGAACACCCGGGTGATGGCGAACTCGCCCAGCTTGTGCCCCACCATGGACTCCGAGATGAACACGGGAACGTGCTTGCGGCCGTCGTGGACCGCGATCGTGTGGCCGATCATCTCGGGCACGATCGTGGAGCGCCGCGACCAGGTCCGGATGACCCGTTTGTCCCCGCGGCTGTTCATCTCCTCGACCTTTTTCATCAGGTGGTCGTCGACGAACGGACCCTTCTTGATGGACCTCGGCATGGCCTGCTAGCCCCTTCCCTTTCCGCGACGGCGGACGATCAGCTTGTCGGATGGCTTGCCCTTCCGGCGTGTGCGGCCCTCCTTCTTCCCCCACGGGCTCGTCGGATGGCGGCCGCCGGAGGACTTGCCCTCTCCACCCCCCATGGGGTGGTCGACCGGGTTCATGGCCACACCTCGGGTCGTGGGTCGCTTGCGCATCCACCTCGAGCGCCCCGCCTTGCCCAGCTGCACCAGCTCGTGCTCGGCATTCCCGACCTCACCGACCGTGGCCTTGCAGTCCGCTTCGACCAGGCGCATCTCGCCGGAGGGGAGGCGGAGCGTCGCGAAGCGGCCCTCCTTGGCCACGAGTTGCACGCTCGTCCCGGCCGAGCGGGCCAGCTTGGCACCGGAGCCCGGACGGAGCTCCACGGCGTGGATCACGGTGCCCACCGGGATGTTCCGGAGCGCGAGCGCGTTGCCCGGCCGCACGTCCGAGCCGCGGCCCGACATCAAACGGTCCCCGACCGAAAGCCCTTGTGGCGCAAGGATGTAGCGCTTCTCCCCGTCCGCGTAGTGCAGCAGCGCGATCCGGGCCGACCGGTTCGGGTCGTACTCGATGTGCGCGACCTTCGCCGGGATACCGTCCTTGTTCCGACGGAAGTCGATCACCCGGAACCGCCGCTTGTTGCCGGCGCCCTTGTGCCGCGTGGTGATCCGGCCCTGGGAGTTGCGGCCGGCGCGCTGACGACCCTTCGCGACGAGGGACTTCTCCGGGCGGTCCCGCGTGACCTCGTCGAACCCGGACACGCTCGCGCCGCGGCGTCCCGGGGTCGTCGGCTTGTATTTCCTCACTGGCATGGGATCACCTGGTCTCGAAGATCTCGATCTGGTCGCCCTCGGCCAGGGTGACGACGGCGCGCTTCTGGTCCGCGCGCCTTCCCTCGACGAAGCGCTGCCGCTTCACCTTCCCCCGCCGCTTCAGCGTGTTCACGTTCATGACGTGCACGTTCCAGATCTTCTGGATGGCTTCCTTGATCTCCGTCTTCGAAGCGTCCGGGTGGACCAGGAACGTGTATTTGTTCGCCTCGAGGCCCGCGTAGGACTTCTCGGAGACGACGGGGCGGATGATCACGTCGCGCGGCGACTTCATACATCGCCCTCCTCATCCTCGTTGGCCTCGTCGGATGCTTCCTCCGGGGGTCGCTTCACTGCATCCTCGGACGCCTCGGACCCGCCGGCCTCGCCGCGCGGGGGTCGCTTCGCTGCGTCCTCCCTCGCTTTGGCTCGGTCGGACGATCCCCCGCTGGGCGAGTCCGTCGGCTCCTTGCCTTCCAGGACATCCAAGGCTGCTGCGGTGAATACAACGTGGTCGGCGGCGACGACGTCGTAGGTCGACAGGGACTTCGCGTAGGTCACCTTCACGTGCGGGAGGTTGCGGAACGACAGCTCCGCTTCGCGGTGGGGCTCGTGGATGACGAGCAACGTCCGTTTGCCGTCGTTGATCTCGAGCGCCTCGAGCGCGGACACGGCCTCCCTCGTGCTGGGAGCCTCGAAGGAAAGCGACCTCACCGCGGCGAGCTTGCCTGACTGCGCGGCGTCGGTGAGCGCACCTCGGAGCGCGGCCCGCTTCATCTTCTTGTTCACGCGCATCGTGTAGTCGCGGGGCTTGGGCCCGTGCGCGACGCCGCCGCCCATCCAGATGGGCGACCGGATCGACCCGTGGCGGGCCCGGCCGGTCCCCTTCTGTCGCCACGGCTTCTTGCCGCCTCCGCGGACCTCGCCCCGGGTCTTCGTGGAGTGCGTCCCGCGGCGGATCGCGGCGAGCCCCGCCACGACCACTTGATGCATCAGGCCGACGTTCACCGGCGCCTCGAACAATTCGGCGGGAAGCTCTCGCGAGCCGGACTTCTTGCCCCCCTGATCGCGAAGGTCCACGGCGGCCACCTCAGGCCCCCTTCCTCGCCACGGGCTTCTTCACGCTCGACTTCACCATCACCAGGCCGCCGGGGGGGCCCGGGATGGCTCCGCGGAGCAGCAGCAGGTTGCGCTCGGGATCGGCTTGCACGACCTGGAGGTTCAGGACCGTGACCCGCTCGTTGCCGAGCTGGCCGGCCATCTTCGTGCCCTTGAACACACGCGAGGGTGTGGCCGCGCCGCCGATCGATCCGGGCGAACGATGCTTGCGCTCGGTGCCGTGCGAGCCCGGGAGGCCGGCGAACCCGTGCCGCTTCATGACTCCGGCGAAACCCTTCCCCCTGGACACGCCGACCACGTCGGCGTGGTCTCCGGGCTGGAAGATGTCGGCTCTGATCTCCTGCCCCGGGGAATACGTCGCGGCGTCGTCGGTGCGGAGCTCCACCAGGAACCGCCCCGGCTTGTCGCCGTGTTTGGCGTAGTGGCCGGCAGTGGGCTTGTTGAGTCGTTCCTCACGGACGTCGCCGAACGCGAGCTGCACCGCCGAGTAGCCGTCGGTCTCCGGGCTCTTGACCTGCGCGACGAAACACGGCCCGGCTTTGATCACCGTGACCGGCACCGCGCGGGCGTCGTCGAAGATCTGGGTCATGCCCAGCTTCTCGCCCAGGATCCCCTTGAACTCCGGCACCTACGCCCCCACCTTGATCTGGATGTCCACGCCCGCCGACAGCGACAGGCGCTGTAGCTCCTGCACGGTCTTCGGCGTCGCGTCCAGGATGTCGAGCAGCCGCTTGTGCGTGAGCATCTGGAAGTGCTCGCGGCTGTCCTTGTCCTTGTGGGGCGAGCGGATCACCGTGTAGATGGAGCGCTCGGTGGGCAGCGGCACCGGCCCCACGACCCGCGCGCCCGTTCGCGTCACGTGCTCGACGATGTCGCGCACGGCCGCGTCCAGGATCTCGTGGTCGTAGGCCCTGAGCTTGATCCGGATCTTCGGTGCCGCCACCTGCTCTCCTCGCTATGCGCTGATCTGGGTCACGCGGCCCGCACCCACGGTGCGGCCGCCTTCGCGGATGGCGAAGCGGAGGCCCTCCTCCATGGCGATGGGCTTCTCCAGCTTCACCTGCATCTCCGTGTTGTCGCCCGGCATCACCATCTCGACACCCTGCCCCAGCTCGATCACCCCGGTGACGTCCGTGGTCCGGAAGTAGAACTGCGGCTTGTACCCGTTGAAGAACGGCGTGTGACGGCCGCCCTCCTCCTTGGACAGGACGTACACCTGCGCGGCGAAGTCGGTGTGCGGCGTGATGGTCCCGGGCTTGGCCAGGACCTGGCCCCGCTCGACCTCGTCCTTGTCGATGCCGCGGAGCAGGATCCCGACGTTGTCGCCGGCCCGGACCTCGTCGAGCAGCTTCCGGAACATCTC
>JBKOXF010000062.1:0-16666 GCA_046724795.1 Actinomycetota bacterium | reverse complement strand
CCGGTGGGCCGATCACATCGCGGCGCTTCCAGCGAGGGACGTCTACATCTACTTCAACAACGACGAGCTCGGCGCGGCGATCGGGGACGCACGAACGATGATGGAGCTCCTGGCCGACCGCAGCCTCGACGTCCCCGGGATCCACGCGATCGGCAAGAGCGCGTAGCCGGGATCAGGCCGAGCTCACGACCTCGATGACGTCGTAGCCGCTGGAGCCGCTGGGGAACGGGTTCGCGATCTGCGCGATCTGGAGCTTGCCGGTGCCGTCGACGGCCCGGACGCCGACGAGGATCTTCCCGGAGCGGGTCGGCGTCCACCGGTACAGCCACTGGCTCCACGTGTACTTCCCGAGCGCGGTCCTGAGCTGGGCCGAGTTCCACGTCCTCCCGTTGTCCGGCGACACCTCGACTCTGGAGATCCCGCGATCGCCGGCGAAGGCCACGCCGGCCAGCACGACCTCCTTGCCCACCACCGCTCCGTTCGTCGGGACGTCGATACGCGAGCTCGTCTTCGTGACGGCCTGCTTGGTCCACCCTCGCTGTTCCCAGTACCCCTGGTACGGGCGGTTCACCACCTCGATCGACGTCAGCCACTTCGGGTTCTTCATGCCGAACGTGCCGACCGAGAGCAGCCGGGCGGGAAAGCCGTGCGCGCGGGGCAGCACGTGCCCGTTCATGCCGATCGCGATCAGCGTCGACGGATCCATGGCCTGGTCGATCGACAGGCTGTCCGAGTACCCGCCTGCCGCGCGGAACACCACCTCGACGGCCCCGGATCGCACACCGGCCTTGTCCAGGATCTCTCGGAGCGGCACGCCGACCCACTTCGCGTTCGACATCAGGTGGCCGCCCACCTGGTTGCTGATGCACGCGAGCGTCTGATACCGCTCGATCGCGGGCATGCGCTTCAGGGCCGGGTACGAGATGGACAGCGGCCGGTTCACCAGGCCGTTCACGGCGAGCCTCCAGGCCGTCGGATCGATGTCGGGGTCGACCAAGGACTCATCGACCACGTAGAAGGCGGAGTTCGACGTGACCTCGGGCGTGAGCCCCGCGATGTGCGCGAACGCGGCGTCTCCGGCGGCTGGCGCCGGCGTCGGAACCGCCTTCACGTTCGACACCACGAGCCGCTTGTTGCCCGGATCGGGGCGCGCGAACAGCAGCCCCCCGATGTTCACCACGCCGAGGACCGCCCCGGCGGTTCCCAGCCCGAGCGACCTGAGAAGGACGCGGCGACCCTCATCGGTCTCCTCGGACGGCTCGCGGAGCTGCTGGGCCCCCCTCGCCGAGACCCATCCGCCCGCCAGGTACATCGGCAGCGTGACCGCGGCGAACCCCCACCGCCCCAGGAACTGCGGGGGCATCCGGTAGAAGGCGATGGAGATCAGCCACACGGGAAGCAGCGAGATCCACCACGCCCAGTCGGGGATGCGGCGGTGGCGGAAGATCGCGTGGAGGATCACGCCCGTCACCGCACCGGAGAGCACGAAGACGATGGCGGACCCGATCAGCGTGATCCGCTGAGCCCAGTGCCCCAGGATCCCGATGAAGAAGCTCTCCACCTGGCCGGACGCCGACCCCACGAAGGCCTGCGCGATCGACACCGACGGGAAGGGCACCGACCGTACGAGCAGATGCGTGACGCCGGCGAGGATGGACAGTGCGCAGGAACCGGCGAAGCCGGCCAGCGCTGCTCTCCCCTGCGTCTCCCGGGTCTCTGCCCGCGCCGGCGTTTCCGCGCGATCCACGCCCTGATTATCAGTGGGAAGGTGCGAAAAGTATCGGTGTCCGATTCCAGCTACAGCGGGACGTTCGACAGGACCAGGATCCTCGGCTCGGTCATCTCGTCCATCGCCCAGCGGAGCCCCTCGCGGCCGAACCCGGAGTCCTTGGCGCCGCCGTACGGCATCTGGTCCGCGCGGAACGCCGAGACGTCGTTCACGATGACGCCGCCCACGACGAGCTCGCGGTGCGCGAGCATGGCCCGCTCGACGTCCTTGGTGAACACGCCGGCCTGGAGCCCGTACTCGGAGTCGTTCACCAGTGCGAGAGCCTCCTCGAAGGTCTCGTACGGGTCGACGGTGACGACGGGACCGAAGATCTCCTCGCAGCGCACCTTCATGTCGGGTTTCGTGCGAGCGATCACGGTGGGCCGGTAGATATGCCCCTCACGGGTGCCGCCGCACAGGACCTCCGCGCCCTGCGACACGGCCTCGTCCACGAACTCCGCGACTTTGTCGACCGCGCCGGAGTCGATGAGCGGGCCGACGTCGACCGTCTCGTCGAGGGGATCGCCGACCTTCAGACCCTCCACCTGCTTCACCAGACGCGGAACGAAGTCGTCGTACACCTCGGCCTGGACCAGCACACGCTGCACCGCGATGCAGCTCTGGCCACCCTGGTAGTTCCCACCGATGGCGACGCGCTCCGCGGCGTGGTCGAGGTCGGCGTCCGAATGCACGATGACGCCGGCGTTCCCGCCGAGCTCCAGCGTGACCCGGTTCCGGGGATCCGCGATGGCCTTGAGCCGCCAGCCCACGCCCGACGATCCGGTGAAGGAGATCTTCTTGAACCGACGATCCTTCGCCAGCTCCTCCGCCTTCGAGCCGGGCACCGGCAACACGGAGTAGATGGCGCCGGGGAGGTCGGTCTCCGCGATCAGCCCGGCCAGCGCCAGCGCGCCGAGCGGAGTCGCGGAGGCCGGCTTCACCACGATCGGAGCCCCCACCGCGAGCGCTGGAGCCACCTTGTGCGCCACCAGGTTCACCGGGAAGTTGAAGGGCGTGATCCCGAGCACGGGTCCGAAGGGGAACCGCCGGATGATCCCGAGGCGCGAGCCGAGGCCCGCGTCCGTGTCCAGGCGCATCAGCTCGCCCCCGAACCGCCGCGCCTCCTCCCCCGCCCACCGGAACGTCGACGACGCCCGGCTCACCTCGATCCGAGCCCACTTCAGCGGCTTGCCACCCTCCCGGGCGATCGAAGTGGCCAATTCTTCAGATCGCTCGGCGATCCGCCTCGAGACGTGCGCGAGGGCCTCCGCCCGGACGTGCGCCGGCAGGTGCTGCGTCTCCGCGAACGCCGCCGCCGCGCTCGAGACGGCTTCCTCGACGTCGCCGTCAGTGGGCTTGCCGATCTCGGCGACGACCGAGCCGTCGTACGGGCTCGTGACCTCGAACGACCCCTCGCCGGTCCGCCAGTCGCCCGCGACGGAGTACGGCCGCGTCGCCATCACTCGATCGCCGCCATCACGTGCTTGCTGTTCGTGTAGTCGTGCAGGGCCTCCACCGAGAGGTCCTTGCCGTACCCGCTCTGCTTGTATCCGCCGTGCGGCATCTCGCTGACCAGCGGGATGTGTGTGTTGATCCACACCGTGCCGAACTGCAGCTTGCGCGCCGCGCGCAGCGCCCTGGTCACGTCCTTCGTCCACACCGACGCTGCCAGTCCGTAGTCGACGTCGTTGGCCCAAAGGATGGCCTGGTCGTCGTCGGCGAAGCGCTGCACCGTCACGACCGGGCCGAACACCTCGCGCTGCACGATCTCGGAGTCCTGGGCGACATCGGTGACCACGCTGGGCCGGTAGAAGAACCCGGCGCCGTCGATCCGCTCGCCGCCCGTGAGGACGTGCGCGCCGCCCTGCTTCGCGCGATCCACGAACCCGATCACTCGCTCCAGCTGCTCCGGAGAGACCACCGGCCCCATCTCGGTGTCGTCGCTCTCCGGCGCGCCGACCTTCAGCGACTCGACCGCCGGCACGAGGTTGGACAGCAGGTCGTCGTAGATGCGCGGTCCCGCGATCACCCGTGACGCGGCCGTGCAGTCCTGGCCCGAGTTGAAGTAGCCGCCCACCTTGACCCACTCGACGACGGCATCCATATCGGCGTCGTCGAACACGATGGCCGGCGCCTTTCCCCCGAGCTCGAGGTGCACGCGCTTCAGCGTCTGCGACGCCGCTTTCGCCACCTCCCTGCCGGTGGCGACGTCGCCGGTGAGCGAGACGATGCCCACGCCGGGGTGACGGACGATCCCCGCCCCGACGGGCTCGCCGTCGCCGGTGATCACGTTGAGGACACCGGGCGGGAAGATGTCGGCGGCGAGCTCGGCCATCCGCAGCGCCGTGAGGGGCGTCCACTCCGACGGCTTCAACACGACGGTGTTGCCGGCGGCGAGCGCCGGCCCGATCTTCCATATCGCCATCATCAGCGGGTAGTTCCAGGGCGCGATCTCCCCGGCCACGCCGATCGGCTCGCGCCGGAGCATGCTCGTGAGGCCCTTCATGTACTCGCCGGCCGACTGCGTCTGCATGGTCCTCGCGGCGCCGGCGAAGAACCGCAAGTTGTCGGAGACGACGGGGAGCTCCTCGGAGATCGTGGCCTGCAGGGGCTTGCCCACGTTCGCCGATTCGATCGAGGCGAACTCCTCGGCGTGCTCCTCGATCGCGTCGGCCAGCTTGATCAGCATCCGGCCCCGCTCGCCGGGCGTGGTGTCGAACCACACTTCGTCGAAGGCCTTCCGAGCCGCCGTCACGGCGCGGTCGACGTCCTTCTCCGTGCCCCTCGGGACGGCCGCGATGACCTCGCCGGTGGCCGGATTGAGGATCTCCTCCGTCTGCCCGCCCTCGGACGGGATCCACTCCCCGCCCACGAACATGTGCTGCTCCTTCACCGAAACAGCCACTGGCCCTCACCTCCACGATCGGCTTCGCCATCGAGTATGCCCCCGATCAGCGGAACCGGACCACCCGCAGGCGTGCCGACAGGTGGTACGGTCGCGCCGTGACCGGCCCGGACGGCGGAGGCGGGACAACGGGAGACGGGGGCGCCGCGGAGCTCCTGGCCCGGCACCGCGAGGTCCTCCCGAACTGGATCGCGCTCTATTACGACGAGCCCATCGAGCTCGTCCGGGGCGAGGGAACCCGGGTGTGGGACTCGGCCGGGCGGGAGTACCTGGATTTCTTCGGCGGCATCGTCACGACGATCTCGGGCCACGTCGTCCCCAAGCTCGTCGAGGCGCTGACGGAGCAGGCCGGCAAGATCGCACACACCTCCACGCTGTACCTCATCCGGCCCATGGTCGAGCTCGCGGAGCGCCTCACTCGGAGCGCGCCGATGGACTCGCCGGTGAAGGCGTTCTTCGTCGGCTCCGGAACGGAAGCCATCGAGGCTGCGCTGCTGTTCGCGACGTCCTGGCGGCGTTCGAACGAGATCATCGCGCTGCGCAACTCCTACCACGGGCGGTCCTTCGGCGCCGTCGGCATCACCGGCAACAAGGGGTGGACCGCCACGACGTTCGCGCCGCTCAACGTGTCGTACGCGCTGTCCCCGTACTGCTACCGATGCCCGCTGGGGCTCTCGTATCCGGACTGCGGCGTGGCGTGCGCCGAGGACGTCCGCAACGTGATCGAGCAGACCACGAGCGGCGAACCCGCCGCGATGATCGCGGAGACCATCCAGGGGGTGGGGGGGTACGTGACGCCCCCGCCCGAGTACTTCGGGATCGTGAAGTCCATCCTCGACGAGTACGGCATCCCGTTCATCGCGGACGAGGTGCAGACGGGGTTCGGGCGACTCGGCGACACGTACTGGGGGATCGAGGGATGGGACGTCCGCCCCGACGCGATCGTGTGCGCGAAGGGCCTCGGCAACGGGATGGCCATCGGCGCGGTCGTGGGTCGCGCCGACATGGTCGATTCGCTCCGCGCCAACTCGATCTCCACGTTCGGAGGGAACCCCCTCGCCACCACGTACGCCTTGGCGAACCTCGAGAACATCGAGGAACAGGACCTCCAGTCGAACGCGTTCCGGGTCGGCAAGTTGTTGATGGACGGCCTGAAGCCGCTCGAGGACCGGTTCGACATCGTCGGGGAGGTCCGGGGTAAGGGACTGATGGTCGGCATCGAGATGGTCGGGGACGCCGAGAGCAAGCGCCCGAACGTGGAAGCCACGGCCCGCGTGATGGAGGGATGCAGGGAGCGCGGGCTGCTGGTCGGCAAGGGCGGGCTGTACGGCAACGTCATCCGCATGGCGCCGCCGCTCGTGATCACCGAAGACGAGACGGCGCGAGCCATCGAGACGATCGAGGCCGCCGTCCTCGAGGCGAGTCGCTGACGCAACGCCGCCCGGTCAGCCTGCCGCGGACTCCCGTTCCCGGGCAAGCTGTTCGATGAGATCCGCCGCGCGCTGCGTCCCTCGCCTCGAGCGGATCTTCGCGGACATCCGCTGCAGACGATCCCGTCTCGCTCGATCCGCCAGCAGGCCGTCGACGGCGCCGAGGAGCTCCGGACCCGAGACCTCGTATGGCGCGATCCGGACGCCGGCGCCGATCTCCTGCACCCGTTGGGCGTTGTCGTACTGATCCCAGAACAGCGGCAGCACCACCATGGGAGTGCCGTGGTGGAAGCACTCGGTGACGGTGTTGTTCCCGCCGTGTGTGATGACGAGGTCGACCAGCGGCAAGACACTCGGTTGCGGAAGGAACTCCGAACCCCACATGTTGGATCCGAGTCGCACCTGTTCCGCGAGCGGGCCCATCGACACGACGAAGCGATGCTCGCTCTCGGCGAGGATCGACGTCAGCCGGTTCATCAGTCCGACATCCGCGCTGCCCAAGCTCCCGAGTGAGAGGTACACGAGGGCGCCGTCGCGCCGGAGCGCGTCGGGCAGCTCGAACGACTCCTCCTCCCGGCGAACGCTCGAGTCCAGGCGGTGCCAGACGGAGCCGAGCGCACGAGCGCGCGGGTAGTCGGCCTTCTCCGGATACAGGTACAGGTTCAGCCATGGCGACTCGTGGATGAACTCCATGTCGGGAAGCCTCGGCGCGCCTGCCGAGACGACGAACTCGTTGAACTCCCCCCACACGTCACCATGCGTCCGACGGTACTCCTCGCGGAACTCCGCCCAGCCGGTCGGGTCATCGGTCGGGTACCCGGAGAACACCGGAGGTAGCTCGGGGTCCCGAATCTCGAGCGGGTTGCACGAGACGATCCGGACCCACGGCCGCCCCGAGGTCACGATCGCCGGGAACGACTGCACGTTGTCCTCCACCACCACGTCGGGATGCAGCTCGTCGAGGATCTCCCCGAGCCTGGGCTCGACGTAGCGCGCGCCGTCGCAGATCGCGCGCCAGGTCGGCGCCAGGAATGTGGAGAGCTGCTCGATCGTTGCCTTGCGGAACTCGGGCGCCGTGTCGCGGATGAAGTCCTTCCAGAACTGCCCCGGCTCCTCCGGTACCTCCGGCGGTGGGGTCAGCCGGACCAGGGCCTCCTCGAACCCCCGTGCCTCGAGCGTCCCGGCGAAGGATTCCTCCACCACGAACACGACTCGGGCTCCTCGGTCCCGGAGGACCTGGCCGATCCCCACACAGTTGTTCGTGGGTCCCTGGGCCCCCTCCGGGAAGAAGACGATGACCGGTTCACTCGCCACCGAACCAATCATCACCTATCCGCGTACTCCGGAGTAGATTCTCCGGTTGAACGGCTGGACAACAGGGAGAAGGAAAGGCCGTGGCGGAGACCGACGTACGCCTGGATCGGGTGACGAAGCGGTTCGCGGACGTCACCGCGGTCGACGACCTGACCCTGGAGATCGACAAGGGGGAGTTCTTCAGCCTGCTCGGCCCATCGGGATGCGGGAAGACCACCACCCTCCGCATGATCGGAGGCTTCGAGGACCCCACAGCTGGAACCGTCTTCCTGGCCGGAAGCGACGTGACGGACCTGCCTCCCTACCGGCGAGACGTCAACACGGTGTTCCAGTCCTACGCGCTGTTCCCCCACCTCTCCGTGTTCGACAACATCGCGTTCGGGCTTCGTCGCAAGAAGGTGGCGAAGGGCGAGATCGAGATCCGGGTGCGGGAGGTCCTGCGCCTTGTGGATCTCGAGGGGTTCGACGAGCGCAAGCCGTCGCAGCTCTCCGGCGGGCAACAACAGCGCGTCGCGCTGGCCCGCGCCCTCGTGAACGACCCCCGCCTGCTCCTGCTCGACGAACCCCTCGGCGCCCTCGACCTCAAGCTCCGCAAGCAGATGCAACTCGAGCTCAAGCGCATCCAGGAGGAGGTCGGCATCACGTTCCTGTACGTTACGCACGACCAGGAGGAGGCCATGACGATGTCGAACCGGCTGGCCGTCATGCGGAACGGCCGGATCGAACAGCTGGGCGAGCCCGAGGACATCTACGAGCACCCCAGCACCGAGTTCGTGGCCGGCTTCCTGGGAGCCTCCAACCTGCTGGACGGGCGCGTCGCCGATCGGGGTCCCGCCTCCGCGACCGTGGTCGTCGACGGCGGATCTCCTATCCACGTCCCCGCGGAGCGCCTGAACGGAACAAGCGATGTCGTGAAGGTCGGCGTGCGGCCCGAGAAGATCCACCTGGCGCGCGACGAGGGAGACGCCCAGGCCGGATGGAACGCGGTTCCCGGGGTCCTGCGCATGGCGTCGTTCGTGGGAGTGAGCTACCAGTTCTCGGTGGACGGTCCGGCCGGGAAGGCCCTCACCGTCTACGCGCAGAACAGCGGGGGCGACGGCGTGCCCGCTCCCGGTGAACGGGTCCGCCTGATGTGGCGCCCTGAACACACCTTCGTGGTCGAGCCGGATCCCCAGGCCGACCGCCGAGAGGAGGACGAGTGAAAGACGAAGCACCGATCCAGCAGATCGATCCCGCGCTGTGGCGGGGTCTCACCCAACGGAGGGTCTCCAGACGGGACCTGTTCAAGGCGGCGGGCGTGACCGCTGGGGCGATGGGGCTGTCTGCGGTCCTGTCCGCATGTGGGGTCTCCGGGAGCCAGACGAGCAAGAGTCCGAGCGCGACCGGCGTGGGATCGCAGGCGTGGTGGGACAAGCAGAAGAAGACGGACCAGCTCGACTTCGCCAACTGGGAGCTCTACATCGATCCCTCGACGCTGAAGACGTTCAAGAAGGAGACCGGCATCGACGTCAGCTATCAGACGGTCATCAACGACAACAACCCGTTCCTGGCCAGGATCATCCCCGCTCTCCAGGCCGGCCAGGGGACGGGCTACGACCTCATCGTCATCACGAATGGGGGTCCGATCGAACGGATGATCGCGCTCGGCTACCTGATCCCCATCGATCACCGCAAGATCCCGAACTTCTTCCAGTACGCCGACCCCAGGGTGAAGAGCCCCACGTACGATCCCGGCAACAGGTACACGGTGACGTGGCAATCGGGATTCACCGGGATCGGGTACAACTCGAAGGAGGTGAAGGACCCGCCGCGGACCTTCTACGAGCTGCTCGGCGCCTCGAAGTACAAGAATGCGGTGGGGATGTTCGGTAACAACCAGGACCTCCCCTGCCCGGCCCTGGTCGCGGCGGGCTACGACGTGCAGACCTCCACCCCCGATCAGTGGAAGAAGGCCGCGGAACCAGTGCTGCGGGCTCGGGACGCAGGCATCATCCGGGGCTTCTACGACCAGGGCTACATCGACCAGCTGGAGAACGGCAACACGGTGGTCACGCAGGCGTGGTCCGGCGACATCTTCATCGCCGCGGCGCCGAAGAGCATCGGCGGTGACGGGTACCCCGAGATGAGGCTGAACCTGCCGCCGGAGGGTGCGATCTACTGGCACGACAACATGTGCATCCCTCAGCACGCCCAGAACCCAGTGAGCGCCATGGCCATGATGAACTTCTCCTATGTGCCGAAGATCGCCGCGATCAACGCGGACTTCATCTGGTACGTCTCCCCCGTTCCATCGGCGAAGGAGATCGTCCTAAACGACATCAAGGACCCCGCAGTGGCGAACAGCCCGCTGGTGTTCCCAACCGCAGCGGACATCGCGAAGACCCATCCGTACAAGGTGTTCAAGGACTCCGCCGAAGAGGAAGAGTGGAACAGCATCTGGGAACCAGTGTTCGCTTCGTAGAGCGCCGCCCCCGACTACGCAAGCGGCTGGCCCCCTACTTCCTCTCGACTCCGGGGGGCCTGTGGCTGCTGGTCTTTTTCCTCCTGCCACTGCTCTTCATGGCGTCGGTCTCATTGCAGACCGGCAACCTCCTTGATGGCTTTCGCTTCACGTGGCACTTCGCCAACTACACCGACGCGATCAGCCTGTACCACACGCAGTTCATCCGGTCGGTGATCTACGGGTCGATCGCCACTGGCATCACCCTCGTCGTGTCGTATCCGCTCGCCTACTGGATCGCGTTCCACGGAGGTCGATACAAGAACAGCCTCCTGCTGTTGATCCTGCTCCCGTTCTTCGTCACGTTCGTGATCCGGACGCTGTCGTGGCAGTTCATCCTGTCCGACGGTGGCATCGTCCTCGGGACGCTGAAGAGCTGGCACCTGCTGCCGCAGAACTACCACGTGCTTGCCACGTCCACCGCGGTGATCGCGGGAATCGCCTACAACTACCTGCCGTTCATGGCACTACCGCTGTACGTCGCCCTGGAGAAGATCGACCGGACGGTGGTCGAGGCCGCTCGGGACCTGTACTCGAGCAACCGAGCCGTCTTCACGCACGTGATCCTGCCTTTGTCGGTGCCCGGCGTGTTCGCGGGATTCCTGTTGACGTTCGTTCCCGCCGTGGGCGACTACGTGAACGCGGCCATCCTCGGAGGGACGAGCAACACGATGATCGGAAACATCATTCAGCTGAAATACTTGCAAGACTTCGACTATCCGACGGCGTCGGCGCTTTCGTTCATCCTGATGGCCGTGCTGGTGATCGGGATCCTGATCTACGCCCGGGTGCTCGGCACGCGCCAGATCGAGGAGTACGTGTGAGCGTCGTCACCGCCCCAGAGATCCCGGCGACGCAGACGGAGACAGCGCCGCGCCGGCCGCCCCGGCGGCGGTGGACCAGGTTCATCCTGCCCACGTACTCCGTGCTGGTGATCCTCTACCTCATGGTTCCGATCGCGGTGATGATCCTCTACAGCTTCAACGACAGCGGGTTCAAGAAGGTCAGCTTCCGGTGGCTCGGGTTCACGACCCACTGGTACCGGCACCTGTTCGACATCCCCGCCATGACCGCCTCGATACGGAACTCGCTGGAGGTGGCCGTTATCAGCACCCTCATCGCGACCGCGCTGGGCACGCTATGGGCGCTCGCTCTGGTGCGGTACCGGTACCGCGGCAAGCAAACGAGCGAGTTCGTGATGTTCCTGAATATCGCCGCACCGGAGATCGTCCTGGGTGCCTCCCTCCTGTCGCTGTTCGTGACGTTCGGGGTCCCCCGCAACCTCTACACGATCATCATCGCGCATGTGATGTTCAACATCGCCTTCGTCGCGATCACGGTGCGGGCCCGGCTCACCGGGTTCGACCTGACCGTGGAGGAGGCGGCGAAGGACCTCGGCGCGGACGCGTGGACCACGTTCTGGAAGGTCACGTTCCCCCTGATCTTCCCGGGGATCCTCGCGGGGGCGCTGTTGGCCTTCGCGCTCTCCATCGACGACTTCATCATCACGAACTTCGTGGCCGGGGCGACCCAGACGTTCCCGCTGTGGGTATGGGGGGTCTCGCGCGTCGGCATCCCGCCGCAGGTCTTCGTGATAGGAACGCTGATCTTCACGATCGGCCTGCTGCTCGCCGTCGGTAACATCGTGCTGCAGCGACGAAAGGCGCGGGAAGGATGAAAGGATGACAGTGGACCTCGAGACAATGCTCGAGCGGGCGGGCGAGATCCAGAAGCAGGAGACGGAGCGGTTGCTGACCCAGACCGCCGCCTCCGCCGCGCTGCACGAGCGCGCGGTGCGAAGCCTCCCCGCAGGTGTCGCCTCGAACTTCCAGGCCGGCGACCCCTACCCTGTGTATCTGGCTCGTGGGGCCGGGTCCAAGGTTTGGGATGTCGACAACGCGGAATACGTCGACTTCCACGGCGGGTTCGGCGTGAACGTGGTCGGCCACGCGCACCCGAGGATCGCGGAGGCCATCGCCCGGGCCGCACGGTCGGGCACGCACTTCGCCGTCCCCACCGAGACCACGGTCGCGCTCGCGGAGGCGGTGTGCGAGCGGTTCGGGCTCGACCAGGTGCGGCTGGTGAACTCCGGGACCGAGGCCACGATGGACGCGATCCGAGTGGCCCGGGCGGCCACCGGCCGGGACCGCATCGCCAAGATCGAAGGCTCGTATCACGGGCACCACGACGTCGTGCTGTTCTCGGTGGTCCCGGAGTCGTCGGTCCTCGGGCTCCGGGCGGACGTGGGAGGCGAGGCGGAGGCGGCGGCCGGCGCCGCGTACACCACCCGCCCGACGTCAAGGGGGATCCCCGGATCGATGTGGAAGGACACGATCGTCGTGCCCTTCAACGACGCGGACGCGTTCGAGGCGCTGCTCTCGGAGCGGGGCGACGAGGTGGCCTGTCTCATCCTCGAGCCCGTGATGATGAACATCGGGATCGTCGTGCCGGAGGATCGATATCTGGCTCGGTTGCGCGAGCTGTGCGACCGGCACGGCGTCGTCCTGATCTACGACGAGGTGAAGTCCGGCGCGACGATCGCGTACGGGGGCGCCGTGGAGCGCTTCGGGGTCCAGCCCCACCTGGTGTGCCTGGCCAAAGCCCTCGGCGGCGGGACCACGATCGGTGCCTTCGGGGGCGATGCGTCGGTCATGGATGTCGTGCAGCACGGCACCGCGGCCCAGGGGACGTTCAACGGCAATCCGCTGTCCTCCGCCGCCGGCCTCGTCGCCCTCACCGAGGTCCTCACACGGGACGCCTACGAGCACCTGGGGAAGCTCGGATCGATGCTCGCCGACGGGTGCCGCTCGGCCATCGAGGAGCACGGCATCCCGGCGCACGCCGTGGACCTCGGAGCCAAAGGCTGCGTGTCGTACCGGCCCGAGCCGATGCGCAACTATCGCGACTTCCTGGAAGCGCACGCGGAGCTCTTCAAGGCGTCCTATCCCTGGATGCTGAACCGCGGGGTGTTCATGACGCCTGGCGACGAGGAACAGTGGACGCTCTCGGTGCAGCACTCCGAGGACGACGTCGCGGTGTACGTCGAGGCCTTCGAGGAGTTCTGCGCCGCCCTGGCGAGCTGAGCGCGTGACCCGTCCGGCGCTCCTCGCGCCCTCCTATCGGGAAACCTGCTACTGGCTCGAGGACGCCGACGTCCCCCGGCCGGAACGCGCCGAGCCACCACGTGATGCGGACGTCGTCGTCGTGGGCGCCGGGAACACCGGGATGGCGGCGGCCTGGGAGATCGCCCGGCAGGGCCGCTCCGTGGCGGTCCTCGAGCGCCATTCGCTCGGATGGGGCGCGAGCACCCGAAACGGCGGCATGGTGCTGCCGGACGTGAAGCACGCGGGGGTGGCCGAGCTCGAGCGGCGGCACGGCGTGGCGGGCGGTGCGATCTACGCGGCCACGTTGGATGCGGTCCGTCTGGTCGAACGATTGGTCGACGAGCACGGGATCGACTGTTCCTACGAGCGCACCGGCCACCTCGAGCTGGCGCACTGCCCCAGCGCGCTGCCGGATCTCCGGGACATGGCCGCCGTGTACGCGGACGACCTCGGCCTCGAGGCCCGGCTGCTGTCCCGCCCCGAGCTCGCCGGAGAGATCGGCTCGACGGCGTTCCCCGGCGCGCTCCAGGTGTCGTTCTCCGGCGGGATCCACCCGGCGCGGTACTTCGCGGGCCTGGCCAAGGTGGCCCTGGGGGCCGGCGTCGTCGTGTGCGAGGAGACGCCCGCCACAGGACTGCGGCGTGAGGGACACGCCCACCACGTGGACACTCCACGCGGATCGATCCGCGCCGGGGAGGTCCTCGTGGCCACGGACGGCTACACCGATCGCCTGCTCCCCTGGCTCAGGCGGCGGATGATCCCCGTCGGCAGCTACATCATCGCGACCGAACCCCTCGATCCCTCCGTGGCCGCCGAGCTGTCGCCGCGTGGCCGGATGTTCTTCGACACGAAGAACTTCCTGTCGTATTGGCGGCTCTCACCGGACCGAACGCGGATGCTCTTCGGGGGACGGGCCAGCTTCGCCCCGACCACCGTGACACGAGCGCGTAACTTCCTGTACGAGCGGATGGTCAGGATCCATCCGCAACTCATCGGGGTGCCGGTCGAGTTCGCGTGGGGCGGGACGGTCGGGCTCACGGTCGACCGGACCCCCCGGCTCGGACGCCGCGACGGCATCACGTACGCCCTGGGCTACTCCGGAACCGGCGTGGCGGCATCCACGTACTACGGCCTCGCCGCGGGATCGTGGCTGTGCGGCGGGGACAGCCCCGCGTTCGCTGGCCTGCGCTTCCCGGCGGTGCCCCTGTCCTTCGCCCAGCCCGTCACCCTCCCCGTGGCGGGCCTGTGGTTCAAATGGCAGGACCGGTGCAGAGAGTAAGGGCTGCATTGCCCACCGACCGATCAGCCCCATACACTCCAGGCCATGCCTGAGGGGGGCGACGGGATCTCCCAGAAGCGACGACTCGTCACCGAGATCCCGGGGCCGAGATCGAGTGAGCTCCTGAAGCGCAGGGCGGACGCGGTGCCGCCCGCAGTGTTCAACACGGTACCGATCTTCGCTGCCAGGGCCTCCGGGGCGATCGTCGAGGACGTCGACGGGAACCGGCTCATCGATTTGGCGGCCGGGCTGGCCGTTCTGAACGCGGGCAACACGCCGCCGGAGGTGGTCGACGCGGTCGGCGCCCAGGCCGAGCTGTTCACGCACACGTGCTTCCACGTCGTGATGAACGAACCGTACGTGGCGCTGGCGGAACGGCTGAACGAGCTCGTCCCCGGCGACCACCCCAAGAAGACCATGCTCGCCAACTCTGGCGCGGAGGCCGTGGAGAACGCCGTCAAGCTCGCCCGGTACCACACGAAGCGGGCAGCGGTGGTCGTGTTCGATCATGCCTTCCACGGCCGGACGCTGCTGGGGATGTCCCTTACCGCGAAGGTCATGCCGTACAAGCAGGGGTTCGGACCGTACGCGCCGGAGGTCTATCGGCTGCCGTTCTCGTACCCCTATCGGTGCGCGGCGGGGGCATCGCCGGAGCTATGTGGTGAGGCGTGCGCCGAGCACGCCATCGTCGAGATGAACAAGCACATCGGCGCCGCGAACATCGCCTGCATCGTGCTCGAGCCGATCCAGGGGGAAGGGGGCTTCGTCGTGCCCGGCGCGGACTTCATCCCGGCCCTGAAGCGCTACTGCGTCGACAACGGCATCCTTCTCGTGGACGACGAGGTGCAGACCGGGATCGGCCGGACCGGACGGTGGTTCGGGATCGAGCACGAAGGGGTCGTGCCCGACATCGTGACCACGGCCAAAGCCCTGGGAAGCGGGTTCCCCATCGCCGGCGTGACCGCTGCGGCGGAGGTCATGGACGACGTGCACGTCGGTGGTCTGGGCGGCACGTTCGGCGGCAACCCGGTGGCGTGCGCGGCGGCCCTGGCCGGCCTCGACGTGATCGAGCGCGACGGGCTTGTCGAGCGAGCGGCCTCTCTCGGCGAGCGAGCCCTCCCCCGCCTCCGCGAGATGGCCGAACGGCACGCGATCATCGGCGACGTCAGGGGCCGTGGCGCGATGGTGGCGATCGAGCTGGTCGCCGATCGCGGGACGAAGGAGCCGGCGCCGGCAGCAGCGAGCCGGGTGATCGAGTCGTGCTACCGGGCCGGCGTGATCGTGCTGAAGGCCGGCACATTCGACAACGTGATCAGGTTGCTGCCGCCGCTCACCATCGACGAGGGACTGCTCGACGAGGGCCTCGACGTCCTCGAGGAGGCCGTGGCGACGGCAGCCGACGCTTGACGAGGGCCGGAGGATGAACGAGCCGGCCACGGCCGCCACCGCGCAGCCGGAGACCAGCGAGGGCGCGGATGGCGCGGGCATCGCTGTTCACCTCGAGGCCATCCACAAGCGCTTCGACGACGTCGTAGCGGTGGACGGGGTGGACCTCGAGGTCCGCGAAGGCGAGTTCTTCTCACTGCTCGGGCCCTCCGGATCGGGGAAGACCACCTGCCTGCGGATGATCGCCGGCTTCGAGCGGCCGACGTCCGGCCGCATCCTGCTGGAGGGCCGCGACGTCTCGGGCCTCCCTCCGTACGAACGCGACGTCAACACGGTGTTCCAGGACTACGCCCTGTTCCCGCACATGACGGTGGAGGAGAACGTCGAGTACGGGATGCGGGTCCGGAAGGTCCCCCGTCCCGAGCGCCGGGCGAGAGCCGCCGAGCTGCTGGCCATCGTTCGGCTGGAGGGCATGGGTGGACGGAAGCCGTCGCAGCTGTCCGGCGGCCAGCGGCAGCGCGTGGCGCTGGCCCGCGCCCTGGTGAACAGGCCCAAGGTCCTCCTCCTCGACGAGCCCCTCGGGGCGCTCGACCTGAAGCTCCGCCAGACCATGCAGTTGGAGCTGAAACGGATCCAACGCGAGGTGGGGATCACGTTCGTGTACGTCACGCACGACCAGGAGGAGGCCCTCACCATGAGCGACCGACTCGCGGTGATGAGCGAGGGTCGCATCGAACAGGTGGGGACGCCGATCGAGGTCTACGAACACCCGGCCACCGACTTCGTGGCAGGGTTCATCGGGATCTCGAACGTCCTCGAGCGAGGGAGCCGCCATGTCACGATCCGGCCCGAGAAGATCCGGATCCTGGACGACGGCGACCGGCCGGATCCCGGCGCCCACGTCGAGGAGGGACGGATCGCCGACGTCGTGTACGTGGGATCGGTGACCCGGTACTTCGTGGACCTCGCCGAAGGTGGGC
>JBKOXF010000079.1:0-20002 GCA_046724795.1 Actinomycetota bacterium | reverse complement strand
GATGAACACTCACCCAGTGCGCCCCGGCCGCAGTGTTGACGAGCGCGTTGAGGATCGGCCAGTCGGCGATCGCGTCGGAGCCGTCGAACATGCCCTCGGTCTCCCTGTACGGGGACGCCACGCTCCCGGCGTCGAGATGATCGCGGCCGATCACGATCGGCGCCGAGAGCTCACCGCTCGCAACCAGCTCGTTGAACCGCAGCCCGGCCCTGTCGCGTTCCCCGAATCCGAGCCAGCAGATCCGTGCGGGAAGCCCCTGGAAGTGCACGTGCTCCCGGGCCAGCCGCAACCAGCGTTGCAGCCGCTCGTTCTCGGGGAACAGCTCCGCCACGGCCCGATCGGTCTTCGTGATGTCCTCCGGATCTCCCGAGAGCGCCGCCCACCGGAACGGGCCCTTGCCCTCGCAGAACATGGGGCGGATGAAGTTGGGAACGAACCCCCGGTACTCGAATGCTCGCGAGAACCCGCCGCGCTCGGCGCCGGCGCGGAGGTTGTTGCCGTAATCGAACACGACGGCGCCGCCGTCCTGGAACCCCACCATGGCCTCGCAGTGCCGGGCCATGGATTCGTGCGAACGCGTCACGTAGTCGTCGGGGCTGGCCGTACGAAGGTGGTCCGCGTCCTCGAGCGACATTCCCATCGGGACGTAGCCGCTGAGCGGATCGTGCGCGGACGTCTGGTCCGTGACGACGTCGGGGTGGAAGCCTCGGGCCAGCAGCGCCGGCTCGACCTCCGCAGCGTTCCCGAGAACCCCCACCGACAGCGGCTCCCGCGCCGACCGGGCCTGCTCCACCCACCGCAGCGCCCCGTCCAGGTCATCGGTCTCCCGGTCGAGGTAGCCCGTTTTGATCCGACGCTCGATACGCTTGGGATCAACCTCGACCACGAGCGCCACGCCCTCGTTCATCGTGACGGCCAGCGGCTGTGCGCCCCCCATCCCCCCGAGCCCGGCGGTCAACACGACTCGCCCGGCCAGCGACCCACCGAAGTGCTGCGACGCGCATTCGGCGAGCGTCTCGAACGTTCCCTGAAGGATCCCCTGGGTCCCGATGTAGATCCACGACCCGGCCGTCATCTGGCCGTACATCGTGAGGCCGGCTCGCTCGAGCTCACGGAACGTCTCCCAGTCCGCCCATTTGGGCACGAGCATGGCGTTCGAGATCAGCACGCGGGGTGCCATCGGATGCGTCCGGAACACGGCCACCGGCTTGCCCGACTGCACAAGCAAGGTCTCGTCGTCCTCCAGTTCCCGGAGCGAACGTACGATCGCGTCGAAGGCCTCCCACGATCGCGCTGCCTTGCCGGTCCCCCCGTACACCACGAGATCCTCGGGCCGCTCCGCGACCTCCGGATCGAGGTTGTTCATGAGCATGCGGAGTGCCGCTTCCTGGGGCCACGACCGGCAGGAACGCTCGTTCCCGCGCGGGGCCCGGACCTCCCTCCGCATGGCCCGAGGATGCCCGCCCTCGCCCGGGGACGCAAGCGCCGCGGGCGCGGTGTTCACCTGCCCGTCGTCTACCGTAAGCTGCGGCCGTGGCTCCCCGATCGTTCACCCAAACCGACGAGGCTCCCACCGAGCGTCTCGAGCGCCTGGAGCGCGCCCACCATGAGTTCCTGGCCATGGTCGCTCACGAGATCCGCGACCCCATGACGAGCATCATCGGGTACGCGGAGCTCCTCCTGCAGCGTCACGACGACATGAGCGAGGAGGAGCGGAGGGAAGCCCTCCGCACGATCTCGAAGACCGGCCGCCGCCTGGTCGATCTGCTCGAGGACATCCTCGAGGTCTCCCGGCTCGAGGCCGGCTCACTCCCCTACGTGATGCGGCCGACCGATCTGCGTGACGTCGTCGCCGCGGTTCTCCACGAGCAGCGCCTGTCGCTCGAGAGCGTCCCGCTCGAGCTCGACATGCCGGAGCCGGCGATGGTCCAGGGTGACCCCGATCGGCTGCACCAGGTGATCGCCAACCTCGTCTCCAATGCCGTGAAGTTCTCGGGAGACGGCGCCCCAGTGTGGATCGCGACGGTCATCGCGAATCGTGAGGTCGAGCTCGTCGTGCGCGACGAGGGGATCGGCGTCGAGCTGGCCGACATCCCGTTGCTGTTCGAACGGTTCGTCCGCGTCGCCCAGCCCGGCGACCAGGAGCGGATCCCGGGAACCGGCCTCGGCCTGTACATCGCCCGATCGATCGTGGAGGCCCATCACGGCAGGATCTGGGCGGACAGCCAGCCGAGCCGGGGCTCCTCGTTCCACGTCGTCCTTCCGGCGGCGACGAGCTAACGCCTCGATGGCTCGTCGGCTTCTCACGTTAGTCGCGCTCGCCGTCGTTCTGGTCTCCTCGTGCGCGCGCGTCGCTCCCACCCGTCCGCCGGCCGCGCCCGCTGCCGGCGGGATCACCGCACACGCTGTGAGGACCGGCCTGAACAACCCGGCCGCGTTCACGATCGCGCCCAACGGCAGGATCTTCTTCGGCGAGCGCCTGACGGGGAACATCCGGATCCTGAACCCGGTCACCGGCAACACCCCGTTGTTCTTCCACGTCCCGAATGTCGCGACCAACGGCGAGCAAGGGCTCCTGGGCATCGCCTTGCATCCGAATCTCTCCACCTCGCCGTACGTGTACGTGTACGCCACTCGGTCGCTGAGCGGGAGCCTCCGCAATCAGATCATCCGGATCACGGACTCGGGCGGAACCGGCAAGGGGATGAAAGTCATCTTCACCTCCAGCACCACTGCGGGTGATTACCACGACGGCGGGCGCATCCTGTTCGGTCACGACGGGATGCTCTATGCCGTCGTGGGCGAAGCCCATAACTCGTCGAACGCGCAGAAGCTCAGCGTGGCCGGCGGCAAGATCCTCCGGATGACACCCACCGGGGGGATCCCGTCCACCAATCCGTTCCACAGTCGCGTGTGGGCGTACGGGATCCGCAACAGCTACGGGTTCGCGTTCGATCCCCGCACCGGCCGCCTGTGGGAGACGGAGAACGGTCCCGAGTGCGACGACGAGCTCAACCGGATCGTCAAGGGCCGCAACCTCGGGTGGGGTCCGCACGAGACGTGCTCCACCCCGCCGGCGCACCCCCGCGACACGAACCAGGACGGTCCGAACCCGCTGCTGCCGAAGCGGTGGTACACGCCGACCATCGCGCCGACCGGCATCGCGTTCTGTCGCCAGTGCGGCCTGGGGACGACGAACAATGGGAAGCTCTTCTTCGGGACGTACAACACGGACAACATCCGCCGCGTGCGGCTGACCTCGAACCGGCTGGGGGTCGCGGCGCAGGCCATCGTGTACTCACACAGCTCGTCCATCCTGTCGATGGAGGTCGGGCCGAACCACGCCCTGTACTTCAGCGACGCCACCGGGATCTACAAGCTCGTCCACACCTGAGATCGGTCGTGGCGACGCCCCGCAGGGAGGGGCGAGAATAGCCTGGTGAGGGTCCTCGAGTCCTTCCTCGACGCGATGGGGAACACGCCGCTCCTGCGCCTCTCACGCGTCACCACCGGCGTGAAGCCGACCATCCTGGCGAAGCTGGAGATGCTCAACCCCGGCGGGAGCGTCAAGGACCGTATCGGCGTGCGGATGATCGAGGCCGCCGAGCGCGAAGGCCTCCTGAAGCCGGGCGGCACGATCGTCGAACCGACCTCCGGAAACACCGGCCACGGGCTCGCCATCGCCGCGGCCATCCGGGGATATCGGTGCATCTTCGTGATGCCCGACAAGATGAGCCAGGAGAAGGTGGCTCTGCTCCGGGCGTACGGGGCCGAGGTCGTGATCACGCCGACGGCCGTGGAGCCGGAATCGCCGCAGTCCTACTATCGCGTCGCCGATCGCCTCACGGAGGAGATCCCGGGGGCCTTCCAGCCGAACCAGTACTTCAACCAGGTCAACCCGCAGGCCCACTACGACACGACCGGGCCGGAGATCTGGGAACAGACGGAAGGAAGCATCGACGCCTTCGTGGCCGGCGTCGGCACCGGCGGCACCATCACCGGCGTCGCGCGCTACCTGAAGGAGCGCAAGCCCGACGTGCTCGTGGTAGGGGCCGATCCGGAGGGATCGATCTTCTCCGCTCCTGACGAGCCGGCCCGCCCCTATCTCACGGAGGGCATCGGCGAGGATTTCTGGCCCGAGACGTTCGATCCGTCCGTGGTGGATCGCTACGTCCGGGTGTCGGACCGTGACTCGTTCCTCACGGCTCGCGCCATCACACAGAAGGAGGGCATCCTGGTCGGGGGGTCAAGCGGCACCGCGTTGTTCGCGGCACTCGAAGTGGCGAAGGAGCTGCCGGCGGACGGAGTGGTCGTCGTGATCTTCCCGGACACGGGGCGCAACTACCTCTCGAAGCTGTATTCCGATTCGTGGCTGCTGCAGTACGGGTTCATCGAACGAGCGCAGCCCATCCGCGTGGACGAGGTGCTCATCGCGAAGTCCGGTGAGATGCCGGAGCTCATCACGGTGAAGGCGCACGACAAAGTGCGGCAGGCCGTCGACGTGCTCCAGCAACACGGGATCTCCCAGGCGCCGGTGGTGCGCGACGACACGGGCGATGTCGCGTCGTTCGTCGGCTCGATCCGGGAGCGGCAGCTTCTCGATCGCATCTTCCGCGATCCCGACGCCCTTCAGGCCGACGTGGCCGCCGTGATGGGCCCGCCCATCCCGCTCATCGAGCACGCCGAACCGGTGGAGGTGGCGTTCTCCGCGCTCCAGGACGCGCCGGCGGTACTGGTCGCCCGCGGGAGCCTCGTCACCGGCGTTCTCACCCGCAGCGACCTGCTCGAGTTCCTGGCCCATCGCCGGCAGCAGTGATCGCCCTCGGCGTGGACGTCGGGACGACACGCAAGGGCCTCGACGCGGTCGTCCTCGACGCATCGATGTCGATCGCGGAGACGCGGAGGCGCCTCGAGGCCGAGGACATCGGCGACCTCATCGAGGAGATCCCGCCGGACATCGTGGCGATCGACGCGCCGCCGGCGTGGGGCCGGTCGCCCGGCGGATCCAGGCTCACCGAGCGCGAGATCCGGCGGTTCGGGATCCAGTCGTTCGGTACGCCTTCGGACCCGAAGAAGGCTGAGAACGCCTTCTACGACTGGATGCGAGCGGGGTTCCTGGTGTTCGAGGTGGCTGCGCGGCACGGGTTCGGGCGGTACCGGGGCGGCCGCGCGCATCGCACCGCCATCGAGGTGTTCCCGCACGCCACCGCCGTGGTGCTTTCCGGATGCCTCCAACCCAAGAGCGCCCGCAAACGACAATGGCGGGCGGCGGTCTTGACGGCCCGAGGCGTCGACGCCGATCGCCTGCGATCGATGGACCAGGTCGATGCGGCCTTGGCCGCGCTCACCGGCCTGTTCGCCCTCCGTGGGCGATTCTCCGCGCTCGGCGATCCCAAGGAGGGCGTCATCGTGCTCCCCTCGGCCCGGCTGCCGGCCCGGCCCTACGGGCCGTGCGAACGGCCGCCCGCGCCGGAGAACCAGCCGCATCTGCCGGGGCTGTCGCCCTGTCGGTGCGGGGACCCGACATGTGGTGAGCTGACCGGAGGAGAGTTCGCCCGGGGACACGACGCCAAGCGCAAGGCGATCCTGTGGCGAGTGGCCCGTGAGGGCGACGAAGCGGTGCGCGAGCTGAGGAGGCGCGGATGGGACCTGCCGGCCGAGATGAGATAGGTCACGACCGAGGAGGGCGTGCCGCCCGCCACGAGGACGAGGAAGAGGACCTCCGGTTCGAGACCCGCGCGATCCACGCCGGGCAGGATCCGGAGCCGCAGCACGGCTCCGTCAACGTGCCCATCTTCCAGACCTCCACCTACGCGCAGCTCGCCGTGGGAAAACCACGGACGTACGACTACGCGCGGGGCGGCAACCCCACGCGAGAAGCGTTGCAGGCCGCGCTGGCCTCACTCGAAGGAGGCGAGTTCGCGTACTGCTTCGCCAGCGGCATGGCGGCGGAGGCCACGCTGCTGCTCCTCCTGCTTCGCCCGGGCGATCACGTCGTGATGGGTGACGACGTGTACGGCGGAACGTACCGGCTCCTAGCTCGAGTGCTGTCGGAATGGGGTGTGGCGTTCGACACGGTCGACCTCACCGACCAGGACGCGGTGCGAGGGGCAGTGCGCGATGAAACCCGGATCGTGTGGATCGAGTCGCCGTCGAATCCACTGCTGAAGATCGTGGACATCGCTCGCTGCGCGGAGATCGCGCACGCCGCCGGCGCCCGATGCGTTGTCGACAACACGTTCGCCACGCCGTACCTGCAGCGGCCGCTGGAGCTCGGGGCCGACGTCGTCGTCCACTCGGTCACGAAGTACCTGGCGGGCCACTCCGATCTCGTGTCGGGGGCGCTGGTCGTCCGGGACGCAGAGACCGCGGAGCGGCTCGCGTTCCTGCAGAACGCCGTGGGCGCCGTCCCCGGTCCTCTCGACTGCTACCTGGCCCTGCGAGGGGTGAAGACGCTGGCTCTTCGCATGCAGGCGCACAGCCGCGGCGCCGGCGCCGTCGCGAGATTCCTGGAGGGGCATCCCAGAGTGACACGGGTCTACTACCCGGGGCTTCCGTCGCACCCGGGCCACGACCTCGCGAAGGAGCAGATGCGGGACTTCGGCGGGATGGTCTCGTTCGAGATGGAGAGCGAAGCCGCCGCGATCGAGGTGGCCCAGCGGACCAGGCTGTTCTTCCTGGCGGAGTCCCTGGGCGGGGTGGAGTCACTGATCGAGGTCCCCGGGCCGATGACGCACGCGAGCGTGGCGGGATCCGAGCTCGAGGTGCCGGCCCACCTCATCAGGCTCTCGGTGGGCGTCGAGCATCCCGACGACCTGATCGCGGACCTGGAACAGGCGCTCGGCTGAGCGCCACGTGACCTAGGGGGTGTAGACGCCGGTTCCGGCCGGATCGCCGTGGAAGTCCGGCCACTGCAGGCCCTTGGGACGGCCTCTCGTGTTGTAGACGATCAACATCCCCAATCGAGTACCCACGGCGACCTCGACGTGGTGGTTCCCCGCCATGTCGCCCGCCGCTGCCGAGCCCTGGATCCACTGCCCGACCTGCTTGGGGAAGTCCATGGCCTCCGTTCCGTCGAGGCGGAAGGCATCGAGTTGGCCGACCCCGTTGCCCATGATCACCTCGGGCCGCCCGTCACCGTCGACGTCGGCGAGGATCGGCCCGTTCAGGAACATCCAGTCCTTGCTCACTCGCGGCCACGCCCGGAAGTACTTCTTCGTGTTGCCGTTGAACGCGACCACGAGGTGGTTGAAGTGCGGCACCTTGCCGTCGTTCGTGCTGGCGTTCAGGAGGCCGAGTCCGGCGCCGCCGGCCACCAGGTCGGGCTTGCCGTCGGCGTTCAGGTCTTCGAAGGCGAGGTTGGCGGTCGAATCGATCGTGCCGGAGTCCGCTGCGTTCGATCCGGGCCCGTACAGGCCGGCGGAGAACGTCGCGGACGTGCCGTTCGCGTTGAAGAGGAAGTACCCACCCGTGAACGCGCTGATCCCGATCTCGAGGTTGCCGTCCCCGTTGACGTCCGCGAGCACGGGGCTCAGGGCGATGCCAGTGGCAACGAGCGGGAGCCCGCTCGAGCTGAACACGTTCAAGGACCGCGGCCAACCTGTCTTGTAGGACCCATCGGGCTCGAGGACGTACAGCCTCGTCGACGAACCGTAGTGCTCCTCGGACCCGATCACGACGTCCATGGTCCCGTCGTTGTCGAGATCGCCCACGTCCTGTGAGGAGACGACCGGGTTCGCCTGGAAGGGCTTCGCCGGGTCCTGCAGGAGGACCGGCCATCCCGACACCGGCGTGCCGTCGGCGTGCCACGCGTAGACCTTCCCGTTGCCGGCCCCCACGATGACCTCGAGCCCTGGATTGCCATCGAGGTTGGCCAGGGCCGGAGTGCCGTACACGCCGGCGTCATAGGTCTGGTTGGACGGATCGACCGCGGTCGAGGTGGCCTGCGGCCAGCCGGACAGGAGATTGCCGCCGGGATCCCACGCGTACACGTACCCGTCGAGACCCCCGATGACCACGTCCTGCTGGCCGTTGCCGAGGAGGTCCCCGACAGAGGGTCCGCCGATGAAGCCCTGGTGATACGTCAGGCCGTGCCACGCGATCTGCGGCGTCGAGACCGGCCACCCGGGAGCCTCCGTCCCGTTGGCGCGGAACGCATGCACGTAGCCGGTGCCGTCCGCCACGATCAGTTCGTCCCCCGCCTGGCCATCGATGTTGGCGAAGACTGGTCCGCCGGAGACCGACCCCGCGAGCTGCGTGCGGAACATGATCGAGGGATCGTTCCGGATTGAGAATGCCTGGCGGTCCTCACCGAGGTTGTTGGTCCCGTCGGTGACGTCCAGCTTCAGTGTGTAGAGGCCGTTGGACATCGAGCTCGCGTCGAAGCTCCCCAGCTGGCCGTTGAACGGGGAGCTCCCCGATCCGGTCGCGACCGTGGTGAACGAAGCGGGCTGGTTCCCCTTCCCGATCGAGAGCGTCCACTGGTACGGGGACGTGCGTGCCGACACGGCGCCCGTGACGTAGACCGTGCCGCTCTGGCGTGAGTACCAGGCGGGCCCGGTGATGTCGGCGACCGGCGGGATGTTCCCGGACGTCACCATGGCTACGGCGTTCGCGGCGTCCACACGACCCCACCCGGTGTACCGGTCCCACCCGGCGACGTAGTGGTACGGGCCGCCGACCAGGTCGTCCGCGCTCATCCGAACGATCTGCACGACTTCCTGCTCGGAGAGCGTGATCGAGTTGTCCTGCGCGGCTGCGATCACGAGCGCCGCGACGCCTGCGATGCCGGGCGTGGCGGACGACGTTCCGCTGCCGTGGTCGTACCCACCGCCGAGACTGGTCTCGTACACCGACGACGGGGCGACCACGTCGACGAGCGGTCCGTAGTTCGAGTACGCCGCCTTGACGGTGAAGTCGGAGGCGGTCGACCCGATCGAGTTGGGGACGATGGCCCCTGCCCCGACCGCCTCGTCGTACACGGTCGGGATGTTCGTGTGCTGGCTGAACTCGTTGGCCATCGCGACGACGGGGGCGACTCCGTTCGCCTCCGCGCACGTCATGGCGTCGCGCAACACGGGCGTGTCGGCGACCGCGCCGAGGGCCATGTTGATGACCCGAGCGCCGTTGTCCGTGGCGTAGCGGATGGCGGCGGCCACGCGGTCGGGGCGATGGAGGATGCTGTTGCTCGTGCGCAGCACCATGATCTTCACTCCCGGCGCCACTCCCGAGATCCCCAGCGAGTTGTTCTGCTCGGCGGCGAGGATCCCGGCGCGCCCTGTCCCGTGGCCGTTCAGGTCGGTGGGGTCGTTGTCGTCCTGGTAGAAGTCCCAACCCCGCCAGTCGTCGACGTACCCGTTCCCGTCGTCGTCGATCCCGTTCGATTGCTTGCCGCCGCCGGTCTCACCGGGGTTCGTCCAGTACTGGTTCTGGAGGTCCTGGTGGCTGAAGTTCATGCCGGTGTCGATGACGGCGACGGTGACCCCGGTCCCGATCGTGGTGTTCTAGGCAGTGTCGGCCGAGATCCCCCGCCCGTCGGAGGCCAGGTTCCACTGACCGCCGGTGCCTTTCGGATTTGTGCCGGGATCGAAGAGCGGGTCGTTCGGGAACGACGCCCGGGCCGGGGCCGCGTTGAAGACCGCTGCCGCGAGCAACGCGAACGCGAAGACGAATCCCCCCCACCGGCGCATCGGCGTTGGCCATTATCGGCAAAGGAGAGCAAGGCGACCAGGGCGGATCGTGGGGGATACCCCCACATCCCGCGCCGACCCGATCAGCTCAGGGGTCGCTTCAAGTACGCGACGAGCGAGCGGCCGCCCTGTGGGTTCTCGATCTGCAGAACCGTCACGAGCTCCCAGCCGTCCTGGCCGAACGTGTTCAGGATCTCCCCAGGGTTGTGCTCGAGCAGCGGCGCGACGAAGTACTCCCACTTCTGCATCACGAGACCTGCCGGTCGAGCCGCCGCTTCGTCCGCCGGATGCACACGCCCATGACGACGTCGATCCCGCCGGCCTGAGCCATGTTCCAAGCCTCCTCGTTCACGATGCCGTCCTGCAGCCACAGCACCTTCGCCCCGATCTTCACGGCCTGCTCCGCGACCTCGGGTGTGTACTCGGCGCGCCGGAACACATCGACCACGTCGATCTTCTCCGGCACGTCGAGGAGCGTCGGATAGGCCTTCTCGCCCAGGACCTCTGTCTCGTACGGGTTCACCGGGATGATCCGGTACCCCTTCTCCTGAAGCCACTCGGCCACCTGGTGCGAGTCTCGGTGGGGCTTGGACGACAGCCCGACCACTGCGATCGTCTTCGCTTCGCCCAGGATCGATCGGAGCTCCTGATCGCTCGGCATGCCGGGCTCGAATGCTTCATCGCTCACGCGGTCTCCTTCCTAGAGAGCTCGGTAGAGCTCGAGGAACTCGTTGAGGATGCGGGCCGTGGCGCCCCAGATCGTATGCCCGTCGAGCTCGTAGACATGTCCCCAGTACGTCTCGTGGTCGCGGCTCCAGGCCATGGGTCTCTCCACGCCCAGCAAACGCGTCACCGAGAACTCCAGCACCTCGGCGATCTCCGACGGGTTCGCAGTGAACACGGGGTCCGCGGCGAGCACGCCGACGAACGGGACGATCGCCGTGCCGCTCGTGAACGTCTGCAATGGTGAGAGTCCGCCGAGGACGTCGACGCCGTCGGGATCGATGCCGAGCTCTTCGTGGGTCTCTCGCAGCGCTGTCGTCAGAAGGTCGCCGTCGCCGGCGTTTTGCATCCCACCCGGGAACGAGATCTCTCCGGGATGGCGCGGCAGCTCGTCGGTTCGCTTCGTGAACACGATCCACGGCTCGGGTTCCTCCACCAGCGGCAGCAGGACGGCGGCCGGCCTCGCGACGTCGGGCTCCCCGACCCCGTCGATCGGGGTGAGCGCCGAGCGAAGCGCGTCGCGAAGAGCGGTGTCGATCGCCACGCCGTCCATGCTAGCGACACGAGTGGATAGGGTTCCCTCGTGGAGCGGTTCGACGTGTTCGTGGTCGGGGGCGGCGGCACCGGCTCGGAGGTCGCGTTCTCACTGGGCAGGGCGGGCGGGCTCACGGTCGGGATCGCCGAGCGGGACAAGCTCGGCGGGGAGTGCAACCACTACGGCTGCGTCCCCACGAAGGCGATGCTGGCGAGCGCGAAGGTCGCGGCGACCGCGCGCGGCGCCGGCCGGTACGGCGTTCGGGTCCCCTCGGTGGAGGTGGACTTCCCGGCCGTCATCGACCGGGTCCGCCGGATCATCGACTCGCAGTCGGGCGAGGGACCGAAACCGTTCGAGGAACAGGGCATCCGGGTGTTCCTCCAAGAGGCTCGACTGGTCGGCCCGCACCGGGTCGAGCTCGCCGACGGCACGCAGGTCGAAGCCGGCCGCATCGTGTTGGCGACCGGGTCAGACGCCATGGTTCCCGCGATCGACGGCCTCCAGGACGGACCGTTCTGGACGAACAAGGAGGCCATCTGGTCGGCGACAGCGGTGCCCTCGTCGCTCGCGGTGATCGGCTCGGGGCCCATCGGTCTCGAGTTCGCCCAGGTGTACTCGCGTTTCGGCGCCACGGTCTCCGTGGTCGAGCTGGCCGGCCGGATCCTTCCGGGTGAGGACGACGAATCCTCCGCTGCCATCCTCGAGGCGCTCGAAGCGGAAGGGATCTCCCTGATGTGCGACACCACGAGCTGCCGGGCGTCGCACGGGCCGGACGGTTGGCAGATCGACTTCGAGGACGATCAGCACGTCCACGCCGAGCAGCTCCTCATGGCGATCGGCCGTCGGCCGGTGTTCGAGGTGCACGATCTCGCCGCGGCGGGCGTCGAGCTGAACGAGCGGGGGTGGCCAGTGCTGGACGAGCAGCTCCGCACGACGGCCGACGGGATCTGGGCCGCGGGCGACGCGACCGGCGAGCTGCTGTTCACGCACGTCGGCACGTACGAGGCGGAGCTCGTGGTCGACGACATCCTGGGGCGCCCGCGCACGCGCGACTATCGCGTCGTCCCCCGGGTGACGTTCACCGAGCCCGAGGTGGGAAGCGTGGGATTGACGGAGGCGGCCGCTCGGGACGCCGGACACGAGGTGGTGACGTCCTTCACCCGATTCGACGACAACGAGCGGGCACATCTGGAGGGCCACGCGTTCGGCATGGTGAAGCTCGTGGCCGACGCCGGAACGGGCGAGCTCCTCGGTGGCCACATCGTCGGCCAAGGTGCGGGCGAGATGATCCACCAGGTCGTCGTGGCCATGGCCGGACGGGTCCCGGCGCGCGTGATCGCCGACACCATCCACGCGTACCCCACGCTCTCGGAATCCCTGCGCACGGCGTTCTCCGAGCTGGCCGGGAAGCTCGAGTGAGCGCGGGTATCATGGGTGCGATGAGCCAGACGACCTCCGTCCTCACCGTCACCGAGAAGGCCGCGCATCGTGCGCGTGCGGTGGCCGAACGCGAGGGACGCGCCGACTCCTGCCTGCGCGTGCGAGTGGTGGCCGGAGGCTGCGACGGGTTCAGCTACGAGTTGTCCTTCGACGACCCCCGCGACGATGACCACGTCATCGAGGTTGACGGCTTCCGAGTCGTCGTCGATCCGCGCAGCGCGCCGATCCTGGAGGGGTCCACGCTCGAGTTCAACGACTCGCTCGTGGGCGGCGGCCTGAAGGTCTTCAACCCGCAGGCCGTCCACGAATGCGCCTGCGGCAAGTCCTTCTCGATCTAGCCTCAGCCCGCTCGCAGCAGGCCGAGCATCCCGCGTCCCTTGTGGAACCGGCAGAAGAACGGCAGCTGGCCGTTCGCCGGAAACGTCACGCTGACTGTCGTGCTCTGGCCCGGCGCGACGTCCTGACTGATCTGCTGCTGGGGCAAGCTGAAGTTGTGCAACGTGCTCCCCCGGTTGTGCAGCGTGATGCTCAGGGTCTGACCCCCGGACCCGGAGAGCACCGTGGGGTCGAAGGAGAAGTCCGTCGCGTCGACGTCCTCGGCGGTTTGCCCGCCGACGTCGATCGTCCCTTGCACCACCACGGACTGTCCGGCGATGTCGATGGTCTGCCCCGCGCTCGGCCCGCTGCTCCCCGAGCTGCACGCGGCGCCCGCGAGCGAAACCAACACGACGAGCGTGGCTTGGCTCCGGCGCACACGTTATTGAACCACTGACAGCGGCACGCCCTCAGGTGGTGCTGAGCTCGCCCGCCATCCCCAGGGCGTGGTGGTACTCGCAGAAGAACTCGACCGAACCCGACTGCGGGAACGTCACCGTCACCGTGACCTCCTTGCCCGGGTTGATGTCCTCGTCGACCTTCTGGCTCTCGATCGTGAAGTTGTGCTTCGTGTTGCCCTCGTTGTCGATCGTGATCTGGAGCTTCTGGCCCGGTGAGCCCTTCAGCACGGTGGGATCGAAGTAGTACTGGCCGCCCTCCTCGTTGTCGGCCTCCATGTCGACCGAGCTCGCGCTCGCGACATCCTTCGACCCGTGGTTGTTCGCCTGGTCCGAGCCGATCGAGATCGTTCCGCCGCCGCCCTCCTCGGAGCTGCTCTCGCTTGGGCTCGGGCTGCTGGTCCCACCGCCGCCACCGCCGCCTCCACAGGCCGTCGCGACCACCGCCAGCACGAGCACCAGGGCAGGAAATCCGAGCACGCCTCTCCTCATCGAGAACACCTCCGCGGTGACGGTTTCCGGTACTACGGCGGGATCCGGCCCGCGGCTTGCACCGAGGTCGAAGAGTTCGAGCGCGGGCTTCCTATACTGGGCGGGGTGAGCGGAGAGCCGAAGACCCAGTGGCGCGAGCTCTTCCACGAAGTGGTCGCGTCGGGACTGTGCACCGGGTGCTCTGCGTGCGTGGTCGTGTGCCCGTTCCACGTCCTCGGGTACGAGCACACCGAGGGGCCGAACGGTCCGTACCGCCCGTTCCATCTCGAGGACGGACCGGCCGATCACTGCACCCACGGCGACAAGGGCTGCGACATCTGCACGCGTGCGTGCCCCCGGTTCCGAGAGTGGGAACCCGAGATCGACCGCATGCTGTTCGACCGAACCCGGTCCATCGACGAGGTCATCGGGGTTCACCAGGCCCTCGTCCTGGCTCGCGCGGCCGATCCCCGCGTGCTCGCGCACGGACAGGACGGCGGCGTCGTTTCGTCGCTGCTCATCTGGGGCCTCGAGACCGGCCAGATCGACGGCGCGTGCACGTCCAAGCTTTCAGAGGAGCGACCATGGGACGCCGCGCCCACGGTGGTCACCGACACCGACGGGGTGCTCGCAACCGCGGGCTCCCGCTACACGTATTCGGCGAACCCACTCGCGCTCACGAAGGCTGCGGAGATGGGCCTGACCAAGGTGGCCCTGGTGGGGATGTCGTGCCAGGCCAGCGTCACCGGCGCGCTGGAAGCCCGGCGCGTGAACAAGTGGCGCAAGCGGATCGCCTGGACGTTCGGACTGCTCTGCTCGAAAACCTTCACGTACGAGGGGCTCATGCGTCACAAGATCCACGACGAGCTCGTCATTGACTACGAGGACATCGCTCGGATCAACGTGAAGGGCAAGGTCATCGTGTACACGAAGGCGGGCGACGTGGTCGACATCGGGCTGAAGGAGGCCCGCGAGTGGACCCGCCCCGGCTGCAAGCTGTGCCCCGATTTCGCAGCGGAGCACGCCGACATCAGCTTCGGCGGGCTGGGCCAGAGCGAAGGATGGACGCTCACCATCGTCCGGACGGACCGGGGGCTCGACATCTGGCGCCGGGCGGTGGAGGCCGGCGTGGTGGAGTGGCGGCCGGCCGAGGAGGACCCTCATGCGATCGCGCTGATGGAGAAGCTCGCGACGCAGCAGCGCCGCCGCTGGCCCGTCACCGGCGATTGGAAGGCCACCGGATTGCCCGAGGAGGGGACGGCGGGGAGATTGGACCACGCGTCGTCGGCACCGGCTATCGTGCCGACCGGAGAGTGAGCCCATGAATGAGCCCGTGACTCGACCGTCCCTTTTCTACCGGATCGGCGCCTTCGCATATCGCCGGCGGCGGTGGGTGCTTGCGGTATGGGTTGTTGCGCTCGTCGCGATGATGCCCTTCGTGAAGACGCTCTCCGACAACCTGTCGCAGGGCGGGTTCGAGGTCCCCGGCTCCCAATCAGACCTGGTGAAGCACGACGTCGAAACGGTCTTCGCCGAGAACCAATCGCAGTTCAACGACCTCCTCGTGATGCGGAGCGCGACGCTCATCGCCAAGGACCAGGCGTTCAAGGACGCCGTGAAGCGGGAGATCGCAGTCCTCAAGAACGCCCCCGGCATCGCCGGCTCGAAGATCGTCGACCCCTACGCCCTCCCGGCTCGGTTCATCTCGAAGGACGGGCACACCGTCACGGTGACGGTTCCCCTCGCCGACAACCAGGACCAGGCCCTGAAGCACGACCCGGCCGTGGAGGCGGCCGTGGCGAAGGCCGCGAAGGGCACGGGGATCCAGACCCTCATCACCGGCGACGCGCCGTTCTACAAGGCGTTCTCCGACACCACGACCCACGACCTCACGCACGCCGAGACGATCGCCTTCCCCATCACCCTGATCATCCTGATCTTCGCGTTCGGCTCGCTGATCGCGGCCGGCATCCCGCTGGTCATGGCCATCTTCGGGCTGCTCATCGCGTTCGGGATCGTCTCGATCATCGCCGGGCACGCCACGGTGTCGGTGTTCACGGAGAACACGATGTCGATGCTCGGGCTCGGTGTGGGGATCGACTACTCGCTGTTCATCGTGAGCAGGTTCCGCGAGCGCCTCCGGGCGCAGCGTCCGGTGGACGTGGCCATCGCCGAATCGATCGCCACGAGCGGCAAGGCCGTGTTCGTGTCGGCCCTCACGGTCGTCCTGGCGCTCTCCGGAACACAGCTCGTGCGGATCGCCGCGTTCAGCTCGATGGGCTACGGCGCCATGATCGCGGTGGCAATCGCCGGCGTCGCCGCGCTCACACTGCTTCCGGCCATCCTCGGGATGATCGGCCTCCGCGTGAACAAGCTCCGCATCCGCAAGGAACGCCAGGCCGAAACGGGATGGTGGCACCGGTGGGCCATGTTCATCATGCGACACCCGTGGCCGCCGCTCCTGGCCGGCCTCGCCGTCCTCCTGGTGCTCGCAGCGCCGGCGCTCAACCTGAAGCTCGGTTCGTCGGGGCCGAACATCCTGCCCGCGGACGCGGGGCCGCGGGTCGCCGCCAACATCACGGCCGAAGCCTTCGGCGAGGGGCAGGTCGCGCCGGTGCAGGTGGTGGTGACCGATCCCCGAGGCGTGACGAGCGACGGGCTCGGCGGTGTGTACGACTACGTGAAGCTGATCGAGCAGGATCCCGAGGTCGTCCGGGTGGACTCGATCGTCCAACCCGGACAGACTGAAGCGCAGGCTCGAGCGTTCGTGAACTCGATCCTCGGCCAGAGCCAAGTGGCGCCGCTCATCGCCGCGAACCGCACGAAGACGCTGATCGACGTGGTCGGCAGGCATGGCGCGCAGGCCACCCAGACCGACGACCTGGTCAGGAGGCTGCGCCAGGACGCTCTGGTCGCGCTCAAGGCACCCGAGACCGCGAACGTCGGCGGGAGCCCCGGCCTGAACACCGACCTCAACCATGAGCTGCAGGTCAAGCTGATCCCGGTCGTGCTGCTCGTGCTGGTGCTGTCGTTCTTCGTGCTGCTGTTGTTCTTCCGCAGCGTGCTCATCCCGCTGAAGGCCCTCCTCATGAACCTGGCCAGCGTGATCGCCGCCTACGGTCTGATGGTGTTCGTGTTCCAGGAGGGGCATCTCGAGGGACTGCTGTCGTTCCACCACGTCGGGTACATCGACTCGTTCATGCCCCTGTTCCAGTTCTCCATCCTGTTCGGCCTGTCGATGGACTACGAGGTGTTTCTGCTGGCCCGGATCCGGGAGGAGTACCTGAAGACCGGCGACAACACCGAGGCCGTGGCGTGGGGCCTCGAGCACACCGGCAGCCTCATCACCAGCGCGGCCCTGATCATGGTCACCGTGTTCGGCGCGTTCGCATTCGGACGACTACTCCCGATCAAGGAGCTCGGATTCGGGCTCGCCGCGGCCGTCCTGATCGACGCCACGATCATCCGGGTCATGATCGTGCCGGCCACGATGCGGCTGCTCGGCGATTGGAACTGGTGGCTGCCGAAGTGGCTGGACAAGCGGCTGCCGAACGTGTCGCTGGAAGGCCTGCGGGAGCCGCCCGGACCGCAGCCGGAGCCCCAGCCGGTCCCGGCTGGCGTATAGAGCAGCTATCCGGCGAATCCGGCGACGGTCGGATGGTCCTTCTCGACGGGGCCGACCTGCGCTGCGCCCCCCGGTGACCCGATGCCGCTCACGGCGTCGCTGAAGAACTCCGCGTTGATCGGGGTGTACTGCTTCCACTCCGAGGGCACGTCGTCCTCGTAGAAGATCGCCGTGACCGGGCACACCGGCTCGCAGGCGCCGCAGTCCACGCACTCGTCGGGCTGGATGTAGAGCATCCTGCCGCCCTCGTAGATGCAGTCCACCGGGCACTCGTCGACGCAGGTCCGGTCCTTCACGTCGATGCAGGGCTCGCAGATCGTGTACGTCATGGCGGGTTCCTTCCCCCTATTTGGACGGTGTCGGCCGTTGAAATCCTACCCCGACTCGGCCGGTGCGCAACCGCGTGCTCAAGCCTCGAGCGTCGGGTGCGGCGCCAGGGCCAGGACCGTCCCGAGCATGGACGAGAGTGGCTCCAGCGCCGGGACCGGGTAGACCACGGGCAGGTCGGCGCCGGCGTCACGGTAGGCCTGGAGGCGGTCGGCCGCAGCCTTCGCATCGCCGACGAGGGTCACCGCGCGGATCAGCGGCCCAGGGTCCTCACCGCTCGCGGCCGCCGCTGCCTCCTCCGCCAGCCCCATCTGCTCGAAGTGCGCGCGGTAGTGCGGGATCGAGGCGTACTGCTGGGCCTGCGGGGCGATGGCCTGGATCGCGACGGCCTCGTCGGGCTCGACGCAGGCCCTAATGTAGGTGGCGAGCGTGACCGCACCGGGGTCCCGATCCCCGCGTTGCACAGCCTCGTCGAGCGTGGCGCGAGCCCGTCGCAAGCGCTCGGGCGTGCACCAGTTCAGCAGCACCCCGTCGGCCACCTCAGCGGCCAGCGCGATCATGCGATCGCCGAGGGCGGCCAGCCAGATGGGCGGCGGGTGGCCGGCGTCGAAGCCGAGCTCGGTCTGGCGAACATCGTCCACGTAGGCCCTGACCGCGTCGATCTTCCGCTCGAACCCCGCGCCGAGCCCCAGGATGAACCGGCCGCCCGAGAGCTCCTGAACCGTGGCGGCGGCCATCGCGGCCGTCCGGGCCGGTCGGGCGGTGATCGCCGCGACGCCCGGCGCGAGGAGGATCCACTCGGTGACCGGCGCGAGCCCACCGAGCGTGGCGAACGCCTCGCGCCCCAGCCCTTCCGGGACGAACAGGGCCTCGTACCCCGTCTGCTCCGCGGTCTGCACGAGCTGCAACAGGTCGTGCCACGGGAGCGGCTCGCGGATGGCAACGCCGGTTCGGCTTTGCGAGTTCGCCATGTGGTCTGCCATCGTCCCACGGACATGGAGCGGGTCGTGTGCAAGACCTCGGACGGGCTCTCACTGGAGGCGGAGCTCCGGATGCCCGACGGAGCGCCGCGCGCTTCGGCAGTCATCTGTCACCCACACCCGCTCGGCGGCGGCAGCAAGGACCATCCCATCCTGTGGGCCATCCGCAACGACCTGGCCCGCCGGGGATTCGCGGTGCTGTCGTTCAACTTCCGAGGCGTGATGGGGTCGGAGGGTGCGTTCAGCGGTGGAGACAAGGAGGTGGAGGATGTTCGCTCCGCGATCGACACGATCCGGGATCGCGTCGAGGGAACGACGTTCGTCGCGGCGTGGTCGTTCGGCGCGATGGTCGCGCTGACGGAAGCCCTGACCGACGATCGGGTGGCTGCCCTCGCGCTCGTCGGTGTGCCCGTCGGACCGGTCGTCGACGTTCCGCGGCCGGACCTTCCCTCGGCAGACGAGCTCGCGAGATTGGGGCGGCCGGTGTTGTTCTGCGTCGGCGAGGCCGACCAGTACGCGCCGCTGCCCGAGCTCAAACGGTTCGTGAAGCAGATCCCCGGCGCCGAGCTCGTCGTCTTCCCCGACACCGACCACTTCTTCTGGCGCCGCGAGCGGGAGCTTGCCGAGCGCATCGGCGCGTTCGCCGAGGGAACACTGTTCGAGTGAAGGCGTGGGTCGGGACGAGCGGGTGGCAGTACGCGAGTTGGAAGCGGCGGTTCTATCCGAAGGACGTGCCGCAGCGGAAGTGGCTCGAGTACTTCTCGCGGCACTTCCCCACGGTCGAGGTCAACAACTCCTTCTACATGCTCCCGAAGGAGGAGTCGTTCCTGAAGTGGCGGACCGAGTCGGCCGACGGCTTCGTCATCACGGTGAAGGCGAGCCGATACATCACCCACATCCGGCGGCTCCGCGACCCTCGCGATCCCGTGAAGCTCTTCTGGTCGCGTGCGCGAAAGCTCGGACCGAAGCTCGGTCCTGTGCTGTTCCAGCTCCCGCCGCGGTTCGGCGTCGATCTCGACCGTCTCGAGGCGTTCCTGAAGATGCTGCCCAAGGCGATGCGCCCGGCGTTCGAGTTCCGCGACCACTCCTGGGAGAACGACGACGTGTACGCCCTTCTCGACGGAGCCGGCGCGGCCTTGGTGCTTGCCGACCGGCCTGGCTGGAGGATGGGCAACGTCGTCACGGGCGGCTGGTCGTACATCCGATTCCACCAGGGCCGGCGAACGTCGCCGTTCTACGCGCGCGCGAAGCTGCGCCGGTGGGCCGATCACATCGCGGCGCTTCCAGCGAGGGACGTCTACATCTACTTCAACAACGACGAGCTCGGCGCGGCGATCGAGGACGCACGAACGATGATGGAGCTCCTGGCCGACCGTGGCCTCGACGTCCCCGGGATCGACGCGATCGGCAAGAGCGCGTAGCCGGGATCAGGCCGAGCT